>JAENZF010000044.1 GCA_016841385.1 Methanobacteriota archaeon | reverse complement strand
CCAGCTGGACCGAGAGGTTGTGCTCGCCCGCCGTCACGTTCTCCCAGGTGTAGGAGGTGTTTGCAGAGACAATGTAGCCGCCGGTTTCCGGGATGGCGGGAGCGCTCGCGTTCGTCGGCACCGGGGCATCCAGGTAATAATGCAGGTGGCCTTCGCCCGGCGCGTTCAGCTGTCCGGTGGGCTCGATCAGTGTGAAATTCGTGACGTTCACGCTCACCGTGACGTTCCCGGCAGTGACGTCGGCGCCCTCCTCCGGCGACGTGATGGTGACGTTCGCCTCAGCAGTCGGAGTCACGTTCTCCGTAGGCGCCGGGGTTACGTTCTCCGGCGGCACGAGACCCGGCGGCACGAGAACCGTGTCGATGATGTGGACGATGCCGTTGTCGGCGGTGATGTCGGATGCGACGATTGTAGCGTTCTCTACGGTGAGGTTGCCGTCCGCCGCCTCGACAGTAAGGTTGTCGCCCGTGAGTGTCTCAAGAACCGTCTCGTTCCCGGTGGCGTTTGCCTCCGCCATCAGGTCTTCTACGGTGTAGTTCCCTCTCACCACGTGGTGCATGAGCAGGGCGTCCAGCATCTCCGTGTCGTTCGAGAGCCCGGCGAGGGTCTCGTTGCCGAGAGCCTCAAAGGCGGCATTGTCCGGGGCAAAGACCGTATACGGCCCCCCGGAGGCGAGCACCGTCTGTGCGAGTCCGGCCTGTTCGATAGCATCCGCAAAGGCAGTCAGGTTTTCATCCGCCGCGACCAGGTCGATCAGCGTCATGTTCGCCGCCTCCTCCCCGGGGGTCGCGTTCTCGTCCCCGACCATCATCCCCTCCGGGACGACGATGACGACCCCCTGCATGGGCGTCCGCTGCGTCGAGGCGTTGAGCGTACAGCCGTACGGGTAGGTCCCCGTATCGGCGAACGTGTAGTTGAATGTCTCGTTCCGCTCTATCGGTCCGGAGTCGAAGATTCCTCCCGTGCTGGTGACAGTGTGACTCACCTCATCATAATTCGTCCAGATTACCGTCGTATTGTCCTCGACCGTCAGCGAGGCGGGAATATACGACCCGTTGCGTATATCAACGTCGGCAGTTACCGCGAGAACCGGTAGGGCAACGAGACCGATGGCCAGGGCTGCTACGAGCCCGAGTATGGTTGAACTTCTTCTCATGCTGCTTCACCACGCATATGAACCCTGGCAGGGAGAGCGACCGGCATCCTGAATGCAGACCCTGAGCACACTTCTGATCCCCGAGGGTCCACGGTACAGGGAATACCCGCCCGAACAGTTCGGCACCGCTCGCCGCTGCCACGGACAGGGAAATAACCGCACAATTATATAAGTATTATTATATTTCCAAAAGATCAAATCCCCGAACCGGCGCCTGCACTCCCTATCAAGAGAATCTGCGGGAGCAGGCCACTCAGAACGGCCCGTCCTGCTCGAAACTCCTCTTGTACCGGATGGCGAGTTCCGCCTTGAAGAGTTCTTTTCCAAGGTAGGCGGCATGGTCGAGCCGCGAGAGGCTCCCTTCCTCGAGAAGCGTGTAAAAGACGTCTTCCCAGCGCCTCCCCCGCACGGCACGGCCCCGGTGGACCGCGACGATACAGTCCCCTTCGATGCCGATGCGGATGCACCCGAGCGGGTCGTAGGTGATCTCGGCCGGGGGGGGATACGCATCCGTGATACTGTCGTACTCCAGCGGAGGTTCGCGCCGCCGCCGTTTCTCCTTCAGGATCAGGAGGTCGAGCCCCAGGTCTTTGGGATACGGGCGGGCAGTCATCAGCGCCATCATATCGGTTGCCCGCCGCATCTCCGCCACCGATCCCCGGGTCTTGTCGCTGTGTTCGCTCGTGAAGACGACGGCGGCCCCGGCCTCGTGCGCCATCCCCGCGAGGAGCGCGTTCGCCCCGGGAGAGTCGGCGTCCAGCAGTTCCACGACGTTGCCTGCCCCGAAGAAGAGCGGGCGGGAAACCTCCGAGAATCCGGAGAGCGAACCGACGAGTCCGGACCCCACCGGCTGGAGGAGGGGGTCGGCGATCAGGCAGGAGATCCCGGCTTCCTCTGCCGCCGCGAGATTCTCTGGAAGCGTCCGTTCATGCGGCACCACGACCGCGGCCGCCCCGGCATCCGCCACCGCCTGCCCGACGAGCGGGATGTTTCCCTCGTGCAGGGAGAGCACCAGGTCGGCGCGGAAGAGCGCCGCCGCGATGAGGAGAGGGTTCTGAGTGTCGACCGCCAGCGGGCCGCGAACTTCCGCGAGGGCCGCGAAACACCTCCTCACGTCGTCGGGAGTCGCGTCGAACCCGAATCCCAGGTCCACGATGTCGGCCCCGTCGGCAAAGAACTGCCGGACATCGGTGAGGAGATCGTCGCGCTTATGCGCGTCCATGATCTCCGCGAGCACCTTCATCCTCGAACCCCCGCCGATCTTTGTGTCCCGGACGATGAAGTCCGCCTCCGCCTCCGCTTCCCGGAGCACCACCTGCCGGCAGGCCTCTTCGCGACGCGTTTCTGCGAGGAATTCGTCGGCGGGGACGGTCGTTGAGAGCCGGACGCGATCGAGCACCGAAAGGATCAGCGGGAGGTCGGCCGCATGCCGCGGGCCCCGGTAGACCGGGACGCCGGCCTCGCGCTCGACGTCGGCAAAGGATGCGGTGCACATCCCGGAGACGATCGCCATATCGTAGTTGCCGCCGCCAAGCAGCCTCTGGAGTTCGCCGGGAGCAAGAAACGACGCGATATCGCCGGTGACCGCCACATCTATCTCGTAGCGGTCGCTGAACCGCTCAGCCGCCGCCTTCACGATTGCGACCGTTGCCGATCCGGTCGGGAGGAGAATGCGCATAACACTTCACTTATTATTCAGAGGATGACAAATAATCTGATCTCATGCTGCGGTGCGATCTGCATGTCCACACAAGGTTCTCCAGGGACGGAGAGAGCAGTGTGGAGGAAATTCTCCGGCGGGCGGAGGCGGTCGGCCTGGATGCCGTCGCGATCACCGATCACGACACGGTGGAAGGTGCCCTCTACGCCCTGCAGTGCGACACCTCCGTGACCGTGATCCCGGGCACCGAGATATCGACAAGACAGGGTCACCTGCTCGCTCTCGGGGTCACGGAGCCCCTACCGGTAGGGCTTGACTTCTTCGACACCGTCGCCCTGGCCCGTGCCCGGGGCGCTCTCCTGATCCTCCCGCACCCCTACCACCGCTGGCGCCACGGCGTCGGGAGGAGACTCGCGGCCGGTATCGGGGCAGTGGATGCGGTGGAGGTCTTCAACAGCCGCTACATCACCGGGTCGGCAAACAGGAAGGCCGCAGTCATTGCACGGACATTCGGAAAACCCGGCGTTGCCGGGAGCGACGCCCACAACGCCCGCTACGTCGGGTTCGGGGTCACGTATGTCACGGCCGAGCCGGATGTGGCCTCCATCCTCTCCGCGATCCGGGAAGGGCGAACGATGGCGGGAGGAAGGATGACCCCGCTCCATACCTACACCCGCCAGTCAATCAAGGGCGCTCTACGCAGGATACGGCGGACGGTACATCGATGAACCTGGCGTTCCGCTTCTCGTACTTCGGGGATCGCTTCTTCGGCTCGCAGATGCAGCCCGGGCTCCGCACCGTGGAGGGCGAACTCGTCGCGGCCTGCAGGCGCCTCTGCCTCTTCGACGACTGGCGGGAGGCAAACTTTGTCACCGCCGGCCGCACCGATCGCGGGGTGCATGCCCGGGGTCAGGTCTGCTCGTTTCGGACCGATAAGCCGGATCGGGCGGTCGGGGCACTGAACCAGGTGCTCCCGGCCGACATATGGTGTACGGCGTGGGCCGGGGTGCCGGACGGGTTCCACCCCCGGTACAGCGCCGCATCGAGGACCTACCGTTACTACTTCTTGGCCCCCGGCGACGCTGCCGCCATGCATGAAGCGGCACAGGAGTTTCTCGGGCGGCACGACTTCTCGTCGTTCGCCCGCGTCGGCGACCGGAACCCGGAGAGAAGGATTCTTGCAGCACGGGTCTTTGAAGACGGCCCGTTCGTCGTCTTTGAGGTGACGGGGGAGAGTTTCCTCTGGAATATGGTCCGGTGCATGGCGACAGCGCTTGAACGGGTGGGGAGGGGCGAGGCCGGCGCCGGGGAGATCGCACGGCTCCTTACAGGACCGGCGGAGCAGAGAATCCCCGCGGCTCCTCCCGAGGGACTGGTCCTCTGGGATATCGGCTACGAGATCCCCTTTACGCCTCTCCCGATCGATGAGAAGAGTCGCCGGCACCTTGCGGACCGCCACCGCTACCACGCCCTCATGGCGGAGATCTCCGCACGCCTGGCGCCGGGGAACCAGTGGCCGGATACATCAAAGATATAATACTTCCCAATACGGCAATGTGATGCAGAGAGGATCGGGAAACAGACCCTTCTCATTGTCGCTGTTTTGAAAGGATCAGACCACAGGCAATGGATCTTCCAAAAGCGGTGCGGCATGGAACATCGGGCTTTCTGCCCACCATCCGGGGCCGTCGCACTTAACCTTTCCGGATAGCGATACCCGATAAAACCGAACACTGCCGCAGTCCTGGCCTGCAGATGTTCCACCCTTTCATACTACATGACAATAAACCCCCCTCCCTGAGCCGGAACGTTTAATTATCACGATGCAGTTTTAGGGGCACCCCGGTCAACAACATATTGTTTATTTTAAAATTAGTTAAGAAGTAATGTTTAATAATAACCTATTAATATATGCCAGCACAGTCCCGTTCCAGTACGTCAAGAGGGGAAAGTGGATGTACGACAAGGATCCAGTTCGGGCGAGGTCACCAGCTCATCTAGAGGGGTGGTTCGCCGCAGAAACGACTGTGCCATTGCCACAGTACATAGATGCAGAGAGAGACAGATGGATAGAACGACATGTACCCCGGAGTATCGGAAAGGAGAGCCCGATAGATATCCCGGCCTTCCACTGTGAGGTCCAGGAGCAGGTCAACCCATTACGAACGCCGGCGGCCCCTGGAAACCGGCGGATGGTGAGTGAGACCACCGAGGCTGTCACCATCCCGCCCCGCCGGTCGAGCAGGATGAGGACACTTGCAGCGATCCCCTGTTTCGACGAGGAGGTTGCGATCGGTTCGGTCGTTCTCCGGGCCCGGCAGCATGTCGACGAGGTCCTGGTGATAGATGACGGGTGTACGGACAGCACCGCGAAGGTTGCCCGGGATGCCGGGGCGACCGTCATCTCGCACGGAGCCCGGAAGGGGAAGGGACAGGGGATCAAGAGCGCTCTGCGATATGCGGTCGATCACAACTACGACTGCCTGGTCTTCATGGATGGCGACGGCCAGCACAACCCCGGGGAGATACCCCTTCTGGTTGAGCCGATCCTCGCCGATACCGCCGACCTCGTCATCGGCTTTAGGACCTTCGGCCAGATGCCCTTTTACCGGCGGTTCGGACGGGCAGTACTTGATGTCGCCTCCAGCACCGGCAGTTCGATAACCGACTCACAGTGCGGCTTTAGGGCGCTGAACAGGAAGACCATGGAGTCGATGCTCGGTACGCTCCGAAAGGATGATTTTTCGACCGAATCGGAGATGCTCCAGATAGCCCAGGAGAAGCACCTGCGCATCGGGGAGACGCCGATCAACTGCAGATACGGCGATTTTGACACATCCACAAAAGACCCCTTATCTCACGGAATGGAGGTGCTCGGATCGATATTCTGGCTCACAGTGGAGAGAAAACCTCTCCTGCACATCGGCCTGCCCGGGCTCGCCGCGATGCTTGCCGGTATCTTTCTCCTGCTTCGGTTCCTTCAGGGATTTAGTGAGACCGGTCTCGTCCCGATCGAGCAGGGCATGCTTGCATCGCTCTTCCTGATCCCGGGAGCCATCGCACTCATGCTGGGCCTGATGCTTTCCCTTATTGCAAGAATGCGGGAGTGAACAGGAGTGAAAGATACGATGCAGAGGAGAGGTGCAGAATGATCGGAGTGATACTTGGCACGCGGCCGGAGATCATCAAGATGTCTCCCGTCATCAGGGAGTGCAAGCGCAGGGGTCTTGACTACTTTATCCTTCATACCGGGCAGCACTACTCCTACGAAATGGACCGGCTCTTCTTCGAGGAGCTTGAACTTCCGGATCCGGACTACAGCCTCGACGTGGGTTCCGGGACTCATGCCGGCCAGACGGCGAAGATCATGACCGGCGTCGAGGACGTCCTGGTGAAGGAGTCACCCGACATCGTCCTGGTGCAGGGGGACACGAACACAGTCATGGCCGGGGCTCTCGCGGCATCGAAACTGCATGTGCGGGTGGGGCACATCGAAGCGGGTCTCCGGAGTTTCAATCGCTGGATGCCGGAGGAGATCAACCGGGTGCTCACCGACCACATCTCGGACTACCTCTTTGCCCCGACGGAGAATGCCCGGGAGAACCTCTTACGGGAGGGGATTGCAGACCGGAAGGTCTGCGTGACCGGCAACACCGTCGTCGATGCGATATATCAGAACCTCGACATATCAAGGAAAAAAGGCAACGTTCTCAAAGACCTCGACCTCGAGCCCCACGAATACTTCCTCGTCACCGCTCACCGGCAGGAGAACGTGGACAACCGGACACGGCTCAAGGAGATCCTCAAAGGGCTCGAGGGGGTGCAGAAGGAGTTCTCCCTGCCGGTCGTCTTCCCGGTCCACCCGAGGACCGAAAAGCGGATCAAGGAACTGGGCATCGGCGTCGATGGATTGAACCTCACCAAACCCTTCGGGTTCCTGGAGTTTCTGCAGCTGGAGTCGCAGGCGAAACTCGTGCTGACCGATTCCGGCGGCGTCCAGGAGGAGACCTGCGTTCTCGGCGTCCCCTGTGCTACGATGCGCTACGACACGGAGCGGCCCGAGACGCTGGACGTCGGATCGAACATCCTGGTAGGGGCCGACTCAGGGAAGATCCTTGAAGGGGTCCGCTCCGTAGCGACCTGGAAGTCCGGCTGGGCGAACCCCTACGGCGATGGAATTGCCGGAAAAATGATTGTGATGGTCTGTGCTGCCGCACGGTCCCAATGATTGCCCAAGGAGATGCACATGAAGATCTGTGTACTAGGATTAGGATACATAGGATTGCCGACTGCACTGCTGTTTGCGGCTCACGGAGCGAATGTTGTGGGCGTCGACGTGAAGCAGAGCGTGGTGGATGGCCTGAATCACGGGAACCTGCCGTTCAGGGAGCCGGGGCTCGAGGACCTGTACCGCAAGGCCAAAGAGCGATTTTGCGCCAGGACCGAACCGGAGGCCGCGGACGCATTCCTGATTGCCGTGCCGACACCCCTGGATCCGGCAACAAAGGTCTCCGACCTTTCATACGTCAAGAAAGCAGCCGACATGATCGCTCCCCACCTCCGGAAAGGGAACCTGGTCATCCTCGAATCGACCGTCCCGCCGGGAACGAGTGAGCGGGTCGTCATCCCGAGACTCGAGAAGAACGGTGTCGCTGTCGGAGACTTCCTGTACGCCCATTGTCCCGAGCGGGCAATCCCCGGGCGGACCCTGCAGGAGATGACGGGCAACAGCCGCATCATCGGCGGGTACGACCGGGACTCCACCGACCGGGCGACCTCGATCTACCAGTCCTTCGTCCGCGGGCAGATATACCAGACCGATACGCGGACGGCGGAGTTCGTCAAGCTGATGGAGAACACCTGCCGCGACGTGAACATCGCGCTCGCGAATGAGTTCGCCCAGCTCGCGGAGGAGTGCGGGATCAACGTCTGGGAGGCCATCACCCTCGCAAACAAGCACCCCCGGGTCACCATCCTCAACCCCGGCCCGGGAGTGGGAGGACACTGCATCGCCATCGACCCCTGGTTCCTGACCGAGAACTCAACAAGGTGCAGGATGGTCTCCACGGCGCGGGAAGTCAACGATTCCATGCCGAACTACGTGCTGCACGTCGCCCGCAACCTGCTCGCCGGCATCAGAAACCCGACGATCAGCATCTTCGGCGTTGCCTACAAGGGCAATATCGGCGACACCCGGGAGAGTCCGGCATTCAAATTCATCCAGCTCGCCGAGAACGAGGGGTATACCATCAGGTGCCACGACCCGTACGTGGCGGAATTCCCGTACCCCCTCATGGATGCTGCGGACGCGGCGGCCGGGAGCGACTGTATCGTTATTCTCACCGATCACGACAGTTTCAGCACGATTGAACCGGCAGGGCTCCAGATGAGAACGAAGTTCGTCATAGACGCCCGGAACATTCTCGACCACGAGAAATGGACCGACCGGGGTTTTGCCGTCCGCGTGCTGGGTGACGGCTCATCGGTGCAGCCGATGCCTCCCGGCGAGGTCATGCCCCAGGCGGGCCTGTATTCCGCAGATGCGGCACGGTCGATTGCACCCCCATCACCACCGTCTATCTCCCTCCTCTCTCCAAACGGGCGGGAGGGCTTCCTTTAGTCCCCGCACACGGTTTAACAGAGGAGGGATCAACAACCTGCCTCCGGCGACCGCATCCAGATACTACGAGGAGTTCCATGAAACAGGTATGCATCGTATCACAACACTTTCCACCGGAAAAATCAGGAAACGCATCACGCATCCATGACACTGCCGTGCATCTTGCAAAACTGGGTATCGACGTGACCGTGCTTGCGCCGCACGCCACGTTTCCTACCGGCTCGTTTTCCCGTACCTGGAAGCGGTCGGACGTGCAGGAGGTCGACGGGATCCGGGTTGTACATCTCTGGACCTGGCAGCCGGGATCCGGGAACCCGGGGTTTGCAAGCAGGATGGCTTACTACCTCTTCTTCCCGATCCACGCCGCACTCTGGCTCCTCTTCAACCGGAACCGGTTCGATGCGATCGTTACGTCGGCACCGCCCCTCTTCACCGGGATCCCGGGATACGTCCTGAAACGGACGTCGCGGGTGAAGTGGATCCTCGATATCCGCGACCTCTGGATCGACGCATCGATAAGTCTTGGTTTCCTCAAGGAGGGGAGTCTCTACGAGAGGATGAGCCGGAGGTTCGAGCAGATGTGCCTCTCGCAGGCGGATCTCGTCGGGGTCACGACCGAAGAGCTCGGGCGGAGGATCTCGTCGCGCTACCGGGTCACGGCTCCCATGAAGTTGATGCCCAACGGCGTCAACACCGACTTCTTTCGCCCCACAAACGGCGGAAAGAAGCGGCAGATCATCTATGCCGGCAACGTCGGGCACGCTCAGGATCTCGATAAGGTGGCTCTCGCCGTCAAGTCGATGAACGGCACCTACAACCTGAAATTCCTCATCGTCGGCGACGGCGACACGAGGGAGACTCTTGAGAGGTTGGTGAAAGCCGAGAGCCTGACCGGCTCAGTCGTCTTTACGGGCACCCTTCCGCGCGAGGAGATCCCGCGGTTGCTCTCCGAGTCGCTCGTGGGAGTGGCGCCCTTAAAGAGGCTCGCGAACCTCGAGTACGCTGCCCCCACCAAGGCCTACGAGTACATGGCATGCGGGATACCCTTCGTCGGCTGCGGAAGCGGCGAGATCGCCCATCTCGCAGAGGAGTCGGGTGCGGGGGTCATCGCCGACAACACGCCGGAGGCGATCGCCGCGACGCTCTCGGCGCTCCTGGACGACCCGGAGAGGATGGAGGAGATGGGCCGCCGGGGGCGGGAGTACGTCGCAGAGCACTACGACCGGCGATCGGTCGCCCTGAAACTGAAGCGGTGTATCGAGAGGATAACATGGACGGGCGCCTGACGTCGCTTCTCACCCGGGTTGCCGGGGAGGTCCGGGAGCTCGCCGTCGTCGACGGCGAGACCGCGTACATCCGCGACCCGGTCTTCGGCATCATCCGGAACCGCGTGCACGCCGAGGTCTGTAAGGCGATGCTTCGTCTGGGCGGCGATCCGCTCGTGGGCCCGATCCTGAACTACGTCGCCGGGTGCCAGAACCCGGACGGGTCCTGGAACGAGGTCCACGTCAACTACAACGAGCCTTCGGCCCTGATCACCGCGTTTATCGGCGACGCGCTCCTGGAGGCGGCGGACCGGTATCCGCACGAGGAGGTACTTGTGAAGGCCCGGGACTCCATCATGGCATCCGAGATGCGGCCGGGATACTTCCTGAAGTCCTCGGGGTACACCGCCGACCACCTGAACGTCGACGCCTCATGTGGGGCGTTCCTTGCCCGGTATGCGGAACGGTACGATGATGAGGACGCCCGTGCGGTCGCCCTGCGGGCGGCGGAGAACGTCGTCCGCCACCAGCGGGCCGACGGCGTCTACCCCTATGCGATCGACAGGGGGACCTACCCGTACGTCTTTGACCTTCCCTGCGTGCACTACCAGGGAGTGACGATGTACTACCTCGCAAAGATAAACGACGTGCTCAGGGACGACCGGATCGACGAAAGCATCGCGAGGGGGGCCCGGTGGCTCGTGGCCGCCCAGCGTCCCGACGGAAGGTTCGATTGGTCGAAGAGCGGCCTTTCCTTCGCTTACTACCTCTCCGGGGCGTACGCGTTTGCCCAGGCCTCCTTTGTCTACGCGTCACGGACGGACGGCCGTTACCGGGAGCACGCCGGCCTCTGCCTCGACCGGCTCGAGGAGATCGTGCAGGGGCTCGCCCCCCGGTGGGAGCCCGGCTCCTGGAGCGGCCTGCTTCCGTCCGTCGCCGATGCAGCAAAGACCGCATCGCTCGGGGGGTACCCGCTTCAACACCGGGCGTTCCGGTTCGGCTACGGCATGTACCGGCAGATCGCCCGCAGACGCTATGCCGGGACCGCGGAGACGCGGTCTTTTGAGGCACTCTGCCGGCTGCTCGGGATCCGGTCGTCGACCGTGGAGCCGTCGAAGAACTTTCCCGATCTCTTCATGACATCGGAGATGCTCGATTGCCTCAGTCAGTCACGAATATGGGGGGAATATGCATGAAACAGGTATTACTCGACCTGCAGTCAGGGTCTATCCGGGTGGAGAACGTCCCCGTTCCCGCCGTTACGAGGGGGGTCGTCGTTGAGAACGCCTACTCACTCATCAGCGCCGGCACGGAGTCGTCGCTGATCAATCTCGCACAGCAGTCGCTCGTCGGCAAGGCGAAAGCACGTCCCGACGACGTGAAGAAAGTTCTCCAGAAGGTCGGCACGGACGGCCCCCTCTCGGCGTACCAGCAGGCGATGAGCCGTCTCTCAAAGCCGGAGCCGCTCGGCTACAGTTGTGCCGGGACCGTGGTGACGACCGGGGCCGACGACTTCGAGGTCGGCGACCGCGTCGCCTGCGCCGGGGCCGGGTATGCGGTGCATGCCGAATATGTCGCGGTCCCGAAGAACCTCTGCGTCAGGATCCCCGACGGTGTCAGTTTCAGGGAAGCGGCGTTCACGACCGTCGGGTCGATCGCGATGCACGGTGTTCGCAACGCACAGGTCACGGTGGGCGAGAACGTTGCTGTGATCGGCCTCGGGCTTATCGGGCTTCTCTCTGTGCAGGTTCTCAAAGCCGCGGGGTGCCGGGTCATCGGGATCGATATCGACCGGGAGAAACTTGCGCTGGCAGCAAGCCTCGGTGCCGACGTCGTCTCGAACTACGACGGCCTCTCCGAGAGGATGAAGACCCTCTCGCCGTTCGGGGCGGACGCGGTCATCATCACCGCGGCCACCAGGTCGAGCGCCCCCATCGAGGCAGCCGGCCGCCTGGTCAGGGATAAGGGCAGGGTCGTGGTCGTAGGGAACGTGGGCATGGACGTGCCCCGGGACATCTTCTATGAGAAGGAGGCGGAGGTCGTCGTCTCCCGGTCCTACGGCCCGGGGCGTTACGACCGGAACTACGAGGAGAAGGGAGTTGATTATCCGATATACGTCCGGTGGACGGAGCGGAGGAACATGGAGGCGTTCCTGGAACTGGTACGGCAGAAGAGGATCGACCTCGACCGCCTGATCACCCACACCTTCGCGCTCGACGACGCGCCGGGGGCCTACAACCTCATCAACACCGGAAAAGAACGGTTTATCGGTGTCCTCCTGCAGTACAGCCCGAACGGCTCAGGTGCCTCAGGCACCGTCACCCGCCTCCCTGAGCCCGATGCTCGGAGGCGGAAGGTTCCGGCCGGGGCCCGGACGCTCGGGTGCATCGGTGCCGGGGTCCATGCCCAGAGCGCCCTCTACCCCCACCTGCCCCGACTCCCGGTGAACCTCGCCGGCCTCGCGACCGCGACGGGGCTCTCGGCGCACGCGGTGGCGAAGAAGTACGGGTTCTCCTACTGCACCACCGACTACCACAGAATCCTCGAGGACCCCGATATCGACGCGGTGATGATCGCGACCAGAAACGACCTCCATGCGCCCATGGCGATCGACGCGCTGCGCGCCGGGAAAGACGTCTTCGTGGAGAAGCCGCTCGCCACCGACATCGACGGGCTCCGTCGGATCGTCGAGGCATGGAACGAATCCGGGCAGCGGCTGATGGTCGGGTTCAACCGGCGCCACTCTCCGCTCTCACGGAGGATGAAGGAGTTTTTCGGGAACAGGGCAACCCCCGCGGTCCTGCACTACCGCGTCAACGCCGGACAGATCCCGCCCGAGCACTGGGTGCATGACGACGAGCAGGGCGGCGGCATGCTGATCTCGGAGTGCTGCCACTTCATCGACTTCATGCAGTACATCACCGGGGCACGGCCGGTCCAGGTCTATGCCCGTGCCATCGAACCGACCGGAACCCTCCGGAAGTACGACAACTTCCAGGCGACCCTGACGTTCGACGACGGGTCGCTCGGCACCGTCACCTACACGACGCTTGGTGACCGCTCTTACCCGAAGGAGACGGTTGAGGTCTTCTGCGATAACGCTGTCGGGAGGATCACCGACTTCCGCGACCTCGAGCTCCGGCGGGACGGAAAGGCGTCGCGGGAGAGGCGGTGGCTCGCCCAGGACAAAGGGTTTGCCGAGGAACTCCTGGCATTCGTGAAGGGCGAGGAACCGGATTTCGTCGGCAATGTCGCGACAACGCTTGCGACGTTTGCGGCATGGGAGTCGATCGATACCGGGGCCCCCCGGGAGATCGATCTCGGGAAGATCGGGTTGTGACGCGCTTCGGGGAAGTCATCCTTCGCGGCTCGCACCTGCGGTGCTCTTAAGTCCCTGTCCAGTGGACAGTCGCAAGTCGCACCTGGCGGTGCTCCCGCTCCGGCCGCTCGTAATCGGACCTCCGGTGCTCAAGCTCCTGCCCCGCACCTTCGGTGCTCCTGCTCCGTTCCTGCGGAACATCGCACCCTGCGGCCAGTCGCACTACGCTCCCGCCCGTCGCGCCCAAAAAAAACACCCGGGGAGAGCCCGGGCTCCCATCCGCGCCCGACTCAACGCTTACGGAGACGAAAGTCGGGTATTGCGGATGTACGCAAGCTGCTCGCGGATCCTCTCCGGGATCGTGCGGGAGTCTTCCTCCGTAACAGCCTCCTCCCACCCCTCCTCCCGGCACGAACAGTCCAGTCCGTCGAACTCCGCCGTATCGAAGTGGCAGTTGTAGCGCTCGATTGCTTTTGTGATCTCGGCATCGCACTTCCCGCAGTTCCTGGCCCAGTCGAGGGACTCGACCGAGTAGTTCCAGGGGCTGACGTAGACGTGGGCACGATCCCCGAACCGCTCCTGACACTGCTGCAGGAGGTCGACGAGGCTCCAGAGCCATGGCGGCCGGTAGAGGTTATTCTTCCAGAGTTCATGCACGACGGTGTTCTTCTCGACCGTCGTCACCTCGAGGTCCACGTAGTCGATTCCACGGGAGACGCAGTAGGCTATGGTCTGCAGGATATCGTCTATCGCCTCCGCCTCGGTGAGAAACGGCGGCTTTACGAGGAGAAGCGGTTTTGTCAGCACGCCCATATCCAGCATTCTTGAATGGAAGAGATCGAAGTTGTTGGCCGAGAACCCCTTGTTGATGCAGAGGTTCATCACCTGGGAGTTCGCGGACTCAAATCCGAACGCTACTTCGAGCTGCCGCCCGTTCAGGGCTTTTTTCATCTTTGCTACATGCTCATCCGGCGAGTAATCGATCCTCGACTCGACGACCACCTTCTTTATGTTCCTGTAGCCGTCGATATACGAGCAGATCTTCTCGATTGCGGCAACCGGCATCTCGCGTTCGTTAAAGATATTTCCATCGTTGTATATCGAGACGATCGGGTAATCCCCGAGATCGACGGCGTTCATCACGTGCTCAAATTGTGCGACGTACTCCTCAGCCGAGACCTCCCCGCCCCGGGACGTCGCACAGTAAAACCCGCACATGGT
>JAENZF010000258.1 GCA_016841385.1 Methanobacteriota archaeon | reverse complement strand
CGCTGCAGGCGCAGGATGGCAGCCGGGTGCCGGTGCACCTCTCCTTAAAACCGCTCCCGATGGACGGAATCCAGGTCTTCTCCCTGGTCGCCACGGACCTTACCGAGCGCAAGCAGGCCGAAGAGGCGATGCGTAAAGCCTACGACGAACTCGAGGGCCGGGTGGAGGAGCGGACCGCCGAACTGGCCGAGTCCAATGCCGGGCTTGTGGCCGCCAATGAGCGGATGGAGGTCACCAACGAGGAACTGCAGACGCTCACCGACGACCTCATTCAGCAGAGCCGGAACCTTAAAGCGGCACAGAACGAGGCGAACCTGTACCTCGACATCCTGACCCATGATATCGGGAACACCGAGAACGTCTCGAACCTCTATGCCGAACTGCTCCTCGGTATGCTCTCGGGGGATGCTGCCGCGTACCTCGGGAAACTCAAGCGCAGCATCGATAAGAGCATCGAGATCCTCGGGACCGTCTCCACTATCCGCCGGATCCATGCCGGATCGCCGGAGATCAAGGCGATGGATCTGGATGCGGTCATCCGCGACGAAATATCTCATTTTCCGGACACCCCAATCCGATACGTGGATGCTCCAGGATCGGTCCTTGCCGACGACCTCCTCCCGGAAGTCTTCTCAAACCTGATCGGCAATGCCGCGAAGCACGGTGGTCCCGGCGTGGAGATCGCCATCCGGACCGGGGAAGATGAGGGATTCGTATGGGTTTCGGTCGAGGATACCGGCCCGGGCGTGCCGGATGACCAGAAGGAGGAGATCTTCCACCGCTACGAGCAGCAGAAACGGGGCGTCGGCGAAGGCCTCGGGCTCTACCTCGTGCGGATCCTCATCGAACGCTACGGTGGGAAGGTCTGGGTCGAGGACCGGGTGCCCGGGCACCCCGAGAGAGGGGCGGCGTTTTTCTTCACGCTGAAGAAGGCTTCAGCCGTCCGCGAATAAGATTATGGGCCTTCTGCCTGGTCCCTCCATGCAGGCCACGCAGAACGACTGCGCGAAAGGACTATTACATTTGTTTCCAGTAATCCCCGCATGGAGGTTCACTCTTTTACCATCGATATTCCCGAGCACGTCCTGGACGACCTCCGGGAGCGGCTTATGCATACACGCTGGCCCGACGAGGTCGAGGGCACGGGCTGGGATTACGGTACGAACCTGAGCTATATGAGGGAGATCGTCGACTACTGGCAGAACCGGTTCGACTGGCGGGCAGCGGAGGCGGAACTGAACCGGTATCCCCATTTTCGCACCGGGATCGACGGCCTCGCGATCCACTTCATCCACGAGCGGGGCAAAGGCCCGGACCCGCTCCCGATCGTCCTCACGCACGGCTGGCCGGATTCCTTCTACCGTTACCACAAGATCATCCCGCTGCTTGCCGATCCGGCTCGCTTCGGCGGTGACCCTGCCGATGCGTTCGACGTCGTCGTGCCCTCGCTGATCGGCGATCCGGGTATGTCGCGATCCGATACGACACAGCCGCTCGCAAAGATGGCGGAACTAACCTGCCGGCTGATGACCGAAGAACTCG
>JAENZF010000043.1 GCA_016841385.1 Methanobacteriota archaeon | reverse complement strand
CGCCGCCCCGGTCCGCACCGTCGGCGCCCGCCTCCACACCCGGCCGCCAAAGACGCCGCTCCTTATCGGCGCCGCCCTGACGCCCGCTACCGCGGAATGGATCGGCGGATGGGCAGACGGCCTTATCACCGTTGCGATGCCGAAAGACGAACTTGCAGAAGTCGCCGGGGCGTTCCGGCGCGGTGGCGGGGAAGGGAAGCCGATGTACCTCAAAGTCGACCTCTCCTACGCACGGGACGACGACGAGGCACGCTCCGGGGCATGGGACCAGTGGCGGGCCAACGTCTTCCCGGCGACGGTGCTCGAGACCCTCCGGACGCCGGAACAATTCGAAGCCATGGGGGAGTTCGCCGAACCCGCAAAGGTCTTTGAGCAGGTTCGCACCTCCGCCGACCTGGAGGAACATGGCAGGTGGCTCAGAGACGATATCGATCTCGGCTTTTCGCACCTCTACCTGCATAACGTGAACCGGAACCAGGAAGCATTCATCGAGGACTTCGGGAGGGAAGTGCTGCCGGCAATCCTCGCCGACGGCAGGGAGCGGAGATTGCAGGAGGTACGGCCATGAACGAAGGTAAAATTGGTTACTATGCGTCACACGAGCAGTTTGGCCCAGGAGAGTTGCTCGAATACGTGACGGCCGCAGAGTCGGCGGGGTTCCACTCGGTGCTCTCCTCGGAGCACTTCCACCCCTGGAGCGAGAGGCAGGGGGAGAGCGGGTTTGCGTGGTCGTGGCTCGGTGCGGCGATGCACGCGACGAGGTTTTCGTTCGGGATCATCACTGCGCCGGGGTACCGCTATCACCCGGCGATCGTCGCTCATGCGGCCGCAACCCTCGGCGTCATGTTCCCAAGCCGGTTCTTTGTGGGCATCGGCAGCGGTGAACTGTTAAACGAAGGCATCGTCGGTGAACGCTGGCCCGGCAGGGGAGAGCGCAACGAGCGGCTGCTCCAGTCGGCCGGGGTGATGCGCGACCTCTGGGCAGGCGAGAGCGTGACGTACGCCGGTATCGTGAGAGTCGAGAGAGCCCGGCTCTACGCCCGGCCGGCGGAGCCTCCGCCTCTCCTGGCCGCGGCGAACGCCTGCAGGACCGCGGAGTGGGTCGGGGGCTGGGCGGACGGCCTCATCACCCTCGCCAAACCGACATGCGAACTTGCGGAGATCATCGAGGTATTCCGCAGGGGCGGGGGAGAGGGGAAACCGGTGTATCTCAAACTGGATATCGCCTACGGACGGACGGACGATGAGGCGCTTCGGGGGGCATGGGACCAGTGGCGGAATATGGTCGTCGGCGGGGGCCTGATCACCGAACTCAGAACCCCGCGGGAGTTCGATGCCGCAGGAGGGTTTGTCAGGCCGCAGGACCTGCAGGAGAAGATCCTGGTATCAGCGGACCCTGACCGGCATATCGAGCGGCTGCAGGCATTCCTGGAGATCGGAATAGACCGGATCTATCTCCATAACGTGACGACGGATCAGGCCGCGTTCATCAAGGACTTCGGGAGCAAGGTCCTTCCCGAGATTGCCGGGTGACCGTATGCAGAAGGAAGGCTACAAACCCATCGCCGACTACGCCGTCATCGGGAACCTCAGGACGGCGGCGCTCGTTGGTCTGGACGGTTCGATCGACTGGTGCTGCTTCCCCTACCTCGACCGCGCAAGCGTCTTCGCCGCCCTGCTCGATGCCCGGATCGGCGGCAGGTTCAGGGTCTCTGTCCCGGGAATTGAGCGGGGAAGACAGCGGTACGTCGAGGGTACCAACGTACTGAAGACCGTGTTCTCCGATGATGCGGGGACGCTCGCGGTGACCGACCTGATGCCGCTTCTCGGGGCTATCGAAGGGCGCGGAGGATCGTTCGCCCCGCCCGAGCTCTACCGCATCCTCGACTGCGAGGAGGGCGCCGTGGAGGTGGCGGTGGAGTGGTCGCCCCGGTTCGATTACGCCCGGGGGACGACCGATATCGAACGGATCCCGGACGGCTGGCTGGCAACCGATGGAAGGGACGACATGACGCTCTTCGGCATGGAAGAGGGGAGGGGGGCCGGGGAGGCGGGGGGGCATACCCTGCGGGCGAAGTTTCCAATGCGGGCGGGTGAACGCCGCATCCTGATTGCCCGGTGGGGAACCGAAGACCTGACGTACGTCCCGGAGCGGGCGGAATCGGTGGAGGAGAAGACGGTGGAGACCTGGCGGGCGTGGGCGCACGGGAGCGAGCCCGTCCATGCGGAGGAGTGGGCGGACGGCCTGCTCCCGCTGCTCATCAGGTCCGAGCTCGTCCTCAAACTGCTGACGAACGCGGCGACGGGGGCGATCGCCGCCGCACCGACGACGTCGCTCCCCGAGGAGATCGGCGGGGTGCGGAACTGGGACTACCGCTTTGCCTGGATCCGCGATTCGGCCATGACGGCGCAGGCACTGATCGCTCTCGGGCATGAGACGGAGGCAATCGACCTCCTCGCCTGGATGGAGCGGGTCTCGGAGATGTACGCTGGGGAAGGGCGCGGGCTCCGGATCATGTACGGCACTCACGGGTGGTCCGAACTCGATGAGGAAGAACTCTCCCACCTCGAGGGCTACCGGGGCTCGCGCCCGGTCAGGGTGGGAAACGCCGCCGCCGCCCAGCTGCAGCTCGAGATCTACGGCGAGCTCCTCAACACCGCGTACGAGCTCTGCCGGCGGGGATACGAGCTCTCTGAAAAGGAGACGGCGTTCCTTTCCAGGGTTGCCGACGAGGCGTGCAGCCTCTGGAGAGAACCCGACTACGGCATCTGGGAGATCCGGGGCGAGCCGCGCCACTACGTCTACTCGAAGGTGATGCTCTGGGTGGCGCTCGACCGGGCGGTTCACCTTGCCGACCGGTACGGTCTCGGGGGAGACCGGGACCGGTGGGCACGAAACGCTGCCGCGGTCAGGCGGCAGGTTCTTGAAGAGGGCTATGACCGTGAGGTGGGCGCATTCGTCCAGTCCTACAGGTCGAAGGACCTGGATGCGGCCAACCTTCGTATCCCGCTGCTCGAGCTTCTTCCGTTCGACGACGAGCGGGTGGCCGGGACGATCGATGCGACGATGGACGGCCTCGTGGAGAACGGCCTTGTCTACCGCTACCGTGCCGACGACGGCCTCCCGGGTGAGGAGGGAGCGTTCGGACTCTGCACCTTCTGGCTCATCGACGTTCTCGCGCTCTCGGGCCGGTTAGGGGAGGCGCGGTCGCTCTTTGAGCGGATGGTGGACCGCGCGAACCACGTGGGCCTCTATTCCGAACAGTTCGACCCGGCGACGGGAGTGTTCCTCGGCAACTTCCCCCAGGCCTTCACCCATATCGGGCTCATCAACAGTGCCATTTATCTTGCCTATGCCGAAGGGAGAGCCGTCCCCGGGCACGCCCCGATCGGGACGCCTGAACACCGTGCGGAACTCGAGGAGAGGCGCATCAAAGAGATACCGCTCTGAAGGAGGAACTGCCAGGACGGCCGTACGGCAGACGCGAGGCTCGCCGGACGCGACGCTTCGAAAAAATTCGTCGTCAACGCCAGGTATAACTATCCGGCATCCCATAACGCACACCATGGACAGAAACGTCATCAGCCTGCTGCTTCTGGCATCTCTCATCGCGCTCGGCTGTATCGCCGCCGGGTGCACCGATCTGCCGGAAACGACGTCTGCAGAGTCCGCCCCTCCTGCCGGAGAGGAGGCGCCGGATAACCGGACAACAGCGGAAGGCGCCGGGAGCGTGGTTGCCGGGAGCAACCGGTTTGCGGTCGATCTCTATCGACAGCTTGCGAACGATCCACAATACGCGGGCCAAAACCTCTTCTTCTCGCCCTACAGCATCTCGTCGGCCCTCGCAATCACCTACGAGGGTGCCCGGGGCACGACCGCGGACGAGATCCGGTCGGTGCTGTATCTCCCCGAGAACGACACCCTCCGGAGAACCGGGTTTGCAGGCATCGATGCCGGGCTGAACCGCGGAGATGCCAACTACACCTTCCGTACGGCAAACGCTCTCTGGGCGGAGGAGACATACCCGTTCCTCCCGGGCTACATCGACACGGCCGGGCGCTGGTATGCGGCAAACGCCACGAACCTTGACTTCATCAACGACCCCGAGGCATCGCGTGCGACCATCAACCGGTGGGTGGAGGAGAAGACCGAAGATAAGATCCGCGACCTCCTCCCGGCCGGTTCGATCGTCCCGCTGACCCGGCTCGTGATCACGAACGCGATCTACTTCAAGGGCACCTGGACCGAGCAATTCGACGCGAACGAGACGAGAGAAGAGGAGTTCCGGGTTGCCCCGGACGAGACCGTGCTCGTCCCGATGATGCAGCGGACGGACGAGGAAGCCGTCTACGGGTATGCACAGACCGACACCCTCCAGGTGCTCGAGCTGCCGTACGCGCACGGGGACGGAACGGAACTCTCGATGCTCGTCCTCCTCCCCAAAGAAGACAACCTGACGGCTGCGGAGGAGGGGCTGGACGCGGAGACGGTCGCGGAACTGCGGCAGTCGCTGGTCCGCGAGCGCGTCAGGGTCTTCTTCCCGAAGTTCACGCTTGAGACGGAGTACAGCCTCCCGGGGACGCTTGCGGCGATGGGGATGCCGACGGCATTCTCCCCTGATGCCGACCTCTCGGGGATGGACGGCACGAGGAACCTCTTCATCAGCGAGGTCGTCCATAAGGCGTTTGTCGACGTGAACGAGGAAGGCACCGAGGCCGCGGCGGCGACCGGGGTCGTCGTGAACCTGAAGAGCGCGCCCGTGGAGGAAACCGTGCCCGAGTTCCGGGCGGACCACCCGTTCGTCTTCTTGATCGTGGAGAATGACTCCGGCACGGTCCTCTTTATGGGACGGGTCGCAAACCCGGAGAGCCCGTAAGGGGCAGCGGGAGAGGGGGGACGGGCTGCTCCCACACCCCTCTGTCGGCGACAGCGGATGCCCGGGGGCGGCCCGGACGCCGCCCCCTCACATCGCAGCAACCCATTAATACCTCCCCGCCAGAATATCAGTATCCATGAAATCCCGGGAAGAAGTCTTCGCGACCCTGCAGCGCCTCAAGGGTGATATTGCTGCACGGTTCTGCGTCAGCCGGATCGGCATCTTCGGCTCGGTCGCACGCGGCGAGCAGACCGAGACGAGTGACATCGATATCCTCGTTGAGTTCTCCCGGCCGGTCGGGTTCTTCACTTTCATCGAGCTCGAAGAGTACCTCTCAGCCGCACTCGATGCCCCCGTCGACCTGGTGACCCCCGACGCCCTCAAGCCGCTGATCCGTGACCGGGTGGCCACTGAGGTTGCTTATGCCTGAGCGATCGGAGATCCGCCTCCTCTGCGGCGACATCACTGAGGCCGTCGAACGCATCCTCCTATACACCTCTGAGATGACATACGACGAGTTCATTGCCGATATCAGGACACAGGATGCGGTCGTCAGGAACCTGGAGATCCTCGGAGAAGCGGTAAAGGGCCTCCCTGAGTCGTTTAAAAAGCGGCACCCCGAAGTTCCGTGGCGGTTCATCGCCGGAATGCGGGACAAACTCATCCATCACTATTTTGGCGTCAGTCTTGAGATCGTCTGGGAGACGGCACGGTCCGATATACCTGTGCTACGGGAACGGCTGAAGACAGTCCGGATCCCGGACGAATGAGACAGGAACTGCTGAACAGAGTGCAGGCGGCAAATACATCCGGATGGTTGCACGCCTATTCCCCGGGCCTGAAGGGTTACCATTGCAGAAGGGAGCACTTCCAAAGAGGCCCTTGCTGAGGTCAGGTCAAGTCCCCGATACGGATCCGGAGACATGCATCTGCGACCGACGCGGCGAGGCCTATTTCATCGCCGGGACATGCTCACGGTGCCGGGCACTCTCATGCAGAGGGAGTCCGGCCCGGCCGGTGCCCCTCACGCGTCGTGCAGCCGCTCGACGATCGTCTTCTGCAGGTACCCGATGAGCGGCATATCCGAACCGATCACCGCATACCGCCCGGACCCGGCAGCGGCAATAGCGAAGAAATCCCGGCCGTCGACCAGGATCGCGCACTCGTCCACCCTCACGCCGTCCGGCCCGGACTCGTCCATGGCCGGCCGGGCATCCAGGAGCTCGATCACGGTTCCTTCAGCCTCGTAGATCGGGAGGTTGATGCCAGCGTACTCCTCCTTCCTCCGCACGACCACGTAGAGACCGATCTTCCGTTCGAGAGGCTTGATGATCGTATAGTACCTCCGGAGAAACTCGGGGTTGTGGCAGAGGATCACCATGCTCTTCTTCACCCGGCGGAAGAGCGAGGAGATATGATTCTCGATCGCCCAGTCGCTCCGGAGGATGAAGAACGAGACAGGGGGAAGGTGGGGTTTGACCGAGAGGCTCTTCAACGCCTCGCGTGTCTCATCAAGGGAGCGGATGTAATCGTCTTTGAGCCGGTCGAAGACCACGTCGATTTCGAGCACGTAATAGGAGGCTGGAGAACCCTCTTCCACCGCGATGAACCCCCGTCGGGCCAGGTCGTTTAAGATCTCGTAGATCCGCCCCCGGGGGACCCCGCTCACCTCGTGGATGTCCCGTGCAGTCGCTTTCTGCAGCCCGACGAGCGTGGAGTAGACGTTCGCCTCGTACTCGTTCATCCCGAGAGCCCGGAGCCCGGGGACAATCTCAGCAGTCATTGCACCTCTATTAAGTTGCAACACACTTATGATTTCCGAAGAGAGACGGATAGATCAGCGAGAGAGAACTCATCTCTCGCAAGACCGTCCCCACAGCAGCCGCCCAGAGGCCAGGCATACACCGCCCCCACGCTGAACGGGCCGGAACGCCAGGCCGGGCCATACCCACCTTTCGAGGAGGGCTGCTCTGACGAGGACGGATGAGAGCAGCACGCAAGAGCGATACCACCTGAACCAACAGATCCGGATGGGAATATCCTCCGAAAACCCGGAGATCCGTCATCAACATGCCCTGGAACGTATCCGGCGGCGGGCTCGGGCGTGGCTGAGCCGCCGCCCGAACCGCTTCCTCCCGGGGATGCTTCTGCGGCAATAATCCGTCAGTACCCTGCAAGGAGCGTGGAGATGAGCCGCGCCTCTGCCTTTCGCAGGTGCTCTATCGCGGTGGCTTTGCTGATGCCCACCTTCTCCGCGAGCTGCTGGCTGTTGATCCTGCGGGGGTACTCGTAGTAGCCGTACTGTTTTGCCGCGATCAAAAGGTCCCTCTGCCGGGGAGTGAGCCGCGAGAGCGGATCGTTCCCGGAGAAAGAGGCCTCCTCGAAGATGACGTTCCGGACCTCGCCGTAGGTGGACATAAGAAGGAGAACCCTGTTCAGGTTCTCGGCATCGCCGATGCAGGTATAAACGCAGAGGTCGCACGATTCGTATATGGGGGGTGTCCAGATGATATCCAGGTCGAACTCGCGCATCTTCTCCAGCAGGAACTCGTCCCGGATGGCGTACCGCACAAGACAGGTGTAGGTTGCGATGGGCCGAAGGGCCAAAGCGTGAGCATCGGAGGTGCGACTCCGGCCGTCGGCCTTGAGCACCTCAAGAGACCCGAGGATTTCCGGGAACTCAAGGTCCTCGATGGCGTATCCCTCTTTCATCGTGATCTCGGCAACCACCACTTCCTCCCCCCGCTCAAAGTTCATCTTGAGCAGCTCGAGGACGTTCACGGATTCGACCCTGTCCAGGAGGTCTTTCACCGCCCGGTTGAGATCCTCTGCGTCGGGGGGCATACCCATCAGCGGATCCTTCAGGCAGACCTCGACGGTCATCTTGCGCATACATCGTGTGGGACCCTGCCGCATATAAAACCCGTATATATACGGGAGAATCTTGAACCCCCCGGACCCTCCAATACTGATCGATATGGGAAGCACACGAGAACCGGCTGCAAAGAATCCTGTCCGGGCACCGGATCCCGATACCAGTCCCCGTCCGGGTTGCAGTAAGTTCATCTCCGGTCCCACAGAAACAGTACCCCCAACAGATGAGCCACTTATAACGAGGAGAGACGTGAACTGCGCAACCACCTGTAGCACCGGACCCTGTCGGAGGCCGGCCCACCGCAAAAAACCATGCAAGGAGCCGAATTTTGAGGAGACCGATCAGGTCTGGACCGAGGCCGGATTCCTCCCCCCGGCGGACTACCGGCGGGCCGTGGCCCTGCTCCACCGTCTCGCCATGGGCGAGGAGACTGCAGCACCTCTGCTCTCGTGCGTTCTCACGGTAGCGGCGGAGACCTCAGGGGACCCGGACCGTGCCCGGGAATACAGGATCCTCGACCCCGCGAAGCTCCGGCGCATCGCGGAGGAGTACGGCATCGAGCCCGCCGGCAGGAGCGAAGATGAGATTGCCCATGCAGTGACGCTCGCAATCATCGCCGAGTATGGGGAGAACATGCCGGAGGAGTACGCATGAAGAATCCGTACGAGTGGCTCGCAAGCGCCATCAACAACCACACCTGGGTCGTCGCCGGGGTCGCCGCAGCCATCTTCATCGTGGCGTGCTTTGGCCTCTCGATGGTGACGATGGAGACCGGCGATGACTCATACATCGACAAGACCACCCCCCGCGGTGCGCTCCTGGACCACTACACCGAGACCTACGGCTCCGACGCGATCATGCTCATCTATGAGGCGGACAGCGTACAAAGCACCGAGATCCTCAGGTACATTGACCACCTCCAGGAGGACCTCAGGAACGAACGCTACGTCGACGAAGTCTCGGGCGTCGTCGATCTCCTCAAACAGGCCAACGGCGGCACCCTGCCGTCGTCCAAAGCGGAGATCGACGCAATCATAGGGCAGGCTCCGCCGGAAATCGTCGAGAGGATGCTGCCCTCGGACCTCATGACGATCAGCGTCATCAGTCTTGAGCCGGGCGTCTCCCTGGAGGCCCAGCAGCAGGTACTCGGGAACATCGAATCCGCCATCAGCATATCGGAACCCCCGCCGGGCCTCGCGGTCACGGTATCCGGAAACCCGGCGTTCTCGAAGGAGATGGGCGAGGCGATGGGGACGCAGATGGGCATGCTGATCCTTGCGGCCATGCTTCTCATGGTCTTCGCGGTGATGCTTCTCTTCTCTCACGTCCGCTACAGCCTTCTCCCCGTCGGGATCGTGGCCGTCGGGCTCATCATGACCTTCGGGTTCATGGGCCTCTTCGGGATTCCGGTCAGCATGACGGTGATCGCGTCGTTCCCGGTGCTCATCGGGATCGGGATCGACTACGCGATCCAGTTCCATGCCCGGTTCGACGAAGAGATCCGGCAGAGCACGATCCCGGAGGCTGTACGGGCCACCGTCACGCAGATGGGCCCCTCGATCCTGATCGCGATGACGGCGACGGCGCTCGGGTTCATCGCAATGTTCTTTGCGCCGGTGCCGATGGTGGCCGACTTCGGGAGCGTCTGCACCATCGGGGTGATCTCCTGTTACGTCGCGGCGCTCATCATTGTCCCGGTCGTTGCGATCATCACCCGCTACCGGTCGAAGACGGAGGCCGGAGCCTCCGGCCCCGCCCCGGAACCCAGGAACTCCGTCATCGAACGGTATGACCGCCTCCTCGGACGGCTGGCCTACACCGTCGCAAAACACCCGCTTCCCGTCATCCTGCTCTTTGCGGTGGTCGCGGCAGGGGGCTTCCACCTCGACCAGAGCGTCCCCATCAGCGCGGACGAGAAGACCTTTGTTCCCGACGATATGCCCGCCCTCCTGGATATGGAGAAGCTCACCCGGACCATGGGGGCAACGAGCACCATCCCGGTCGTCGTGACCGCGGACGACGTCCGGAGCCTGGAGACGCTTGCCTGGATAGAGCAGTTCGGGGTCTACGAGCAGGAGCATAACGACAAGATCACCGGGGTGACGAGCATTGTAACCCTGATCCGTGAGAACAACGACGGGGCGCTGCCCTCGACCGAGAGGGAGGTCGACAATGTCATTGCCCGGATCCCTGAGGCAACCCTGAAGCGCTACCTCAACGGGAACATGGAGGCGGTGCTCGAGTTCTCGACGGTCGATATGGAGATGAGCGTCGCCCGCGACCTCATCGGGAGGATACAGGGCGACGTTGCGTGGAACAACCCGCCGGCCGGCGTGACGGTGAGGGTCACCGGCCAGATGGAGATGTTCGCCGCCCTCATGGACGATATCAGCGAGTCCAGAGTGTACATGACCATGCTTGGGTTCGCCTTCATCCTCGGGTTCCTGCTCCTCGTCTACCGGAAATTCGGGGCCGTCTCGCCAGTCATCCCGATCGTCTTCATCGTGGGCTGGAACGGGGCTATCATGTACCTGCTCGGCCTCGATTATACGCCGCTGACCGCCGTCCTCGGGTCGATGACGATCGGGGTCGCGTCCGAGTACACCATCCTGATCATGGAGCGGTGCGAGGAGGAACTCGCCCGGGGCACGGAGTTCCTCGACGCCATCCAGACCGCTGTGCAGAAGATCGGGACGGCCATCACGGTTTCCGGGCTGACGACGGTCTTCGGGTTCTCCGCGCTCACCCTCTCGACCTTCAACATCATCAGCAACTTCGGGATCGTGACGGTCATCACCGTCGGGTTCTCGCTCGTGGGCGCGATCGTCATCATGCCGGCGGTCCTTGCGCTGATGTACCGCTACACAGGGCACTCCCGGGTCCCGGCGGTGGCCGGGATCACGGAGTAAAACCCTCCGTCACCCCCTCGAAGCCTGGCGGCTTCTCAAGCTCCGGTTCTAGCGAACCGTCGCACCCTCAGGCCAGTCGCGTTCCGCCCGTCGCACTCCCCGGCAACGGAGTCCCCACGACCCGGGGGGGCGGCAGGGACATCAAGATTTATATAGTACCTGCCATATCCTTCCCCCGGTGGTATACCGTGGCAAATGGAGACCTCACGGCGCAAGTTTTGGCGCCATTTGAGCCGGTTGAAGAACTGGCCCGTAACGTCATTCTGTTTCTACCAAACCTCATTGCAGCGATCATCATCCTGATCATCGGCTGGATCATCGGACGTATCCTCGGCAGGGTCGTTGCCGAACTCCTCGACCGGCTCGGTGTCGACGACGCACTCCGGAAGACATCGGCCGGCAAGCAGATTGAACGATCCACGATGAACATAAGCCGCCTCTTCGACCTCATCGTCCGCTGGTTCATCTACCTCATCGCGATCCTCGCAGCGGTCAGCGTCCTCCAGATCCCGACCCTGACAGCGGCGGTCGCGGCTATCGTGGCCTACATCCCGAACATCGTCGCGTTCCTCCTGATCCTCGTCATCGGGATCATCCTGATCGACTGGCTGATTGACCTTCTCCAGAACATGGGGGAGACGCAGCAGATCCAGGGCTTCGGGCTGATCGCGATGCTGCTAAGGGCGTTCCTCTACTTCGTCGTCGCCATCCTCGCGCTCCAGCAGCTCTTGATCGACCTCTCGATCATCTACGTCTTCGTCGTCCCGATCGCCTGGGGAGTCGGGCTCGGCCTCGGTGCGGCGATCGCCATCATCGTCGGGCTCGGCCTCCGCGATCGGGCGCCGGAGATGATGGACCAGTTGATGGGCAAGGTGAAAAAAGAATAACCCCTTTTTGTGTGGCGGGCCTATAGCCCGCCGTACTTCCTGACGTGCTGATGGGCCCGGCGGCGGCGCGGGTCCTCGTCACCCGCAGGGGCGTTGCGGCCGTAGTGCCGCCGGTCCTCCCCCACCGGGCAGACCTTAATACAGATACCGCAGGGGGAGATGTGGCGCCGGGCGAGGTCGGCGCTGTTTGCGGCGCAGGCGGCCTTGTCGGTGAGCCCCTCGGGGTAGTCCTGCTCATCGAGCGCTCCGGCGGGACAGGCGCTGACGCAGAGCATGCACCGGGTGCAGAGGTCCTCGGCGAGCAGGGGGTCGGGCGGGAGGTCCGCGGCGGTGAGGACCGAGCCGAACCGGACCCGGGGACCGTACTCCGGCGTGAGGAGGGTGTTGTTCACGCCGAAGGTCCCGAGCCCCGCGAGGAGCGCGGCGTGGCGGTGTGAGAAGAAGGCGACGGGGTTCTTCCGGAGCACCTCGATGCTCCCGTAGCCGTCCCGGGGGACGAAGACCGAGGGATAGCCTTCGTCGTTGAGGAAGGAGGCGAGCCGGTAGGTGTACTGGTCGAGCAGGGTGTTGACGGTCTTGTACAGCTCGTGGTAGTAGATGGAGGGAGAGGTCTCGAGCACCGGGAGGTGGACCGGGAGGCCGATGACGATCACCGACCGGGCCTCCGGAAAGATCGACTGCGGGTAGAACTCTTCCGGCATCCAGGGCAAAAACGGCGGGTTCTCCCACCGGTCCGTCCCCGCGACCCCGACGAGCGGGATCTCCATCCTCCGGCACCGGCGAAGGACGGCTGCCTTCAGGTCACTGTTCATGGCTATCGATCTCTTGTGCCCGGCGGGGAAAAAATCTTCCTGCTTTCCGGCCACCCCACAGTCAAAAGGCCAGGCGGACGAGCCCCAGCGCCGCCGCCATGACCGCGATGACCGCAACCATCCATCCGGCGATCATGCAGAGGAGGGAGGTGAACCTTGGGTACTGAAAGAGCCACGCGACGACAGGGGCACCGTAGAGGGCGATCCCGGGGATCCATATGACCGGGATGAGCATCAGGGCTCCGTAACGCTTCAGGTAGTCGATTCTTCCGGTCTTTGCGTCGATTTTCTGGAGAAGCCCCTGGATAAATCGGGAGCGCCCGGCAAAGAGGTCGCAGACCTCGAGGATGCCGAGCATGACGGCGGCCGCCACCGATGTCAGGAAGACGAGGACGACCGCAGGGTGCAGCCCGAGCCCCAGGCCGACGACGGCTGCGGCCGCCTGGAGGATGAGGGCCGATGCGATGAGGGCGAAGACCGCCGGCGGAGGCACGCCGAAGGCGAGGCCGAGAAGGAGCGGAACCACCAGGAGAAAGAGGAGCATGAACGCGGCAGCTCGTGCGATCCGGACCCGGCAGGTACCCGGGGAGAGCGCCCGCTCGCATGCCTCGATGGCGGCAACCCTGACCATTGTTCTTCTCCTGTACCCTGGAGGTAGATGAACCTGCGCACCCCTGGTGGACACCGGAGGCGTCGTGCAAAAAAGCCAGGTTTTTATCCCGGGCGGACCTACACCCACGCTTATGAGCGAGACAGAAGGTCGCTTCGAGCGGGGGCGGTGGGTCCTTGATCCTGCCCCCGCACCGGAGGAGGAGCCGGCACCGGCCGCCCCTACCGTTGATGAACATGTGCACGAGGCATCCCAATCAGTCCGAAAGGCGGTCAACGATGTGGTGAACGCAGGCCATCACCTCTTCGGAACGCCAGAAGGGCACGAGCGTATCGAGCAGGCGGCACGGAAGGCCGGGGAGGACCTGGAACGGGCGATCAACTCCTGGGCGGAGTCCGCACGGCAGGCCCTGCGGAGGGGGTAAGGGGGCCCGAGAGGTACTCCGTGACGCGGGCGACGACCTCGGGGTTTCTCGGCAGCATGGTGTGGCAGTAGTGCTCCGGGTGCCGGGCCAGGTTCCCGGGGTCTGCCGGGAGCACATCCACCCCCGCCCCGGGGAGGTATGAGTCGGTGTGGGGGACGATGCCGTCGCCGGCGTACGTCGTCCGCCACTCTCCGTCCGGGGCGATCTCCCAGGTCCTGCCGCCGAAGGCCGGGAAGAACGCCGGGGTTCCGGTGAGGTTCGCGGCGAGGACTATCCGGTACGCGATATCGTCACGGGTCCCGGCGTCCCGGAGCGCCGCAACGGTCCTGCTCCCGGGGCGGAACTCCTGGACGATGGTATCCTCCCCGGGGTCGTAGTCCTGCGGCACGAAGACCCCTGCGAGGCGCCGGATAACCTCCGGACCCCGTTCGGGATCGTTGAAGAGTTCGGCCATGGCCGAGCCGTTATTCGGCGGGCCGATCCCGACCAGGAGCCGGACCTGCTCCTCCTGGTCGCCGCCGTCGAGGACTTCGAGGAGGTACCGGGCGATGCACGTCCCCATCGAATGACAGACGATGTCGACCGGGCCGCCGTACCCGGTCTCCTCCCGCTTCGCGTGGATGTAGTCCTGGAGAGCGAGGGCGATCGTCTCCGTCCCGGCATCCTGCATCGCCGTGTGGTCGAACCTCCAGAAAGGCACCGCGGCCTCCGAGAGTCCCGGGGTGAGGCGGTTCCAGATGCCGGGATGGCTCCGCCACCCGTGGACCAGGACGGCCGGACATCTCTGGTTCGTCAGGATGGTATCACGCCTCCCCGCGCCGGCAGCAGTTCATCTATCCATGATCTGATGCTATCCGCGATGTAGGTTTCGGCGGGGCTATCCTACCACCATCTTATTCGCCTTCAGGAAGAAACCCGGCGGCATCGGGTGGTCGAGTTCCCAGGTGATACTCATCGGCCGGCTTCCTTCGTGGGAGAGGTACCGGGCGGTCCCGAGGAAGA
>JAENZF010000257.1 GCA_016841385.1 Methanobacteriota archaeon | reverse complement strand
GGTCGAGGAGGGACTTTGAGACCACCCCCGGGTAGAGTCCCTGCCGGACGCGGTCGGCGAGGATCCCTCGGACCTCGGCCTTCCCGTAGGGCGGGAAGAAAACCTCTGTCGGGTGGAAGACCGACCGGACCCGCTCGTCGGCCTCCGCATAGAGGTTCAGGGATAGATCGCTTGCGACCGCAACGACCCCGGGCTTTCTGACGTCCCACTTCTCGTAAAGCCGGAGGATCTGGTAGAGGAGAGTGTTGTAAGTCCCGGCCGGAATGAGGTAGTTCGCGTCGTCGAGGCAGATGACGAGCGCCGCATCCTCGTCCCGGAGTCGGGCGGCGATCCCCTGCTTGATCCCGTTGAGATGCCGTGACGGCGGTGCGTAGCCGGCGATCTGCTCGAAGATGCACCCGAAGACCGCGAGCGGCGTGCGGTCGTGGCGGCAGTTGACGTAGGCCGGGACGAGCTTCTTCGTGGTCTCGGTAACCTCGGCGAAGATCCGGCGGACCGTGGTGGTCTTCCCGGTCCCCGGGGGGCCGCGGAGGACGGCATTCCCTGCGCTCCCGCCCCGGAGAGCCGGCCGGAGAAGAGAGGCGAGTTCCCTGACCTGCACATCGCGGTAGTGGACCTGCTCCGGAACGAACGTGAACTCAAAGACCTCGGGGTCGCGGAAGAGGGTCTCGTCGGAGCGGAGGAGGGAAGAGTGCGTCATACGTCACTCTGGAGAAGAGGGGATTGTTAAATGCGGGGCGTGTGCGGGACGAAAGTGAAGGAGCGCGAAGTTCGCGCCTCCGCGAGCCGCAGAATCGCCGCCATAATCCCTATATAGTCTCGTGGACAATTCTCCACTGGAGGGATCGCGTGTCTGAAACTCGTCTCCGTTATACGGTTCTTATGGAACAGAATGAGGATGGGGGGTATACCGTAACGGTACCGTCCCTTCCGGGATGCGTCAGCGAGGGGTCTACCTGGGAAGAGGCGCTGGCGCATATCGAGGAGGCGATCGCAGGATACGTCGAGGTGGCCAGGAAACTCGGCAAACCAATCCCGGTTGAGATCTCCGTTCCCCTGCACACGAGCAACGCGGGGACATGAAACTTCCGAGGGCCACCGGTGCGAAGGTGGTCGGTGCTCTCAGGAAAGCCGGGTTCGAGGTGGTCGGCACCCGGGGAAGTCACCACTACCTCTATCACGCGCAGCGTGACGTCATCGTCACTGTTCCCCTGCATTCCAAAAAGACCCTTGCGCCCAAGACACTTCAGACGATTCTTTTTCAGGCCGGGATCACCGTCGACGAGTTCCGGACGCTCCTGTAGTCTGTTGCCCATTCGTTCTCCTGCGGGTTCCCGGCAGAAATCGTGGCGGTCTCACCACTGGGTATATTGATCCTCTGGTGTTTCAGTCTACACATCTCTGCCTGAAGAGGGGTTGTTTACCGGGGCGATCGGTGCCCCGGCAGAAAAATTGAGCGGGGACTTCTGTCCCTTCAGTCCAGCGAGGCAACGGCGTCGGCCCAGGTCTCGACCGCGGTCCGGATGGCGTCGTCCTGGTAGGACG
>JAENZF010000256.1 GCA_016841385.1 Methanobacteriota archaeon | reverse complement strand
TGGCAGTTGATCCGGTATGCAAGATGGATGTCGACGAGGCGACCGCGAAGTACACGGCAGAGTACGAGGGCAAGACCTACTACTTCTGCGCCCCGGGGTGCAAGAAGCTCTTCGAGCGGGACCCCGAGGCGTACCTGAAGGGATCTTGACCCTTTTTTGCGACAGGGAGCCGCGGTTGGGCACTCTACGCTCCCGCGGCATTTCGCCATGCCGGGGGAGACCAGAAAGCCCATATACTCCAAGGATAATAGAGTAATCCTGAAACAGGGCAATTATTATTGATATTTTTGGTATAGCACCATATGGTTTATGTCCGGTGAGCCGCTGCCCTGCGACGCTCCCGGCGGAAGAATCCGGAGACGGCATACCGGTCAGAACCGGTAGACCGCCTTCCCGGTCCGTGCCCCCTGCCTTCCCTCCCCTGGAGCAAGACCGTCGACATCGTCGCACGTCCCCCGGAGGAAGGCGCTCGCGTTGTCGGCGAAGTGGACCGCCCAGGCCTCGGGGGTCCGGGGCTGGATCTCGCCGTGGGGGCCGTGGTGCGCCATCAGGATATGGAGGATGTGGGCGAACCGTGCAGGGTCGACCCCGGCGGAGTGCCGCATGAGCGCGGCCGCTCCAAGCGCCGTATGCCCGACGAGGGTGTAATCGGGGAGCGCGACGAACGAGAAGCCCTGGCGGCGGAAGCAGGACGCCTTCCCGATGTCGTGGAGGAGGGCTCCCGCAAGCAGCACATCGGTATCCATCCCCGCCCGGCAGACGGTTTTCGCGAGGGAGAGCGCTATCTCCGCGGTCTCGAGGGTATGCTCCGCAAGGCCGCCGATGTAGGCGTGGTGGTGGCGTTTGGCCGCGGGCGCATCGAGAAATCCCGCAGTGTTGTTCATGACCGCGGAGACGAGGGAGAATATGCCGGGATCCTCGATCTTCGCGGCCATACACCCCAGCCCCTGGCGGACACCTTCGCAATCGACGGGCGCATAGACAAACAGGGACGGATCGAATGTATTCAGCGGCAGCGGGGTCGAGAGGCTGGCGATCCCGTCGTTCACGTTAATCTCGCAGGTGCCGTTGTAGACCTTTGCGTAGCCCTGGATGCGGTAGACCTCGCCGATCCTGATCGCGTGACAGAACGCCTCGATCTGGCCCATGTGGTCAGACGTCCCCCAGACCTTGCAGGCTCCCCGGCTGGTCCGGTCGGAGATGGTGAGCTGGATGTACTTGCCGCCATCCCGTTTCTCCTTCAGGTCTGCAGCATCCACCACGAAGGGTGCATCGACCTGCATGCCTCCGCTGATCTCCTCGACGAAGACTGTCTTCTCAAACACCGTGATCTCTGCTCCTGCAGAATCCATTTGCCCGGCGAACCTTAAAACCCGGCGTTTTGTTCCGGGTGCGACGTTCCGGCAGGAACGGAGCTTGAGCACCGCAGGTGCGAGTTGCGACGTTCCGTCAGGAACGACTTCCCCGAAGGGGAAGGAGTTTGAGCACCCAAAGGGTGGGAGGAACGGAGTTTGAGCACCCAAAGGGTGGGAGGAACGGAGTTTGAGCACC
>JAENZF010000042.1 GCA_016841385.1 Methanobacteriota archaeon | reverse complement strand
CCAGCTCGAACGGCACCGCCCGGTAGTACCTCCGGAGGTACGGCGGCTCGTCCGACATCCTGCTGTTCCCTTCCGCGAGACCGAGCTTCTCGAGCTGCCGCAGGTAGATGGCGACCAGCGGGCGCGAGATGCCGAGCTCTTCGGCGATCTCGCGGGCATACTTCTCGTCGGTCGCGATCGCCCTGAGTATGGCGAGCCGCTGCTCGTTCCCGAGCAGAGATAACAGCCGTGCCAGTTCGGGAAGGGTGCTGAAAGATAATGTCAACAGGTGTTAATTATTTTTTACAGATATGAATGTTGCTATTCGACGTCTCATAATACGCCGCCCGGGCTTTCCGGTTCGGGAACTGCCTTGCTCCGGGGGATGGGCAGCATTCGCTCTCCCTCTTTTCCCGGGGCTGGACCGTACCCTTCTTCCGCCGCCGGGTGCGTTCGCGGGGCGCAGGTGTCCGGGTATGACCGCCGACAGGATGCGGGAGTTCCTGCTGCAGCGTGCCGTGCAGGGTTGGTGCCCGCCGCCGGGGGTTCGCCGGCGCATCGCGCAGAGGCAGCCCTTCGGACAGCGGATACGTGGAACGGGTAACGGTCGGGGAGAACCCCCCGGGGATGTGCCGCCCCGGGGTTGGTCCGGCGGATCAGGATAAGGTGGGTTGTAGGAGAGCCGCGTTACGCGTTCTCCCCGCCGGCATCGCCGGGCCGGGCAGGCTTCGCAGGACCCGTCACCACCGGTCACGGATCCGGCCTTTCGCGGCGATAACATCTGCGTGGGCGCCGCCGATCTGGTGCTGCCCGCACCCGGTGGATTCGGGGCAATCGCCTGAGTACATGCCTGTGTGGTCCGGCCAAAGCGCCCTCCTGGGTCCGCCGCAGATGCCGGAAGTGCGACGGAGACGATGGGGAGAGCCGCTCAGGGCCGATTATCGCGTTGCCCCCTGCGGTGGGAATGATTCCGCACCGGCATACGGGATTCGGGGCCGGCCTATGATATATTACTACGGCGACCGCGGTGGGATCGTTGAACCGGGCGGTTCAACGCCTCCGGCGAGATCCCTGATGCGCTCGAGCGCCAGCAGCGCATCCTCGCGTTTTTGGTCGACAGCGTGCTCCGCGGCGAATGCCGCGAAACGGGCGAGGTCTTCCGGATCCGCCTTCCCTTCCGCGGCCTCGACGACCTCGTCGTAGGTCCGTTCGGGGAAATAGAGCCCCCGGGCGGCGTCGAGGAGCGCCCCGGCCGCGTCGGCGCTGATCACACCGCACGCGAGCGCCTGCTGCAGGGTCGCCCGGATGTTCACGAGCGGCTCCGAGAGCGGGATGAACGTCTCAGGGTCGAAGAGGAGCGCCACTTCGTCGTCGGCGACGAGCCTCCCCTCCCGGTAGGCCCGGTAGATCTCCCCGACGCCCTCCATCCCGAGGGTATCGAGTTCCGCGGCCCGGAGCGCTCCCATGCTGGAGGCGCCGACGACCCGCACCCCGGCCCGGAGCGCGGCGAGGATCTCCCGATGGGCGACGGCGCAGTCCTGGAAGAAGACGCCGTCGATGAGCCCGATGATCCGGGCCCCGGCGTCAGCGGCCCGGGCTATGTCGCCCCGTTTTGCCGGAGGACGGTACTCGGCGTCGAGGATCTTCCGGGCGGTCGCGTGATCACAGCTTGGACCGAGGAAGACGACGACTCCGTGCGTCGCGGCACCTCCTTCCCATCCGGTCCTGGTCCATCGCGTACATCTCCAGCCCCGGCACGATCACCCGGACGACCGGGATGCCGATCTCCGGTCGGGTGAGGTCGACCACGACCACCCGGGAGAGCCCTGCTGCCGTGAGCCGGTCGGTGATGTAGTCGATGTCGGTGAGGAAGTCGTCGCTGTCGAACGACGGCATGGCCGTAAACTCGACCGTCTCGCTCTCCGCGAACCAGTGCCGGTTCAGCCGTTTCGTCCGGTCGTAGCCGATCCTCTTCCTGACGTCCGCCGTATCGGTATCCTCCCGGGCCCCGTGGATCTGGGTCAGCCTGCTCTGCGCGACCTCCGTGAGCGCCCGGAGGACCGCGATCCCGGCGCTCGTGTGCGACCCCATGCCGATCGTGAGCAGCGCGGGGTCCTTGAGCACCACGTCGTCGGCCACCGCGGCCACCGTGGGGATCCCGATATCGCTCGTGATATCCCTGAGGGTGACCTCGACGCCGGCGGCCGCGAACTTCGCGAGCAGGTCGGCCGCAAGCCCGTCGGCAATCCCCTCGATCCGGGGGCCGGTGTTCCGGGTCACCTCGACGAGCGACCAGGCGTCGCGCTCGACCACCTCCATCAGGGCGTGGAAGGTCGCTTCCTCGAGGGTGTTCCCTGAAGCAAGCCCGTTGGTGTTGGTCCGGAAGAGGCGGCCGCAGGTCAGCGGGAGGGGGTGGAAGACCGCATGGACCGGGACGAGCACCTCCTCTTCCTGCACGATGTCGTACCCCCCGACCCAGGGAACCGCTATATCGGCCGGGACCATGGTCGGGAGGATCAGGTCTGCCGGGTCGAGCGCGGTCTTCCGGGCCGAGACCTCGCTGTACCTCCCGATCACGGTCTCCCTGCCGTCCATCTCTCCCGAGTAGCGTTCGATCCCCTCCATCATCGCCGAGACCTCCGCCTCAACGGGGGTGGCGCCTTTCCCGTTGTAGACCGATATCGCTCCCGCTTCAGCGGTCGGCCGGATGCTCGAGAAGACCGGGATCCCGATCCGGTCGAGGTTCGTGATGTCGGCGACCCGGGTGATCCCCGCCGCCGGGAGCCTCGCCCGGGCCAGAAGAAGCGTCTCCTCGGGCGGGACTGTGCGCTGCGTCTCCTTCGAGTAGGCCTTCCGGCACGACTGCAGCCGGATCATGGGTCGCCCCCAAAGGACTCTCCCGGAACCCAGCGCTCGCCGTCCTTCCCGATCTCCTTCTTCCAGATCGGCACGCTATGTTTGATCCGCTCGAGGATGTACTCGCAGGCGTCAAACGCTTCCTTCCGGTGACCGGCGCCGACGACGATGAGGAGGATATCCTCTCCGACCCGGAGTCGTCCGATCCGGTGGATGATCTCGACGGCACCGATCGGGAACTCTGCAAACGCCTGGTCCCGGATCGTCTCGAGTTCCTTCACCGCAACCTCTTCGTAGGCCTCAAGTTCCATCTCCTCGATCCCGTCGTCCCTGACGACGCCGAGGAAGGTGACCAGGGCGCCCATATCGGCCCTCCTCACCCGGTCGATCACGGCATTCACATCAAAATCGTCTCGTGTTACGCTGATCATTTCGGTCTCCTCCGTCACCCGCCCGCCACCGGCGGGAAGAGTGCGACCTCGTCCCCGTCGGCGAGGGTGAGCGTCCCGGCCTCTGCACGCCGCACGCGCCTGCCGTTGTGCATCAGTATCACGTACCCCCGGAGTTCTCCGTTCTCCTCAAAGAGCGCCTCCCCAGCCTGCTCCGAGGTCCCCCCGACCGCCGCAAGCAGCCGGCTCATCGTCGCCCCCTCGGGGACCTCCAGCGTGAGGTCCCCCCCGATGGCCTCCCGCAACCGGGCAAAAGCCCTGACCCGAACCTGCATCTCTCTTTTCATCTCCTCGAGCATCGGCCGTTTCCGCACGCTCTGCAGTCTTCCTCCCGCTCGACCGGCAGGGTCGTCATGGTGGCGGCCCGTCCGTCCCAGACGAGGAGCCGATCCGTGAGAAGGTCGCCGGTGCCGGTGATATACTTGATCGCCTCGTTTGCCTGGACAAGTCCGATGATCCCGGGCGTGGTGCCGACCACAGGGATGATGCCCTCTTCGGGCGGGGCTACCGGGAATATGCATTCCAGGCAGGCCGTCAGGCCGGGGACGATCGTCGTCGCCTGCCCGTAAAAGCCCCTGACCGCCCCGTGGATGAGCGGCACGCGAGCGCCGAGCGCCACCCGGTTGAGGATGTAGCGCACCCGGAAATTATCGGCTGCGTCGACGATGAGGTCCGCCCCGCCCACGAGCGCGGCGGCGTTCCCGTCGTCGACGGTCGCATACGTCGCAACGACCGTGATCTCCAGGTTCTGCGCCCGGAGTTTCTCGGCCGCCGACTCGACCTTTGCCCGCCCGACGTCACGATCTCCATGGAGCACCTGCCGGTTCAGGTTGGTCCGGTCCACGACGTCGCCGTCGACCAGCCGGACCTCACCGATACCGGCAGCGGCAAGGTAGAGAGCGGCCGGGCACCCGAGCCCGCCGGCCCCGACGATGACGACCCGGGCACTCGCGAGCCGTTCCTGCGCCTCCTCTCCGAAGAGCGCGACCTGCCGCCGGTAGCGTTCCAGTTCCCGATCCGTGAGCATTCTCCGTCAGTCCTCCTCTCCAGTGCGCAGGCAACTTTCGTGTCCGCAGATGAATACGCAGTTTATGTGGTGTCGCGGGCAATTTGAACGTTGTGATTCCGTGGAGTTGCCCCGATCCGGGATGCCCGCCAGCAGTCGCGGCGGGAAAACCGGTACCCGGAAAGAACCGACCCTATCTTGAGAAACGTATATATCTATGGGGATGAATACTCCGCACGAACCTGCAGGCGTACTGGAACAGGGAGTGAGAGCATAACCACAGGACTTATCGACGATGGAGAGAGATGGGATACGTTCGTGGACAAGAGCGCCTCCGGCCGCCTTTTCCATAAATGGGACTTTATGAAGATTACAGAGAAGCATACCGGCTTTACGTTCCTCCCCTACGGGGTCTTCAAGGGCAACGAGTTGATCTGCATCTTCCCGCTCTTCCAGAAGCAGATGCACGGGTTCAACGTCCTCCTCTCCCCGCCTCCCCTCCAGTCGGTGATACCGTACCTTGGGTTCGTCATGGACCGCCGCTACGATACCGCCAAACAGAGCAAGAAGGAGTCTATGCTCAAGGTAGTTGGGAAACACCTCGAGGATGAACTCGCGACCCTGGCCCCGAACTACCTCGCCATAACCCAGGTCCCGGGGTTCATCGATGTCCGGCAGTTCCTCCGGGAGGGCTACGACGCCCGGATCCACTTCTCGTACGTCATCGACCTTGAGCCGCCGCTCTCCGAGATCTGGAACGGTTTTTCATCTACCCTTCGCACCAAACTACGAAAGGTCGAGAAGAACGGCTACCGTCTCGAGAAGAGCACCGATGTGTCGGTCTTCTACTCCACAGTCACGGAGCGGTTCAGCAACCCGGAGATGAATATTCCGATGCTCAGCCGGGCCTACTTCGAGGACCTCTTCCGGGCATATCCCGATGAGCTCGGGCTCTACTACCTCTACGACGACGACGGCGCGGTGACGGGCGTGCAGGCCACTCAGGAATACAAGACTTTCACCCTGTGGATGGGAGCCCCGAAGATGACTGCAATGCCCGGCAACGAGTTTCTGCAGTGGCTTCTCCTCGGGCAGGCGAAGGAGGGAGGGTACCGACAGATGGAGAATGTCGGGGCGAACAACGAGAACTTAAACCTCTTCAAGTCCAAGTTCAACCCCTCCCTCACCCTTTTTTTGGAGGTGAGCCGGCAGGACCTCTTCGGCAGGGTTGCACGGTGGGCCTACAGCACCATCGCGAGCAAGGGGCCGGTGAAGCGCAAAGTCCTCTCGTATATCGAGTGACTTCTACTCGTTGTCATTTAACTCTATGAATTCCCTTTCACGCCCTTTGCATCCCTCACGGCCTGCCTTCTGTGTGGGACCATGGGCATGCCCCTGCAAGTGGACCGTGGGGATATCGCCTCGCGGGGGTGGGGCCGACGGGGAGGGGGTCTCCCCCTCCCCTGTCTCTACCGCATAATGGGATACCCGTAACCCCCACCCCGCCCGGCCTCCGGCCTCCTCCCCCGCCCCTTGGGGCGGGGGCAGTCATGGCGATACCCGGTGGAAAGCCGTGCTCCGGAGTGCGACCATCGGGAGAGACGGATCCGGGTTCAACAAAGTCGAAAGCGCCCTGTTTTTTGCGCTCCTTCTTCGTGCCCATCGTGCACTGCTGCGTGAGGGCATAGCGCCCGCCCCCACACGCCAAAAGTCCTGAAATAAAGTGACAGGATGCACTATTCTCTGCCTTCGAACCTGACCAGCGCCGGTGACGGCGGCCTTCCGACGAGTGCCAGGGCATCGGATATGCGGTCGGTGATCGTGAGATCGCTGCCAGTCCTCTCCCGGTACTCCTGCACGAGGTAGGTGGTGTGGTAGCGGTATGTCCGGTCCCGGGTGACGAAGATCAGGTCTTCCTCAAGGTTTGAAAGGAGCGTCTCCCAGATGAGCTCGTCGCCGATGGTATCCTTACCCATGCTCTTTGGGGGGTTGCCGAGAAGTTTGCGGCGGTGGGCCCGTGTGACGAGTTCATCGGTCCGGCACAAGACCCGCACGGCAGGGTCGCCGGAGAGGTCGGTGAACGCCAGGGCGACCGGGTCGGCGGCGGGCTCTGCGATCATGCTCTCGATATCGCCGTAGAGGGCACCGACCGCCCGGTTGTACTCCTCCCCGGCACGCTGCAGCGCGGCGGTCTTGGGGTTCTCCCGGATGATGGACGGTACCAGGACCTCTTCGGTCCTCCGCTTCTGTACGTCGTCCGCGATCCGGTCGAGAATCCGGGACCGGTTGCGGAGGAACTCGTCGAGGATGATGTCGGGGAAGACGAGATACTCTGCAAGCGCCCCGATATCCGCAAAGATCTCTCCCGGATCCTCGCCAGACTCGTAGAGTTCGAGAAAGAGGTTCGTATCAACACAGACAGCCGTCATCCTACCACCGGTAGGATGGCACCGGGCGTGATAATGATTTCCCGGACCGGTGCCGGCGGGGGTGTGGTAATCTCCCCCATAAGCGCGATCCAGAAAACGACAGGATAATTTTTCTTATTTTTTCGGAATAGAGGCATCAATGCCGAATAAAAATGCTTAAGGTTTATATTGCCCAACTCTCCGTAATAGGATGGTACATGTTCCGCGTTCTCGTTGTCGATGATGAGCCGACCCTTCTCGAACTGAATCGGATCTACCTGGAGCAATCCGGAGATCTACATGTCGAGACGACGTCATCGCCGGTGCAGGGGCTCGATATGCTATCGAGAGCCCCGTACGACGCCATCGTTGCCGACTACGAAATGCCGGAGATGAACGGTATCGCGTTCTTGAAAGAGGTCCGCCGCAGGGGTATGGAGACACCGTTCATCATCTTTTCCGGCCGCGGCCGCGAGGAGGTCGTCATCGAGGCGATCAACAGCGGGGCGGACTTCTACCTCCAGAAAGGCGGCAACCCCTCCGCCCGGTTTGCCGAGCTCCGGAACATGATCCTCCAGGCGGTCAGGCGGGGGCAGGCCGAGGCGGAGGTGCAGCGGGCCGGAGACATGTACCGGAGCATCTTCGAGCACACCGGCTCCGCCACCATCATCATCGAGGGCGATATGACGATTGCCCTCGTAAACAGCGAATTTGAACACCTTACCGGATATAGCCGGGAGGAGATGGAGGGAAAGATGCCCTGGACGGTATTCGTCGCCGCAGGGGACGTTGAGCGCCTCAAGGGTTACCACCGGCAACGGCGGATAGACCCCGGCTCGGCACCGAGGACCTACGATTTCCGGCTGGTCGACCGGCACGGCAGGCAAAAAGATCTGCACATGACGATCGGGACCATCCCCGGGACGGAGCGTTCCGTTGCGTCGATGGTCGATGTATCCGACTGGAAACGGTTCGAGGACGAACTGGGCGCGGCGCACGAGCAGATGACCGCAGCGTTTGAGGAGGCGAAGGCGAGCCAGGAGTCGCTCGCGGCGCAGTGCCGCGAGATGGAGGATTACCAGGCAAACCTCCAGGGCATCATAGATTTTCTTCCCGACCCGATGTTTGTGCTCGACCGCGCGGGGACCGTGACCGTCTGGAACCGGGCAATCGAGTTGGCGACCGGGGTCCGGAAGAGCCGGATCATCGGGTCGGGCCCGGAAGGTATCCGCGAGGCGATACCCGGGTTATGTACCCCGCTGCTCGCGAAGGCCGTCCTCTCCCGGGGGGACGCCGAGAGCATCGCCCAGGAGATCCGTATCCCTTCGCCCCGCACTGGAAGGGAGACCGTCCTCTGGGGGAAGGCGGCGCCGCTCTACGATGCACAGGGGAGACTTTCCGGCGCTATCGAGTCGCTCCGGGACATCACCGAACGAAAACAGATGGAAGCGCAGATCCGGCACCGGGCAGACCTCGAGCAGGTGGTGAATTCGATCTCCGCGCGGTTCATCGCCCTGGACCCTGCGGACCTCGAAGACGCCCTGGAGGAGACGCTCCGGATGCTCGGGTCGTTCCTCGATGTCGACCGGAGTTACATCTTCCGCTTCTCCGCCGACCTCACCTATGCGGAGAACACTCACGAGTGGTGTGCGGAAGGGATCAAGCCGGACATCGAAGTACTGCAGGATCTGCCGATCAACATGGTCTCCTGGGGGATGGCGCAGATCGAGGCCCGCAAAACGATCTGCATCCCCGATGTGGCTGATCTCCCGGCAGAGGCAGCGGAGCGTGACTTTCTCCTGGGGTCCGGGGTCCGGTCAATCATCCTGGTGCCGATCGCGACCGCCGACGAGGTTCTGGGGGTCACCGGGTTTGAGACCGCCCTGCAGGCGCGGACCTGGTCGGACGAGGACGTCGCACTGCTCGAGGTCGTCGGCAACCTCTTCGCCGACCTCTTCTCCCGGATTCGCGTGCACGAGCGGCTCCGGGAGAGCGAGGAGCGGTTCAGAACCCTCGTGGAACAGTCGCACGACTGTTACATCCGTGCAACTACGGGGCCGCCGGCGATCGAGTACGTCAGCCCTTCACTGGAGACTCTGACCGGACACTCCCGGGAGGAGATTCTGAGCGACCCGGGGCTCATCAGGGAGTTGATCCACCCTGACGACCGGGAAACGTTCCTTGCCCTGATGGGGGAGCGGGATGCATGTGCCGACCGTCCGTACGTCTTACGGGTGCGCCGGAAAGACCAGCGCTACATCTGGGTTGAGGTCTGCACGATCCCCGTTTACGGGGATGACGGACACCCGGTCGCGATCGATTACGCAGTCCACGACATCGACGCCTGGAAACAGACCGAGGCGGCACTCATCCAGGCCAACAAGAAGCTCACCCTGATGAACAGCATCGTGCGGCATGACATCTTAAACCAGGTCACGGTGGTGCTCGGGCATATCGCCCTCCTCCGGGACCGGCCGCTCGACCCGACCGTCGCCGCCGCCCTCGCGAAGCAGCAGGCCGCCGTCGAGATCATACAGTCGCAGATAGAATTCACGCGGGATTACCAGGACCTCGGCGTCCGGGCCCCCCGGTGGTTCCCCGTCGAGCCACTGGTCACGGCGGCGGCAAGAGCGCTCCGGCCGACCGGGATCCGGTTTGCCACCGATCTCGACGGAATTTCCGTCTACGCCGATCCGCTCCTCTCTTCTGTCTTCTACAACCTCCTCGAGAACGCCGTGCGGCACGGCAGGACCGTGACCGAGATCCGGGTCACGGCCGTGCCGGACGGCGGCGGTATCCGGATTGTCTGGGAGGATAATGGCGTTGGCGTCCCCATCGAGCATAAGGAACGGATATTCGAGCGGGGTTTCGGGAGCCACACGGGACTTGGGCTCTTCCTCGTAAAAGAGATCCTCTCGATCACCGGGATCACCATCCGGGAGACCGGCGAGCCCGGGGAAGGCGCCCGGTTCGAGATCCTGGTGCCGGAGGGCGACGCACGGTACGGATGAAAGGACTGCATTCGCCCCTGCAACGTCACCCGCCGCGGGGCTCACCGGCGGTGTTTGCGATCGACTTCTAAAAAGAATGACCGGGGGGTTCGGCCTTATCGCCGCCCGTACTTCCTGAACATGTACCAGAGCCCTGCGGCGACCCCGGCCATCATCAGGAGGCCGAGCACCGCGACGTAGGACTGCTCCTTCACCACGATCCGGTACTCGTCCTCCCCTTCGTCCTGGTCGCTCTTCACCAGGGCGACGACCTTGTACTCGCCGGCGACGATATCGGCCGGCGGGACCACCGTCACCTGCACCGTCGCCCGTTCGCCGGGCTCAAGGCTCGCGACCGATGCCGGGTCGACGGTCACCCGCCACCCTTCCGGTGCGCTCATGTTGATCCCGATGTTCGTCAGCGTTCCCCCGGTGCCGGCGTTCGAGACCGTCATATCGAACGTGAGGGTGTCGCCGCGATCGATCTCATGGCGGTAACTCTTTGCGTAGGTCCGCATGTCGTAGGACCCCCGGAGCCGGAGCGTCAGGTTCTCCTCGTACTGCCGGGCGGAGGAGCCGATCACCGCCGTGAAGTTGTACTCCCCGACACCTACCGAGTAGGGGGGGATGAAATCGAGGTAGAGAGACTTCTCTTCGCCGGAAGGGATGTAAATCTCCGAAACCTCCTCGGTGGCGTCACGACTCTCCTTGAACCGGGCATACCACTGCTCGGGGAGGCCGAGTACGGAGAGGGTGTAGGTATCATCGTTTCTGCCGGCGTTCTTCAGGGTCATCTCATACTGCGGGTTCGAGCCGATCGCCGCCATCCGGGACGGGGACTTCACCCTGAGTTCGGCAAAGAAGTTCTCCTTCTCGAGCGGCACGATGCCGAGATCGGTCGTCTTACCGATCCGGACCTCGACCTCCTCCTTCTCCCACGCCCGGTACCCGGGTTTGGCGACCCTGACGGTGTAGGTGCCCATCGGGGCGCCGATGGAGACCTTACCCTCGGCGGTCGCGAGCATCCCCTCGATCCGGGTATCGCCGTCGTAGGCGCCGACATCGGCGCTCTTCACCACGTTTCCTTCTTTATCGACCACGGTGGCCTCGAGGGTTCCCACTTCGCCGCTGTGGGTCTTCGTGACCCTGACGTAGAGCCAGATCGTGCCTTCGCCGATGCCCACCCGGAGGGGGTACTCCCCTACCGCGGCATGGCCGGAAGTCTCGGCAACCAGGCGGATGGTCCTGGTCTCGCCGGCAGGGATCAGCATCCTGTAGACGTCGCGGTCTTCGGCCTCGAACCGGATCTTCCACCCGTCGGTGCCCCGGTAGGTCCAGTAGTTGAGGAGGCATGTTCCCGTATCTCCCTGGTTCGTGACCGCCAGATCGAAGACGGCGGTGTCGCCGGCTTCAATCATCTCGCCCGGGAAGTCGCACCGGATCTCCGTCGATATCGTCCCGCCCTGTGCAGCCGCCGCTCCCGGGACGGCTGGTGCCATGAGGAGGATCAGGAGAACGAATACTCTCAATATTCTCTCGGTCATCTTCTCACCTGATATCCATCCGCATGAACTTCACGTAGGTCGCGGCGAAGAAGACCGACGGGAAGACGATGAGCGCGGCGATGTTCATCCAGACCCGGCCGAGGGCGCCGGCAAGGCCGGGCGTCTCCTCCGGTGCCGTGTCGTAGGGTGAGTAGACCATCGCCATGATCTGCGGGTTCGTCACCGCCATCGCGACGGTGAAGTAGTTCATCTGCGGCGAGAGGAGGTTCGATACGTCGCTGATGAATCTCCGTTTCTCGACATAGGTCTTCATCTCCTCTTCGTATGCTCTCCACGCGGGGTCTTCAGTCCCGCCGTATACCACATCCTGCGAGACGCTGGTGGTATAATATCCCCCGCTGCTTGCGGTACGCACGATCTCTTTTGGCATGGGACCCATCTCGGGCGGTTCGGGCGGATCGCCCGCGAAAGCGCTTGCGGCCATCATACCGAACATCGGGAGGAGCGAGGAGACGGCGAAGAAGATCACCAGCGTGTAGATCAGTGCGTTCCCGCTCTCTTTTGCGACCGTCGACATCGTGAGCGCGACGGCGAAGTAGGCAAGCAGGAACCCGAGCGAGACCGCCCCGAAGATCAGGATGGCGGCAAACTCGTCCACCGTCGGGACTACCGAGAAGACGAGGAGCATGGCGATGGCGATGGCGAGTGCGAGCGCCATGGCGAATCCCAGGGCGGCGACACCCCCGAGCGCCTTGCCGTTGATGATCTCGTCCCGGTAGACGGGGTGGGAGAGGAGCGACTTTAGCGACCGGGTCTCCTTCTCCTTCGAGACCAGGTCAAACCCGATGGCAATGGCAAGGATGCCGCCGAGCATCGTCATGTAACTCATCATGGAGATGAAGACATACATGATCGAGGGTTTCTGGGGCATCCAGCTCGAATACGGGTCTTCGATCTCCTGCATCTGCTGGAGCTGCTCGGTATACGACTCCAGACTGTCGTTATACTGCCCGATGCCTTCGTAGATGCTGATCGTCGATATCACGAGGAGCAGCGCGAGGATGATGATGAACCGCCTGCTGGTGATGTGGTCGGAGAACTCCTTCCGTGCTACGTTGAGCAATCGATCGAACGCCATGCTTTACCTCCGGTAGATCGCCATGAAGACGTCCTCGATATCCGGCTCTTCGATGCGCATCTCCCGGACGTGCACGCCCTGCGAAAAGAGGGATGCTGCAAGCCGGTCCCGGATATCGGTCTTCGCCAGGAAGACCGCCCGGTTTCCGTTCCTCTCGACCGCGACGATCTCAGGGTCCTCGAGCGCCGGCAGGTGCTCCCGGGTCTCAACGACGATCCGGACGGCGTCGCCGTCTGAGGGTGCGAGCGTCCGGGCGACTTCGTCAAGTGTCCCCTGCGCGACGAGTTTCCCCTTTGCAAGCAGCCCGACGGTCCGGCAGACCGCCCTGACCTCTGAGAGGATATGGGAGGAGACAAAGACCGTCTTTCCTTCGCCGGCGAGGGCGAGGACGAGTTCCCGGTACTCACGGACGCCCTCGGGGTCGAGGTTTGCCGTCGGTTCGTCGAGGAAGAGCACCTTCGGATCGTTGATCAGCGCCTGGGCGAGCCCGAGCCGCTGTTTCATGCCGCGGGAGTACTCTCCGGCCTTCTGGGCGACGCCGTCGAGGTGGACGAGTTCGAGCAGTTCGGCGATCCGTTCCTTCCGCTTCCTCGCGTCCATCCCATAGAACCGGGCGAAGTAGTCCAGGTTCTCTTCGCCGGTCATGTTCCCGTAGAACCCGACGTCTTCGGGGAGGTAGCCGATGATCTCCTTTACTTTCAGCGGGTCTTTGGCGACCTCGATCCCGTCGACCAGGCACCGGCCGCCGGTAGGCTCGATCATGCCGGTGAGCATCAGGATCGTCGTGCTCTTCCCCGCTCCGTTCGGGCCGAGGAAGCCGAATATATCGCCTTCCCCGACCTCAAGGTCCAGACCGTCGACGGCCGCCTTTCCGTTGTATACCTTCGTAAGGTTCTCTGTCCGTATCATTTCATACTCCGCCGGGCCAGTGTAGCAGCACCTACTGCAGACTTTGATACTCTCTTATTAACGTTTTCTGTGGCGAGCGGCTACACGTCGAGGAGGAATCATGATTTCAGCAGTTTTCAAGCCATGATTCATCCGAAGGAGCCCGGTTATCCGTCGTAAATCCGGCGATTGCCCGCGTACCGCCCCCCGCGCGGCATGAGTCCCGGGGACCGGGATACTCTGCAGTGACGCCCCAATGAGGATGCAGCCCTGCTCGCTCATCCATCAGGCAGTCTACGCCAGAGTATGGGCGGGAACGGGAGATAAGGCGATGGTTAACTACGAAAAAAATCGGACCTATAAGAAGGGCCGCAATACGGAAACCTTTTCTCTCGCCGGTCCGAAGGCTCACCTGATAGTTATGAGAGGGCTATTTTGTGCAGCAGCGGTTCTCGTGCTCGCATCCCTGGTGCTCGCGGCCGGGTGCATATCATCCCAGCCCCAGGCGGGGCATGTGACGATCCGGGGCGTGGACATCAGCATACCGGACGGTCAGCCGCCGTCAAACGTCACCAGGGTCACGGTGGTCCCGTACCTTGACGCGGTCTATGCGGCAGTGGACGGCGTCGACCTGCAGGTCAGCGCAAAAGAGGCCGGGACGGATATCGTCGTCGCGGAGACGGTCCTCCCCATCGGCAACCTGACGAGCGGCAAGACTGTGAAGGAGGAGATTGGGCTCGCGCTCGAGAACAGCAGGCGCTATGATATCTGGGTGACGGTGTGGCAGGACGGGCGCATGCGGGAGTCGGGCTCCGTGAACGTCTTCCTCCCGGACAGGACGACGGCCGGGCAGCGGCTGGCCTACTCGCTCCTCTCCGTCTCCGCGCTCGACGTCATGACCGCGGACCTCGACGCCGACCCGATCACGCTCGATATCGTCACCGAGATCGTGAACAGCGGCGGCGCTTCCGGGAACCTCGCCATGGAGATCCGTGTCGTCAACCTCCAGACAGGGATCACGGCAATCCGCGAATCCCGGCCGCTCGGAGCGATTCCCGGGAACTCGGCCACGAAGCAGGTGAGCGTCACGGTCCCCAACGGCTACGACTACGAGATCCGCATCCGGCTCATCGAGGACGGCGCGGCCTTTGCGACCAGCACCGGCCGGATCACCCTGGCCCCGCCGCCGCAGGTGGTCTTCGCCGACGGGCAGTCCGGTGTGGTG
>JAENZF010000041.1:9651-14449 GCA_016841385.1 Methanobacteriota archaeon | reverse complement strand
CAAACCACAAGTGCTAATATCGAACCTGCCACATGCCTGATCACGAATGGTGGACCTCCTGAGTTTTGCGCTGCTGAGTTTCTCTTCGATCATCATCGTAGTGAACCCGCTCGCAGCCACCCTGATCTTCGTCTCCCTCACCGGCACGATGGACCCGGCGGCAAAACTCAAGGTCGCACGTGACGCAACCCAGTTCGCCCTGGTTATCCTGCTGATATTCACCGTCGCGGGCGGCTGGATCCTGCAGCTCTTCGGCATCTCCATCGAAGCGTTCCGTATCGCAGGCGGTCTCCTCCTCTTCGGCATAGGCATGGACATGGTTTACGCAAAGACCTCCCGGACAAAGATGACCGCTACCGAGAAGTACGAGGGGCAGGACGCGGACGACATCGCCGTCATGCCGCTTGCAATCCCGATGATCACGGGGCCCGGCGCCATCACCTCCGCGATCGTGCTGATGAACGAGGCGATGAGCATGAGTCTCGCCGCAATCGCCGTCGTGCCGCTCGCCGCCGGCGCGGCAATCGGGATCACTTACTACATGATGCAGCGCTCCGATGTCATCGTCCGGCGCATCGGCCAGCGTGAGTACCGCGCCGTCAACCGGCTGATGGGTATGCTCCTCATCGCGATTGCGATCCAGTTCATCCTCATCGGAATCAGAGCCGCGTTCCCCATACTCACCGGAGGCTCCGCATGACACACGACCTTACACTCCCCGGAGCGGCCCTGATCAGCACCTGCATCATTGCAGGCGGGATCCTCATCGGGGCGCAGACATTCGCTGTCGTTATCCCGTTCGCCCCGTACGTCATGGTGGCACTCGCCGTCCTTGTCGTCCTCGGCGCCGCCATGCTCGTTCTCTCCTGCAGGGGCCACACAAGCCCGTCCCGACGATGACGAAGATAGCGCTTGCCCAGATTGCCGGCGGCGGGGAGAGCCCGGCCGGGATGCTCGATGCGGCCGGCCGGATGGCTGAGGAGGCCGCAGCGGCCGGGGCATCGCTAATCTGTTTTCCCGAGCAGTTCGTGACCGGATGGTCCCCACAGATTCCTCCGGGATCCGGAGAGCCTCTGGACGGCCCGCTCACTGCCGCATTCAGGCGGATGGCGCAAAGAAGTGGCATCGCGGTCGCAGGATCGATAATCGAAGAGGGGCAGGGGCGCCGCCCCCGGAACACCGCCGTGGTGCTCGATGCAGGCGGCGAACTCCTCGCTGCCTATGCAAAGATCCACCTCTTCTCTCCCGACGGTGAGGACTGCAACTACACGGCAGGCGACCGGATCGCCACCTTCACCGTCGACGGGACGACGTTCGGGCTTGCCGTCTGCTACGACCTCCGGTTCCCGGAGCTCTTCCGCATCTACGCGCTCGCCGGGGTGGAGTGCGTGCTGGTGCCGGCCGCATGGCCCTGCTGCCGGCTGCCTCACTGGGAGACCCTGCTCCCCGCACGGGCTCTTGAGAACCGGTACTACGTGGCCGGGGTCAACACGGCCGGCGGGCCGGCCGGGGTCTACTGCGGGGGATCACTCGCCGCCGACCCGGACGGCACCGTCATCGCCAGGGGCGGGGCCGGCGAAGAAGTCCTCTCCGTCGAAGTCGACCCGGCAGCGGTTCATGAGGCCCAATCAAGGCTCCCTTCACTTTCGGACCGCAGAAGTGACCTTTATCACAGACTGCTCTCTAAACTGTAGAGATATCCAATGCGGGGTGACCAGCACGTATCGCTCAGTCTCGCCACGGCCGGACTCCTTATCGCTCCCTGGGCCCCTGTCCTCGACCCGGGCCTGATCGCCGTCCTCCTCTTCGGCGTCTTCATCGGATCGCTTGCGCCGGACGCGGATGCCGTCGACGCGGCGATATTCAACGGCCGGATCGGGGGGGTGAAAGGGAAGAGAGGACAGGTCGTAAACGGCCTTGCAGTGGTGCTTCCAGTCTTCGGCTATACCATCAGGTATCTCATCTACTACCCGCTCTCCCTCATATTCTCGCTGCTCCTCCGGAAGAGTTACCGGCACCGGCACCGCGGGCTGCTCCACTCGTTCGCGGGTGTCGGGCTGACCTCCCTGATCCTCGGGGGGTACCTGGCTCTCATCATCACCTGGCTCGGAGGGCCTCTCGCGCTCCTTCCGGCCTTTGGGTGCGCATTCTTTGCAGGGTGCGTCCTCCACCTCATGGAGGACACCTGCACCCCGGCCGGCATCGCCTGGCTCTACCCCTTCTCCCGGCGGCGGATGGCGGGGCGCGTCCGGACGCAGGGGGGCTTTGAGGTACGTCCGACAGCCTTCGCCATCGTGCTCGCGGCAGCGGCGGCCGGAATGCTCGTCGCACCGTTCGTGACCGGCGCCGCCCCGGAGGATCTCGGGGGCCTTGCACTCGTCGGCACTCCTCTCCTCTGGCTGCTCTTCATGCTCGTCTCCCGTGTCCGGCGCGAGCGGCGGGACCGGTGAAGCGATCTGTCCCGGTTCCGGATACCATATCTATACGTATCCGGGCGATCAACGGTTTTCTATGTACCGTCTCGTCTGTGTTCACTGTGGTGCAATCTACACACCGGACCAGATCATCTATACGTGCAACCGCTGCGGACACCTGCTGACCGTCGAATACGACCTGGACGGCATCGACGTCTCCCGGGATGAATGGAACCGGCGCCCCCTCTCGGTCTGGCGCTACCGTGAGCTCCTCCCGGTCCGGGGCGAACCGGTCTCCCTCCAGGAAGGGGGCACCCCACTCTACCACTTAAAGAACATCGGCAAAGAACTGGGTCTCCCCGAACTCTACGCCAAACACGAGGGGATGAACCCGACCGGCTCGTTTAAGGACCGTGGTATGACCGTGGGCGTCAGCATGGCCCGGGAACTAGGGATGACGACTGTCGCCTGCGCGAGCACCGGGAATACCTCCGCAAGCCTCGCTGCCTACGCGGCGAAGGGCGGCATCCCCTGTGTCGTCCTCCTGCCCGCAGGCAAGGTGGCCCTCGGTAAGGTCGCCCAGGCGCTGATGCACGGTGCGCGGGTCATCTCCATCCGCGGCAACTTCGATCGGGCGCTCGAGATGGTACACGAGCTCTGCATCAGCCAGGGCCTCTATCTCTTGAACTCGGTCAACCCCTACCGTCTGGAGGGTCAGAAGACAATCGGGTTTGAGGCGATCGACCAGCTCGGCGGCGAGGTTCCCGACAGGATGGTCCTCCCCGTCGGAAACGCGGGCAACATCTCCGCTGTCTACAAGGGGCTCCGGGAACTTGAGGCCCTCGGGTTCATCGACCGGCTGCCGATGATGACCGGCATCCAGGCGGCCGGCTCACAGCCGCTGGTGAAGGCAATAGAGCAGAACCTCGACGTGCTGGTCCCGGAGTCCTCGCCCGAGACCGTTGCGACCGCGATAAGGATCGGCGCCCCGGTGAATGCAGAGAAGGCGCTCGTCGCCATCCGTGCAACCGGTGGAACGGCGGCGGCCGTGACCGACGAGGAGATCCTTGCCATGCAGCGGGATCTCGCGAGGAAGGAGGGCATCGGGGTCGAGCCCGCCTCAGCGGCCTCGGTCGCCGGAATACGAAAACTTGCCGAACTCGGCCTGATCGATAAGGATGAGCGGATCGTCTGTGTGGTGACCGGTCATCTCTTAAAAGATCCAGAAACAGTGGTACGACAATGCGAGCCTCCCCTCGAGATCGACGCGGACCTGCACTCGTTGCTCTCTGCCTTGCGCTGATACTGATCTGCATCCCGGCAGCGGCAGAAGAGGCCGTCTTCCGGGTGCTCCCCGGCGGCACCTCCTACGAGGCCTCGGTCCAGGTCACCGGCACCGAGCATACTTTCTGGACCCCGGGCCTGATGGGAGAACGCGTCCCGCTCCAGGTCGAGGATCTCGAGGTGCTCGGCCCCTCGGGCCCGGTCGACTACCAGGAGACCGGGAGGGGGGCCATCGCCTTCCCGGAGGGCAACTACACGGTCACCTACCAGGCCCCCGTGAGAGACAACCACCTTGTCGCGGCCTTCGACACACCGCATGCCATAACCGTCACCCTTCCCGAGGGGGTTGACGTCAGGAACCCGCTCATCGGCATGATCAGCCCCGGCGGGGTCATCTCGTCCGGGCCGAACGGGACCACGGAAGTCACCTGGGACCAGATGACGGTCGTGGAGGTCCGCTTCTACACCCCGGACCGCGAGATCCTGCTCACCACCTTCGGCACCATATGGCTCGCGGTCGCGCTTGTCATGCTCCTGCCCCTCCTCATCTCGCGGAAGAAGGAAGGCGAATGATCGAGATCGTCGTCGCATCGTTCCTGATCGGGTTCTCCGGGGCCGCTTCGCCCGGGCCCATGACCGCCTCGGTCCTCGGCCTCGGGTCACGGCAGCCGGGGCGGTTCGTTGCAGGGCTGGTAGCGGGGCACGGCATACCCGAAGCCGTCATGGTTGCAGCCATAGCCTTTGGTGTGCGCGACGTCCCGTATATCGACCTCATCGCCCTCCTCGGATCGGGCGTCCTGATCGCGCTCGGTATCGCCCAGTTCCTTCACGCGGGAGATGCCGTCGTCGTGAGCAAGGAGACCCGGACCCCGGTCGCCTTCGGGGTGGCCTGTACGCTCGGCAACCCCTACTGGTGGGTCTGGTGGCTCACGTTCGGTGTCGGATTTCTCGCGCTTCACCCGTCGTTTGCCGAATTCTATATCGGGCACATCGGTGCGGATATCGTCTGGCTCGGGCTCCTCGCCTTTGCAGTCTCACGGGGAGCGAACGTTCTCGGCCCCCATTACAAAAAAGTGGTGCAGGCGAGCGGACTCGCCATG
>JAENZF010000041.1:3251-9551 GCA_016841385.1 Methanobacteriota archaeon | reverse complement strand
GAACGTTCTCGGCCCCCATTACAAAAAAGTGGTGCAGGCGAGCGGACTCGCCATGATACTCTTCGGGTTGTACTTTATTCTGACGATTCTTTCGGCTTGATGTCGATACTGAACCGCTCCGCGTTCGCATCGGCGACCGCCTGGATATTCGCGATCACATCGTCCCGCCGGGCGGGCTTGAAGAGGTGCCGGAAGCGCTTCTGTTTCGCGAGGTACTCCTCGACGGGTTTGCGCCTCACCTTCTTCGCCTTCTGCACCTGACCGTTGACCATCTCGTAGTTCACCCAGAGGCCGGTCTCGATGGCGAGTTTTGCCATGGCGAGCGTCTCGCCGGACTCAAAGCCCCACCCCGTGCAGCAGGGAGTGTGCACCTGGATATAACAGGGTCCGGGGGTGTTGATCGCGCGTTCGACCTTCTGCACGAAGTCGTTTGGGTAGGCGATCGAGGCGGTCGCCACGTAGGGCGCACCGTGAGCAGCGAGGATCCCGGGCATGTCCTTCTTCGGATGCGGGTTGCCGAGCGAGCACGCCCCCGCAGGGCTCGTGGTGGTGCTCGCGCCGTACGGCGTGGCGGCCGACCGCTGGATGCCCGTGTTCATGTAGGCCTCGTTGTCGTAGCAGATGTAGGTGATGTCGTGGCCCCGCTCGAAGGCGCCGCTGATGCAGAGCACCCCGATATCGAACGTGGCTCCGTCACCGCAGACGCAGACGACCTTCTCGCTGCGCCCCTGCCTCTTCAACGACGCTTCGATCCCCGACGCGACCGCTGCAGCATTCTCGAAGAGCGAGTGGATCCAGGGGACTCCCCACGCGGTCTCCGGATAGGGCGTGGAGAAGACCTCCATACACCCTGTCGAGGCGACCAGGATCACGTTCTTTCCGGTCGCCTTGAGGAGGAGACGCGCCGCAAGCGCCGGGCCGCACCCTCCGCATGCCCGGTGTCCGGCCGAGAAGAGCTCGCATCCCTCTTCTACCTCAGCCATTCAGAGCACCTCCGTCCGTAATCCATAAAACATATCTCCTTTTCCCTTCTCGGCGAGGTCGACGACCGCGGCGATATCTCTCTTCCTCACGTCGCGCCCGCCGAGAGCGATGATGTAGTCGTATACGGCCACACCGGAACCGTAGAGCGCCGACTTCACCTCGGTACCGACAGCCCCGCCGTTGCCGAGCGAGATGTTCTTATCAAGCACCGCTACCGTCGAGACGCCTTTGAGCGCATCTGCGATCTCCTGGGCCGGGAATGGCCGGTAGGTCCGGATCTTTAAGAGCCCTACTTTCCGACCGTGCTCGCGCATCTCGTCGATAGCGTCCTTTACGGTGCCGCAGATAGAGCCCATGGCGACGAGCGCAGTATCGGCGTCCTCGAGGCGATAGCCTTCCACGAGAGCGGAGTAGTCCCTGCCGAACTGCTCGCCGAACTCACGACCCGCCTTGATGAATGCCTGTTTGGAACGGTGCATTGCCCGGTCGATCTCGTATCGGAACTCCATGTAGTACTCGGGCGTCGCGTACATCCCCATGCTCAGCGGGGCCTCAGCATCCAGCCGCTGGTAGGGCGTAAAGGCGGGCAGATAGGCATCCACCTCCTCCTGGGAGGGGAGTGCGACCGGTTCGTAGGTGTGCGTGAGGATGAATCCGTCGAAGCAGACGAACGCCGGCAGGAGGATGTCGTGGTCTTCGCAGACCCGGTAAGCGATCATATGAAGATCGGCAGCCTCCTGGTTGTCCTCCGCATAATATTGCAACCACCCGGAGTCACGCAGGGATATCGAATCCTGCTGGTCGTTCCAGATCGAGAGCGGCGCACCGAGCGAGCGGTTCGCAATCGTCATCACGATCGGCTGGCGCATTCCCGCCGCGTTGAAGCAGACTTCAAACATCAGAGCAAGCCCCTGGGACGTCGTTGCCGAGTAGACCCGGGAACCCGCCGCACTCGCACCGAGGCAGGCGGAGAGGGCCGAGAACTCGCTCTCGACCGTGATGTACTCGGCATCGATCTCACAGTTCGCCACCATCTGGGCAAGGTCTTCGACAATGTGCGTCTGCGGCGTGATTGGATAGGCTGCAATAACCTGCGGGCGACAGCGTTTCACGATCTCGGCCACCGCATGCGACCCTTCCATAAACTCCAGCATTATTTCTCCTCCTTCTCCATCCGAATGCCTTTCTTCGGGCAGATTTCCACACAGATACCGCAGCCCTTGCAGTAGTCGAGGTCGGGCTCGAACGTGCCCTCCTCCGTCTCGTGGACACACCCTTCCGGACATACCATGGCGCACATGCCGCATTTCGTGCACTTCTCCGGCTCAAAGACCGGTTTGAAGACCCGCCAGGCGCCTGTCTTATTCTCGAGCGCCTTGCCCGGAGGCGCGGCGCAACCGACACGCAGTGCCATTACGCGGTACCTCCAACCAGATTATATGCGCGCTCTGCTGCCTTGACGTTCTTATCGGCCATGCTTCCGGAGAACCGGTTCCGCAGTGCGTGTTCAAGTGGTTCCAGCTGAATCTCGCCGGTGGCTGCGGCGAAAGCACCCATCAGGGTTGTATTGGTGATGGGCACACCAAGTTCTTCGAGCGCGATAGTGGTCGCATCGATGGCGTAGACCTTCACGCCCTCCGGGACCCTGGCATCGAAGTCGGGCTTCTCGGTGTTGACGATGGCGATACCGCCTGCTTCCATGCCCTTAAAGACGTCTACATCCCCGATCAGGGTCGGGTCCTGCACGATGATGTAGTCAGGTTCATACACCTGGCTGCGCAGCCGGATCTTCTCGTCACTGAAACGGACGAACGCCTGAACCGGAGCACCTCGCCGCTCCACGCCGAAGGCCGGGAATGCCTGGGAATACACACCGCCCTCAAATGCTGCGAAAGCAATGAGTTCGGCGGCGGTCACGGAACCCTGACCACCCCTGCCATGAATGCGTAACTCTCTCAAACAAAAACCCCCTTTAAATCTAAATGATTAATAATATAAATACACCGGCACTTTACCTGCCCCACCATCGCCCAGGGCATGCCGGAACACCTGTTGCCTGCAGACGTCTTAAATGCAATCGCCCGCCACCGCCAAAAAAGACCACGAGCAGGGGTGCCGGGATATCCCCCGCTCACTGGACGTTGGCGAGACGGTCCCTGAGATCCTCGATAGTGCAGTGTTTCACTTCCATCAGGGCTGAGACGACCGCGTCGGAGAATACCAGCGCCGCGGTCTCAAAGAGTGTCCCGAGAGGGGCGAAGGAGCCGGAAACCGACCGGTACTGCCCGGTGAGCTGGCGAATCTCGAAGTCGCGCGGGACATCCGTATCCTTATGATGGCTGTTCCCGATCTCAACGATGCAGTCAGCCATGCGCCCGATATGTGAGTCGGGCGTCGATGTGATGAGGCAGATCTTCCCTCCGATCTCCCGGGCGGTCTCACAGACGTCCACGACGGACTGGGTCTCTCCCGAACCCGAGAAGGCGACGAGCACGTCTCCCGGCCCGAACGCGGGCGTGATGGTCTCGCCGATGACGTAACTCTCAAACCCAAGGTGCATCAGCCGCTGGGCGAACGCTCTGGCAACGAGTCCCGAGCGCCCGGCGCCGGCCAGGTAGATCCGCTTTGCGTTGAGGATTTCATCGAGCAACTGACCTGCATTCTCCTGATTTATGGCGCGTGCCGTCTCTTCGAGGCTTGACGCCATCAGGAGCATGAGATCGGCGATACTGGGGCATTCCGGCTGCATGCTTCTGGTTCCACCTCTTTAGGTCAACTATACTACCCGGCACCACATAAAAGAGTACGAGATGGGAAGGCCGAGTTCGCCGATTCCGCAAACAGGAACACCGCCGTGCCTGCGCACCTCCAGCAGGCCGGAGATCGCCCCGGATGGAGATTACCGCTCCACAGTGAGCCCGAGGATCCCGGTTGCTCCCGAGAAGACGTCGCGAGCGATCCTGGCGAGTCCCCGGGCTGCACACCACTCGTCGTAGACGGTGACCCCCCGGGAGAGGAGCGCCTCCACCCCCGGTGCAATGGCGGGTGCCATGGAACCGGCGAGGGCGACCTTTGCGCCGGGGTTTATAAGAAGCATGGAGGCGCATTCCATCGCGGCAAACATGGCCATCGTCTCCACCCTGAGTTCAGGAGGCACCGAGTGGTCCACGCCCGCGTGGAGGAAGGCGTCGTTCGCCGTGGAGTCGCCCCGGTCGATCCGGCGGATGGCATCCACGTCGAGAGCGCCGTGCCGGGTGCCGGGTGCGAAGATGCAGGCATCAAATGCACCGGTGATCCGGCCGTCGGTCACGAGAAGGGTGACGGTGTTCGAGCTCGCATCGCAGACAACGATATCTTCCCCGAGGTCATGGGAGACCTCATACAGGATCCCGATCTTCTCGGGGCTCGCCTGGTGGGAGTAGGCCTTGAACCGCGGATCGGTCGGGGATGCACGGTGCAATCCGGGAATGACGACGGCGGGGAGATCGCTCCCTCTGATCTCGTCGTAGACCCGGGTGCCGCCGCCGATGTGCTTGCCGGCACCCTCACGCGAGATGACGCCCCGGCCTTCAACCTTCCCGATATCGGTGATGGCCGAGATGCCGTCGCCCATCGAATAGCAGACAGCAATACCCTCGATCTCGTCGAGAGGAGAGAGGCGGGCAAGATCGCCGGCAGAGAAATGCCTGGCGTCTTCGCGAGAGATCTTGAACTCCCGTGTCCCTGTGGAGAAGCGCATCGCGGTAGTGCCGTGATCGATGCCGATAAACATGATATGAATCTGCACCTCCGAGCGGAAGTAAGTTTTCGGATCGTCCCGGGGGAAGAGGCAGGAATCAGGCCACGCGGTCCTGGTAGCGCCTCTTCGTGTACTCCACCGCGCCGACGACGACGAGACCGGCAAGGAAGAAGACCCAGCCGCCGGCCACCATATCCCCGGCCGCGGCTCCCTTCTCCCAGAGCATCCTCGCCGAGCCGAGCATCAGCCCGGTGAGCAGGGCGAGCATCGCCCCGGGATAGGTCTTGAGGAGGTACTTGAGGGCTCTCGTGAAGAGGAGGAGCCCCGTGACGCCGCCGGCGATATAGGCGAAGATCTCGGGGAGGGAGAAGGCCCGGAGCGCCGCAAGCATGAACTCGTACTGGTTAAAGACGAGGGTTATGTAGGCACCCGAGATCCCGGGGAGGATCATGGCACAGAGCGCCGCCATCCCGGTGAGGAAGAGGACCGGCAGAGAGTGGCCGACGTCGAGGTGCCCGAGCCCTCCGATGAGGAACCCGGCGCCGGTTCCGAGGGCGAGGTAGGCGAGGGTGGCCGCGCCCGGGGAGCGGATCTCGAGGAATATTGCGACCGCAGAGGCGAGGATGAGGCCGAGGAAGAAGGAATAGGTCTCTACCGCGTGGTTGGCGAGGAGGGAGAGGATCACGCCGGACATCAGAAGGAAGGCGGTACCGATCCCGACGAGGAGGACCACGAGGAACGGGAGATCGATCATCTCGAGGTCTGCCCGGAGAGACTCCAGGTCACCTCTCGCGAGGTGTTTTGCCGAAGCCGGGTCGACGCTGCCGATGGCCCCGACCAGCCGCTCGTAGATCCCGGTGATGAGGGCGATCGTCCCCCCCGATACGCCGGGGACGATGTCGCAGGCTCCCATCATCAGACCGCGCAGGTAGATCCCGGCGTGATCTCGCAGATCCGGGCGCAGGCTCATAGTCCGGCCCCGCGGCAGGTATCGATGAAGACAGGTGCCGGGGTTCCGCCCCGGCGGACACGGGTGTGGCCGGGCCCGGATGCCCGGGTTTGTGTGCGGCCCCTACGGTCGCCCAATCCGGCGGATACCTGCGTGGGTGCAGGGGGTTCCCGCACGATCGGTTCGGCAGCGGCGATCGGAAACCGACCGGTACTGCAACGGATACATGCCTCTCTCAACTGGACAACTCCTTGTGATTCTTCATATGTTGGAGGCAATCATGTAAAATATGCCCCGGGGTAAAATTACCGGATCGTGAAATGAGCCATGCGCGGACATTAACCTTTCCCCGTGCTGCCGCACCAGCGATCTCGCCGGATCAACGGGGGAGCGATTCGTCCGGAAAGAAAACCCGGCACCTCACTATCCTTTCCCCTGCAGGCAGCCCGAACCCGCCGCTTACGGGGCGCAAGCGTGGCCGCCGGCAAGGCCGGACGCGGACTCCAGGGCCATCGGTTCGCGCTCTCCTCCCGGCATCCATCCAGTAACCCTATAGCATGGGAGGGATACTATTCTATGATGTTCTGTATCGTAACGGGCGGTGCCGGCTTCATCGGTTCGCACGTCG
>JAENZF010000041.1:0-3151 GCA_016841385.1 Methanobacteriota archaeon | reverse complement strand
TCTATGATGTTCTGTATCGTAACGGGCGGTGCCGGCTTCATCGGTTCGCACGTCGTCGACGCTCTGGTCGCGGCGGGAGACGACGTGCTGGTCATCGATGACTGCAGCGCGGGCACCGAAAGGAACCTCGCTCAGCATACGGCGAGCGGGCGGGTCACTTTCATCAGGCATAACCTGCTCGACGACGGCTGGCAGGAGCACTTCGCGGGGGCCGACCGGGTCTACCACATCGCCGCAGACCCCGATGTCCGGCAGAGCGCCGTGACCCCGGACTCCCAGATTAGGAACAACATCGTCGTCACGCACCGGGTGCTCGAGGCGATGCGGGCGCACGGCGTGCCGGAACTGGTCTTCACCTCGACCTCGACCGTCTACGGGGATGCCGCCGTCATCCCGACGCCGGAGACCTATACCCCGCTCGAGCCGATATCCGTCTACGGCGCGACGAAACTCGCCTGTGAGGCCCTTATATCGTCGTACTGCCACTCGTTTGATATGCACTCGTGGGTCTACCGGTTCGCAAACATCATCGGTGAGAGGAGCGGCCACGGCGTCATCTCCGACTTCATCCGGAAACTCCGCGAAAACCCGCAGGAACTCGAGATCCTCGGCGACGGCAGACAGACAAAGTCGTACCTGGAGGTCGGGGAGTGCGTCCGCGCCGTACAGTTCGGGATCGAACACTCGCGCGACCCGGTGAACACCTTCAACATCGGCTCCGAAGACTGGATCGATGTCGTCGCGATCGCCGATATCGTTGCAGAAGAGATGGGTCTCTCCGGCGTCCGCTACCGGTTCACCGGCGGCGCACGCGGCTGGGTCGGCGACGTGCCCCGGATGCAGCTCTCGGTCGGGAAACTCAAGGATCTCGGCTGGCAGTGCGGGACCACCTCGGAAGAGAGCGTGCGCACGGCGGTCCGTGCCATGCTCGGGTAGGGGAGCGCGGGCCTCTGCCGGGCATTTATCCAGGAAATCACAAGCGATACAACTTCAAGGGAAGTACAGCAGGCTGCCCGGTCACAGCAGTGGCAGGGCGTTCATCGTCGGATACGACCTGATCAGAATACCTGGCATCATCGAAATTGCACAAAAGGCTCGCATGAAATACATCATCATTCTCGGGGACGGCATGGCGGACGAGCCGCTTGCCGAACTGGGGGGCAGGACACCCCTCGAGTACGCAGAGATACCGAATATGGACAGGATCGCCCGGGAAGGGCGGTGCGGGATGCTCCGGACCGTGCCGGATGGGTTTGAGCCGGGGAGCGACGTCGCGAACCTCTCCATCCTGGGCTACGACCCCCGCACCTCCTATACCGGAAGGGGGCCGCTCGAAGCGGCCAGCATGGGCGTCGCCCTCCGGGACGGGGAGATGGCCTACCGGTGCAACCTGGTCACGGTCCGGGACGGGACGATGGAGGACTTCAACGCCGGGCACATCTCCAGTGCCGAGGGCGCCGAACTCCTCCGCGACCTGGACGCCGCGCTCGGGGACGTCCGGGTATACCCGGGGGTCAGCTACCGGAACCTGATGGTCGTTTCCCGGGCGCACGGCGCCGTCACCACCCCGCCCCATGATATCGTCGGCCGGTCCATCGGAGACTACCTGCCGCGCGGAGACGATGCCGGTATCCTTCTCGACTGCATGGAGCGGTCCCGCGAGGTCTTTGCCGACCACCCGGTCAACCTGCGCCGCCTGCAGGAGGGAAAGACCCCGGCAACCGAAGTCTGGCCGTGGAGCGGCGGGAGGAGGCCGTCGCTTACACCCTTCAGGGAGAAGTACGGGCTTGCCGGCGGGGTGATCTCCGCAGTCGACCTCTTGAGCGGCATCGCACGCCTTGCCGGGATGGAGGTGATCCGTGTCCCGGGCGCCACCGGGTTCCTGGACACCGATTACGAGGCGAAGGCCCGGTATGCGGTCGACGCCCTCGACCGCCTCGACTTCGTCTACATGCACGTCGAGGCCCCCGACGAGGCCGGGCACATGGGGAGCGTGGAGGAGAAGGTGCTGGCGATCGAGCGGCTCGACGAGGCGATCGGGATCGTCCTGGACCGGCCGGACACGACCGTCGCGGTCCTCCCCGACCACCCGACGCCGATACGGCTCAAGACCCACACCGCAGACCCGATACCGTTTGCGGTACTCGGGAAGGGGAAGGATGACGTTTCTGCGTTCTCCGAGCGCGAGGCGGCAAAGGGGTCGTTCGGGCTCATGCAGGCGCCCGACCTCCTCTCTTTGCTCTTCTCACGGTGAACCCGGCCGGAGGCGGGGTGGAATTTCCCGGCACCATCTTTTTGTAGTCTCTGTACACTACACCTATTCAGGTATGGAACCCCTGACGGCAGACAGGATCGGCGAGAAGATACGGGAGATCGAGCAGGGCATAGGAAGACTCTCACCGATGCAGAAGGTCCTCATCGGGACCGACGGATCGGTGACCAACCTGCTCGAGATGGCGACCGGGCACCCCGTCACCATCACCACCCGCGTCCAGGATGTTATCGGCGCCGACACAAAGACGGCGGCGGCACTTGATATCGAGCCGGGTGACGAGATCAACTACCGCATTGTGGAGTTAAAGGACAGCGTGACGGGAGAAGTCCTCATCTATGCAGTCTCCTGCACCCCGCTCCGGCGGCTTGCGCCGGAGTTCAGGCGGGACCTCATGCGGGCGGATATCCCGATAGGGAGGATCCTCTGCCGCCACCGGATAGAGTCGCGACGGGAGATCACCGATGCCCGCGTCATCCATGCCGGTGCGGACCTGGCCAGGACGTTCAACGTCCACCGGTGCGAACCGATGCTCTCCCGTAAATACCGGATCATCCACCGCGAAGAGCCGCTGATCGCCATTGAGGAGGTCTTCCCCTGCACGGCGTTTGCGGATGAGATCAGGGTACTGGTCGATGCCCCGTCCCGGATCCACATCACCCTGCTCGATATGAACGGCACCTCGGGCAGGGTGGACGGCGGGGTCGGGGTCACCCTTGACGAGCCCGGGTGCATCCTGGACGCGCGGAAGAGCACGGAGACCGACGTACACGGCGGCGACGAGGCAGCCCGCCGCAGGGTTGCCGAGGCAGCCCGGATGGTGACGGAGGGGCTCGGACTCCCGGGGGGTGCGGAGATCACCCTGCATACCACCGCACG
>JAENZF010000255.1 GCA_016841385.1 Methanobacteriota archaeon | reverse complement strand
CGGGCAGTTTATTCTCCCGGAAGGTGATTCCCAATAATTATCATGGTTTTTTTTGCGGGAGCCCCGGCTGTTCTGGATCCCGTTACTGAAAAAAGTTTATCCCTTCTCGTCTGCCAAGAGTATGAGAGGCATACTCATATGGAAACTGGATTTCTCCGGGTGCTGCTCAACCCCGGGCGTTTCTTTGAAGCGCGCATGCAGGACGAGCCGAGCCTGAAGATACCGGCACTGATCGCGCTTGTCATCGGGCTGATCGGTGCGGTCTCGGCCGCACTGGCGGCGAATCTGATCGTCGGGATACTCCCCGCAGAGATGCAGGCCTTCGGGCCGATCATGGTGGCCCTCTCCGTGGTCGGTGCCGTCATCGGGGGGTTCCTGACGTGGATCGTCTATGGCGTCGTCTTTTACCTCTTCTCGATGGTCTTTAAGGGCGAAGGGTCGCTCAAGCGGACGCTGGAGGTTACGGGCTACGGGTTCCTGCCCCAGGTTTTCGGGGGTATCATCGGGGCGGTCTTCTCTTACCAGCTCCTCTCGGGCCTGACGATCCCGGCCGCAACGAGCCCCGAACAGATTGCGGAGATCTCCGAGAACCTGGCGAGCATTCTGGTGACCGACCCCCTGGCGCAGATTGCCGGGCTTGCGAGCATCCTCTTCCTGATCTGGAGCGCGAACATATGGATCTTCGGCATGAAATACGCACGGAACCTCTCCACGCGGGATGCGGCCCTCACCGTCGGGATACCCGTGGGTCTCTTCATCCTCTATACACTCGTCACACTTGCCGGATGGCTGTAACATGAAACCACTCTACCTTGCAATCATAACACTCCTCTGCGCCGTGATAGCGGTCGCCGCACCGGCGAGCGCCGCGCCGGCGGACATCACCGTGACGTCCTCCTCGCTCGACCCCACGGTCCTGATGAAGGGCGACACCGGGACGCTCACGGTAGCGATCCAGAACAACGGTGCCGAGACCGTTGCCATCCGGAGCGCCCGGCTCTACGGCAGCGGGGTCGTCCCCCTGAGCGAATCCTACGCGTCGGTCGGGGAGATCGGCGCCGGGAACAGCAAGACGTTCACCTTCACCGTCCGGGCGGACGGGGGCGAGGGGACGTTCTACCCACAGTTCGTGCTTGACTTCCGCGACGGTGCCGGCAGCCTCCGTTACCCGGTCCCGGTCCAGGTCGAGAACACCCCGCTCAGTGCGTCGGTGGTCGGCAAGCCGGATGCCTTCGCCGCAGGCCGGACTGCCGATATCACCGTCCGGGTCGGCAACCCCCGCCCGAACGCCGCCTCCGGCGTCCAGGTGACCCCGCAGGGGACGGACTTCACCGCCACCCCGACCGGAGGGTTCATCGGCGCCCTGGCGCCTGACGGCTCTGCGACCGTCGTCTTCAACCTGACCCCGACCACGGAGACTACCGCCACCTTCCAGGTGGTCTGGCGCAACGGCATCAACACCCACCCCGCCGACCTCGCTCTACCGATCGTCTTCGGCGCGGACAAGCGGCAAGCAGACCCCGTCATCCCCAACGTCCAGGTCACGCCCGAGGCC
>JAENZF010000040.1:4849-14590 GCA_016841385.1 Methanobacteriota archaeon | reverse complement strand
GGTCGGGCAGCATCGGGAAGGTCGTAACGCCGGTGTAGACCGAGGTTCCGTTATGGCCGGCGTGCCGGTCCGTCTCCGACTCTTTCGGGACGTAGACGTCGACGTCGGCGATCGCAACCCTGACCCGGATCTCGCCGTTCGGCCCTTCTTCGCAGACTTCAATCTGGTCGAGGTCCTGTGAATCGTGGTTGTCGATCGAGGACCAGAGGAGCGACCGGAGGTCGCGGGGGTCGTCGAGGGTATCCGGAAAGACTTTCGCGACGTGGGCCCCGACTTCCCGGAGGACGGGCGGCGGGAACCCGGGGATAAAACCATATTGCTGCATCGCTGCCCACGCGATGGATTTCAGGTCGACGGGCTGCTGGTTCTGCATCTGCGTGAGAGATTCTTTTGTGGGCATATAAAATAGCCCGGGAGAGTCGCCCTGCTTTTTCACACGCCTATCCAATGTGTGAATATTCAGGGGGAGCATTCTCCGGCGTCGCCCGCTCCCGGTCATCTGTTTTCTTTCTCCCACCAGACCGCTGCCGTCCGCCTTACCGCTGTCTCGACGTACTTTCCGGATTCGTCCCGGCGGAGTATCCGCGAGAAGTACTCCCTGACGGGGGAGAGGTCTTCCTGATCGGGATTGTGCATCGCCGCCCAGGTCCGGGCGGCCTCTTCGACGGAGTCGTAGACCGCATCCCAGACGGCATGATAGATCCTGACGTTCGGGTAGATCCCGGCGTCGTGGAGGATGTTGACGGGATAGATGTAGTCCGGGTACCCCTTCCGCATGGCAGTTTCTTCCCCGAAGATCGTTCGGTACAGCGCCATCTCTTCGGGGCTCCGCCACTCGCCCGCGTGCCAGAAGAGGTAGACCGCCCGGAGAGCCGCAGCGTCGAGTTTCTCCAGGGCGGCGGCGAGATCGTAGAAGCCGAGCGAAAACGCCGCGACGACCACGTCGTGCGGCTCGATATCCCTGCCGATCACGGTATCCTCCCAGCGCATCCGGACGCAGGAGTAGTTCGTGCGCCCCTCCGCCGCCATCTGCTCCTGCAGAATGGAGAGCATGCCTCCCGACGGGTCGAGGGCCGTCACGTGGGCGGCGGTCTGCGCAATCGGCACGGCAAGTCTCCCCGTTCCGGCACCCATATCGAGCACGGTGTCGCCGGCCGCGAGGTCCAGGAGCCCGAGTTCCTGCTCCGTCGCTCTCTTCTCGCCGCGGGTGGCCCGCCGGTAGGCGGCGGCACGCTTATCCCAGACGGCGGCGGGATCGCGGTCCTTCTCGGCACGTTCGGGTGAACTTACGTGGATTGCCTCCCAGAGCTCGTTCCAGTCGATGATCCGGTGCATGCAGGTTCCTCTCCCTGTAACGGTATATACTGTCCGTCTTTGACGGAGCGGACCCACCGTTCTGTGTTCACTAAAGGATTCGAGTTCGGGCGAGGAGATGAGCACTGACTGATATGCCTTTGCCGGTGCGAACGTCGGGATCTCTTCCCGGCGGCATTATGTGAGGCTTCGCCCGGTGTCGCCGGGCACGGGCAGGTACAGGAAGCCCTGCAAAGGAGCGAGCAGAAATGCCGGAATATGGCCAAATTGGCGTCCGATGCCTGAGCCTGGTACGGGGTTGCACCTCCACGTACGCAATGCCAGAACGGATATATAGGATGGACCTCAGTGGGGGTTCCCGGTAGCGGCCTTGCGGATCCTGTCCTGCGGGTATCCTCAGGAATCGTTTGAGTCTCTTCAGAATACATTTGGGCACGTTCAGGAAATGTTTGGGCCGCTGTCAAGGAGAATTGACTATGAGGTTATTTCATAGCCTGGTTTTGGTAACGGTCGTTCTGCTCTTCTTCGGCGTTGCGGCGTCGGCACAAGAGACGGGGAATGCGACCGAATCAGACAGTGTTGCCCCCGCTCCCGCCTCCGTCGGAGCGGATGTGCCCCTGACCTACTTTGGCCCTGCACCGTCGACGTTCGATCCCCAGCTTGTCGGTCCCAACCAGCTGCTGCGAGCCGGGCCGATCGACCTGGATGCCAGCACGATCACCCTGCCGCTGTATGAGGGCCAGCTGGCAGACGGCAGAAAAGTATGGTACATACTCACGGATACGGACGATAAAGGGAACGCGGACGCTCTGGGTTTGAACTGGGCACCCAAACTGACGTACACGGACGTCGGCCGGGGGGCGAGGACGGCAACGCTTGAGGAGAATGCAACGTTAACGTTTGAGAGTGGAGCCGTGGATTTCCAGCCTGAACGCGAGGTTGTGCCCGGGCCCGCTCCGAATGCTTTCCCGCCCACGAATGCCACGCCCGGATCGATGGGAGACGCAGATTACAGCCCCCTGGTCCGGATTGAGAATGCTGGCGGTGCTATTTACAATGCGCCGATGATCGCCTTCGATGTCGACCGCGCGACCCTCAACTTCCCCAACGGAACCCCCGACTACGGCATCGTGCACGACAAGGTGGTAAGCATCGATCCGACCAACAATACCGTCACGATCGCACTCACGCAGGGGTTCAGCTTCTCGAAACCCGTACTCTACCTGAGCACCGACGCCAGCGATACCCTTGCAGCTGCCCTCGAAGGCGCAACCTACGCGCCGGCACTTGCCGACATTCCGGTCGGGGGGGATGACAGCGCTTTCAGCGGCATAGAGAGGATCTTCGTATTCATCAACGGGCCGACCGGTCTGGACAACCCGCAGCGACAGGGCCTGAACAGCGCTCTGATAGACGGCCGTTCGCCCCTGAACGTTCTCGGTGGCATCCCCACCGTTGCCAACGATTACAGCCCCCTGTGGGACATGAATCTGGGCGAATGGACGAATGAGTCCGTTGAGAATGGTTATCGGTCCCGGTTGACGGAAGAGTTCCAGATCCTGGGATTTGTTGAGGACGGGTGGATCACCGGACCCGCCGGGGCGCCTTACGGCTCGGTCGGTATCATCGTGAACTGCCCGATTGCGTACCGGTTCCTCTGAGCCGGTATGCCCGACTCTTTTTCAAAATTCGACGGCACTTCAGGGTGGATGAAGGTAAAGTCTCGATGAGCTTAGTTTCCCTGCAGCCTGCCCGGCGAATCGTCTGGCGCATGCGCATCACCTTCATAGCCCCGCGGCGTGATAGTGACTTATTTCGGCGGCGGGCGATAAAAAAAAGTGCAGTGGGTCGTCATACTTCGCAGCGCTTGAAGTTGCCGCTGCATACGACGTAGGAGTTCCCGTCGCTCCCCGTGGTCAACCGGTAGTATGTGGTCTTGTAGTAGAGGTTCGCCTGGCCCGGGTTCACGTAGACGTACTCCACCCACCCGGTGCCGTTCTCCAATGCTCCGTCGCGGATCTCGTCCCGGAACGGTTTTCCAGCAACGTCCGTCCTGCCCGTGAGGTTCGTGCCGACGAGCCGGATGTTGTCCGCGTGAGCAACCATGGTCACGTTCGTGTTGTAGACGAAGGCATAGAGACCCGGGTCCTCCGGGTCCCGGTAAGGTGCTTCGCCCGCGTTGATGCGCCGGAACGTATCGGTGGCGTTCTTCTCGATGCCCATGGCGGTGGTATTCACGAGCGCGATCACCTCTTCGTCGGTGAAGGTCTGCTGGGCGCAGCCGACCCCGAGGTTCCGGTAGATGATCCGCTCATAGTCGCTGACTCCCTGCTCGTCCTTCTGGTTTCGCACCGTGTCGAGGGCCTGCTGGAAGGACTGGACCGTCGAGTCGGGGACATCCCTGTTGAAGGCATAGCAGATCCCGACCTCCTGGAGCGTGTAGACAACCTCGTAGGTATACGCGTTGCCCGTCGCCTGCTCCGCGAAGTACCTGCCTCCGGTCTCCGGGTAGCACCAGAGGTCGATCTCGCCGTTCTCAAGCAGGGCGATGAGTGCGGATATATTGTTCTCCTCTACGATCCCGCTCTGGTTCACCCCGGCATCAAGCAGTTGCCGGACTGCACTGTCATTGGCGATCACCCCGATCCGGTGGCCCTTCAGATCTTCGGGATCGGCGACGGTAACTGCCCGGTCCCGGGGGGCGAACAGGACGTATCTATCCGAATAGATAGGCCCGACCCACTTGAAGGACTGTTCCCGCTCGGGGGTTCTTGCCGTGGAGAAGAGCACCGTCGCATTTCGGGTGAGGGCTGTCTGGTAGCCTTCGCTCCAGGGGACCAGATGTATATCCTCCTTCGAGACGTTCCCCCCCATCTTCCCGGTGATCGCTTCGAGCAGATCGACGGAAAGTCCCTGCAAGGTCCCGTTCTCCATGTAGTTATACGGGGGGAGCTGCTCGGTGTAGTAGGTCAGGTTGCCCGGCCCCGAACCGCCGCCCGGATCTGCGGGTGCGGCTTCGCTCTCCGAGGCGCATCCGGCGGCCAGCGTCAGCGCTCCGATCAGCACCGCGATAAGGAAAAAATACGTATGCCGTGGAGACAACAACATAGGCAGTCATCTGTCATCAAAGTATAAATAAAGCCTTCTGCGCCCTCGCAGGCGGCTCTCCACCTGATCCCGGCCCGCTTGACCGGGATCGGGGTGTCTGGGGCGTCGGGTGAGGGGTGGTGGCCTCTCCGCCTCCCCCGCTTATGTTTCTCTGTATCGTGCATGGCCTGGGTTCCGGTCAACGAAGTCCGGCGCAGGCCGGTTAAGATGGTGATTCTTCCCTGTTATTCCAGACATCCCTTCCGCGATCGGTGATCTCTTCCGGCAGATCTACGAGTTCGGCAGGGTACGGGGCGAAGAACGATTGGTTCATAAGGTTTGGATCCTGGAACCGGATCACCCACGACCGGAGCAGGTCACGCGGTTCGCCCAGCGTGGCATGACCGTTTTTATAGCGGTCGATCAGCCTGATACAATACGCCTTTTCCTCCTCTGAGATACGATCGCTGAAATGCCCCAGGGTATGCAGGAGAACGTTGACATTGCTGGTATACCGGGGAACCCGTGCGAGTGCTGCACAGAGCATCCGACTGTACCGGACAAACAGCGCTTCAGGTTCAATCTCTGCCCGGGATGCGACAAGCCTTCCTATCTCCCGTAAAATCTTCTGGCTGCAGGCGAGCAGGAGGAGCTTATTGTCTGCATGGAACCGCACGAGAGCTTCCCGATCCCGGGTTGCTTCAACGCCCCGAAACGCCGCCAGGGTGAAGACCGCGGAGAGGAAGTGATCGCGGATCCGCGCATTGTTCAGGCGCAGCTCATCTTCTATGGGCAGTTCCGGATACCGCTTCAGCACCTCCCGGGCAAAAAAGCCTGCGGACTTTGCTATCGCAGCGGATTTTTCAGCTGACGGATACACCCGGACGTTCCTGGTGCCGGAGGTGGGGGAGCCGCCTTTCAGGATAAAGCCGTCGACAGGGGGCAGGGAATCAAGGAACCGGGCTGCGAAGGCGGACATCTCCTCCGTAACGTCCCGCCCGGTAGCGGGCTGCACGAGGTGGTCGGAACCGTCTTTCCGTACGATCCTGACGGTTGCCCGGGGAATGCCCAGTCCGATCTCGATTTCCGGGCAGACGGGGATGCAGTCGGCATAGTCCCTCAGGCGTGCTACGATGGGGGAAGGTATCTTCGAGCTGTCATAGCGGCACGGGTCAAACTCAATGCAGCGGCTGATAACCAGGCGGGGGCGCGGGTATTCTCGTACCACAGGGGACCATGGTACGGCGGGATGCATATGAACCCTTGGATCCGGGAGGAGGGGGTGTGCCAGAACGAAGACTAGTGCATCTCGCGGCCGGGGCCGGCTGGATTTTGAGTGTGCCACCACCTTCATGGCCCTGCGGCGCGACTCTTCCCTCATGAAGCCGGCAGTCATCAGGCGCGAGGAGGGGGTCGACCTTGAGAAACACGGTGTGAGGATGCACGTCTATACGAGAGGGGACGCCCCGGCGGGGATCGTCTACCAGGAGACGGAGTCGGGGCACGCCGAGGAGTTCTGTCACGAGAAGAGCGCGTTCATCTACTACATCATAGAGGGGGAGGGGGTCTATGTCATCGGCGGCGTCGAGCATCACGTCGGGGCGGGGGACGTCGTCGTCGTGCCGCCTAAAAGCAGCATCTATTTCAAGGGGCGTCTCCGTGCAGGTGCTCGTCACGGTTCCTCCGTGGGAGGAGTCCGGCGAGCGGCATATTCGGGATGTTGCGATGTGAGCGGAGGTGCTGTTCCTCAGGTATGAGCAATCGGGCCGGTTCCTCGCCGCACCCCCGGAACCCTTATTCGCCTGCTCGGAGAGATCCGATCATGAAGGTGCTTGGCGTCAGCGGAAGCCCGAGGGCGAGGGGGAACACCGCTCGCCTCCTAAAAGAGATTCTCCGTGGAGTTTCCGACGCAGGCGGTGAGGCGAGCGCCGTCAGTCTTTCCGGGTACACCATCGCAGGCTGCGTCGGTTGCGAGCGGTGCAGGCTTGATAAGACCTGCACCCGCTTCAACGACGGCATGACGCTGCTGTACCCCCGTATTGCAGAGGCGGATGCACTCGTTCTCGGTTCGCCCGTCTATCACTACAACGTCACCAGCCAGATGAAGGCGTTCATCGATCGGCTCTATGCCTTTTACGACTTCACCGATGAGCGTCCCCGGGGCTACTCCAGCCGTCTTGCGGACCGGAAGCGGAAGGCCGTGGTGTTTGCGGTGGGTGAGCAGGCGGACCCTGCCGATCTGGGCGTTGCGCTGGAGGCACTCTCCCTGCCGCTCCAGCCTCTCGGGTACGAGGTGGTTGCAGAACTGCCGGTCCTCAACTGTTTTGAGCCGGGCATCGTCGGGGAGAAGAAAGAGATGCTGGAGCAGGCGTACCGGTGCGGCCGGGAACTTGCAGCGGCTCTCTTAAAACCCTGAGCCGGTGGCCCGAACAGTTGCTTAAAAAGAAAAGGGCGGCCTCTCTCAACGCTTTTTCAGCGAGTCGATCGCGATGCTGAAGGGGTCTCTCCCGTCCGCGTAGACGATCTCCATCTCGTCGGGAGCGATCAGGGAGCCGGAGGAGTATCCTCCCTCGTTCTCGATGATGGTAATTTCCTTGCCGTCACGGCCGATCACGCCGGCACAGGGGGTGACGCCCCAGACCGGGGTTCCGTTCGGGTCCGTGAAAGAGACCTCCCCCGAAAAGACCCGGTCTTGCTGTTCGATGACCGAGAGCGTCATGGTGTAGCCGGAGTAGTCGTTGAATCCTGTCCCGTAGTCGTACCCTTTCATCGTACCGGTCCAGTTCCCGACTAGGTCGGGGGTTCCGGCAACAGCAGTATTGCTTTTCTGGGCGGTTGTCGTGCACCCGCAGATCAGCACGGCGAGGATGAGGATACTTGCACATAAAATGCTTTCTATTTTCATGAATCAAGATGCAGTCCTGGATTTGATAAATGTGCTCTTTCTCCGCCATGGGTCGAGGTCCCGGCCCTCACAGCCTGCCGCATGCGATTCCGATCCACCCGTCGGGGACGTCGGGGAAGTAGCGGTTCGCGCCGGTCCGGGCACGCTCGATCCCGTGCATGGAGTGGTGGACGGCGCAGTCGCATCCCGCACGGGTGAGCGCCTGCTCCATCTCGTCCGGGCTGTAGGTGACGGTCCTCTCCGGGTTGCAGTCGCGGTTGATGATCCGCCAGATCCCCAGGGGGATTTTGCGCCGCTCCTCCCTGAAGAGCCTGCACGGCAGCATGTACTCGACGACCGCCCGGTTCCTGTGGTCCCGCGATGCAAAGAGCGAGACGATGCCGGCGAGGACGGCGGGGGGGATATAGTAGGAGACCCCTTCGAGGACGACGACCGTCGGGAGGTCCGGGTCGTAGCCGGCACCGGCAACCGCCGCGGCCGTGCCCGAACGGTCGGAGAGGTCGGCAGGGACGCACCGGATCTTTTTGGCATGGGCCGGGGCCGCCCGCACGTAGAGCCGCTGCTTCTCCTCCATCCCGGCGATGTCGAGTTCGATCACCGATGCGATCCCATCGTTGCAGGCGTCCAGGAGTTCGAGGGCGAGAGGGGATTTCCCCGCGGCCGGAATGACGACCTGGCAGGGAGCGGGTGCTTCGGCGACAAACCCGGCCGCGAGGCGGCGGATAAACCACTTCCGGTTCAGGATCACCTCTGCATACCACGGGCAGACGGTTTCGCACTCCTGCTGCATGCGCTTGCCCGCCGTGAGGTCGAGACAGGAGTAGAACCGTGCGGCGCTGCCGGTCCGGTAGAGGTCACGCGCCCAGAGCATCACCAATGCTGCCGTCGGTTCGAGGTTGGTGCGTTCTGCCATGCTCTCTGGATCAGATAGGCTGCCCCGGCCGTTCAAGGTTTGGTGGGGACGCCGCCGTGGCGCCGGGAGCCGGCTGCCCGGGTGGGGGTAGACAACGGGAAGAACGATTCATCGGCGGTGCATTCTGGTGCACCTCTGTTTGGAGTATAAAGATCAGGCGCTGACAGGCTCGTTTCAAAAAAGAAATCCTTATCCCGGCATTTGCGATATGCTGATCATGGACGAGCCTCATATGGCATCTCCGCGTCCTGCGGCCATCCTCTTTTGGTTGACGATGGCGATCGGTTTCGTGGGCGTCTTCTTCGAGATCTACTTCGCCTTCGTCGAACCGGCCCTCGGGGTGCAGGTCGCAGCCCTCTTCCTCGTCGGGATAACGGGTATCGTCAGTTTCCTCCGGCATTTCGTCTTCTGGCGTTCGGGGGGGTTCGCCATTCTCAACGCAGCACCCTGACCGCATACGGAGGGGAGGGCGGAGCCCCTATTCCTTCAGGTAAAACCGCCACTTGCAGAAGAGATCCGCGGGATGCGGGTCGGGAGGGGCGAAGAGACACTCGACGGCGATCCGCTCGTCGATCTGCCGTGCGAACGCCGTGAACTCCGCCCGGTGCATCTCGCGGCAGACGTACTCACCGAGCCCGCGCCGCAGCCGTGCTCCCTGGCTCGGGCACGAGGGGACGGTGATGATAACCTCGTCGTCCTTCTCTTCGATATCGTAGTCCACGATGATCGCCCAGGGGAAGAGTTTCAGCGCTTTCACGAAACCTCGGAGCCCTTTCTCCCGGATATCGAATCTGGCAACGAGATCCTTTGCACCCATGGAGGCGACGCGGCCCCAGACACGTTCGTTGACCGCCTCCGCGGCCGGCTGACCGAACTCCTCGGCGATATTGATGAACCAGAACGCGTCCACCACCCGGTAGTGCCAGAGGAGGAACGCGAGGTACTCCCGGAGTTCTTCCGGGGTCATTTTGTCAAAGACATCGCTGTTCACGGCAATCACCACGCTCTACGCCCGTCCCCGTCAGTCGCGCCGGGGCGTTTTGCGGTAGACCATCCCCTGGAAGATGGCGATCTTCTCCGCGGCATCATTCGTTATCCTGACGGTGTAGGAGGCCAGTTTCGGGTTGACGGCGTACTCCTCCGCCTCGGCATAGAGGGGTCCGGACTTTGCGGCCGTGAGGTAGGAGATCTGGGCGTTTATCGCGGCCGCCGGGATCCCGTGGGAGTTCGATGCGAGAGCGAAGGCCGTATCGGCGAGGGTGAAGAGCGCTCCGCCGTGGACGGTTCCGTGGCTGTTGAGGTGATAATCCCGGACTTCCATCTCCACCACCGCCCTGCCGGGTGCGACCTCAACGCATTCCATTCCGTTGTGTCTGGCAAAGGCATCGGCGGCGAAGAACCGGGCCGAATCTTCTAGTGCGACCATATACGGTAGTCTCTTGCGGGCGGCCGTAATAAGCCTGTCAGTCCGCCGGTGCGGGTGAAGGGGAACTCATCCCCTCCCCGGCCCGGCTGCCGGAAC
>JAENZF010000040.1:0-4749 GCA_016841385.1 Methanobacteriota archaeon | reverse complement strand
ATCAGTTCTTAAAACTGTGAATCGGTGCGGGAATCCGTCCCCCACGGTTTATGAAGTCCCCGCAGCCGAATCTGTTCACCTGCTGGACCGGTGCATGGCCTAACAGTCCGCCGAACTCGACGGTGTCGCCGACATCCTTTCCTATCACCGGGATCAGCCGAACAGCGGTCGTCTTCTGGTTGATCATCCCGATTGCAGCCTCATCCGCGATGATACCGGATATTGTCGAAGCGGGTGTGTCGCCCGGAATCGCGATCATATCGAGGCCGACCGAGCATACGCAGGTCATCGCCTCGAGCTTTTCGAGAGTGAGGGCACCGCGGTTCACCGCATCGATCATCCCCTGGTCCTCGCTGACCGGGATGAATGCACCCGAAAGCCCGCCGACAAAGGAGCTCGCCATAATCCCTCCCTTCTTCACCTGGTCGTTTAAGAGGGCAAGTGCGGCCGTCGTCCCCGGTGCGCCGACCGACTCGAGCCCCATCTCCTCGAGGATCTCAGCGACACTGTCCCCGACGGAGGGTGTGGGGGCAAGGGAGAGATCGACAATCCCGAACGGAATCCCGAGCCTCTCCGACGCCTCCTGGGCGACGAGCTGCCCTGCACGGGTGACCTTGAAGGCCGTCCTCTTGACCGTCTCGCAGAGAACCTCGAAGTTCTTTCCCCGGACACCCTCGAGTGCATGCTTGATAACTCCCGGGCCGCTTACGCCCACGTTGATGACCGCGTCAGCTTCGGAGACGCCGTGAAAAGCCCCGGCCATGAACGGGTTGTCGTCGGGGGCGTTGCAGAGGACGACCAGTTTCGCACAGCCAAGGGAGTTATTATCCTTCGTCGCCTCGGCTGTCTCCCGTACAATCTCTCCCATCAGTTTTACGGCATCCATGTTGATCCCCGTCTTCGTCGAGCCGATATTGACCGAGCTGCAGACCCTCTCGGTCGAGGAGAGGGCCGCCGGGATTGAGCGGATGAGCGCTTCATCGGCCGGGGTCATTCCTTTCGAGACGATGGCCGAGTATCCCCCGAGGAAGTTGACCCCCGTATCCCGTGCGGCCCGATCAAGCGTCTTTGCAACCTCTACAAAATCCTCCGGGGACCTGCAGGCCCGCCCGCCGACAAGTGCGATGGGGGTTACGGATATTCTCTTGTTTACGATCGGAATCCCGTACTCGAGTTCAATCTCCCTCCCGGTTGAGACGAGGTTCTTTGCCACCCGGGTGATTTTGTCGTATATATTCCGGTTTAAGGCATCGAGATCGGAGTCGCAGCAGTCAAGAAGGCTGATGCCGAGCGTGATGGTTCTCACATCGAGCTTCTCCTGCTCGATCATCTTGTTCGTCTCGTTCACCTCAAGAATAGTGACCATAAAACCCCTCAGATACGGTGCATTTTTGTAAAAATATCTTCCCGCTGGCACCGGATCTTGACGTCGATCTCATCGCCGAGATCTTCAAGTTCGGTCACCATTTCGGCATACGGCTTTGAAGACCCGCCGGTATCGACGATCATCATCATATTAAAGTACCCCTGCACGATCGTCTGCGAGATGTCCTCGACGTTGACTAGGTTTTCGGCAAGATACGTGCAGACCTTTGCGATGATCCCCACCGCATCCTTCCCGACGACGGTAATGATTGTCTTGCTCATGCCCTCTCCCGTCCGTGTATAGGTATGGATTGGATGTGCCGGTGATTCAAGGTTTGCCGGTGGGTCGTCGTGAGACCGTTTATCCGCAGATCCCCGATCGCGGACCGGTGTTACCCGGTCTCTTCCGGTGCCTGTCGGGCGCGCCCGAAGACGACCGCGAGCAGGGGAAACACCGCCAGAGAGACCCCGACGTAGCCCAGGATGCCGATGTTGCGGATACTCATGTCGGCAAGCGCCACGCCGGCCAGCCCCGCGAGGCTCAGTAATCCACTCGCGACCATCAGGACCCGGACCGTCTTCTCCAGCCGCCCGGTCCTGAATACAGGTGCGGCAAAGAGCATCGAGAGGGCAAAGAAAATGTCCCACGCGAGGATGTCCAGTGCGTATACTACAGACGGCCACTCGAAGGAGAAGAAGAGCGTTGTCCACGGGAATCCCGCAGCCGCGATCTGGCGGCTTACCGTAAGGATGACGAAGTGGACGCTCGAGGTGACGCCCGCGAGGATCGTCATGAATGCAAGCGCCGTAAGGCTATACGCCCTGGTTTCAGGAGAGGCGTACGCGTGGACCGCAACCATGACGACGACCATCAACGGCGCCATCACGACGATGAGCAGTTCCAGCAGGGAGAAGTACGGATCGCCGATCGGGTCCTCCGGCGACCCGAGCGAGAGGAGCCCGAGGGTCAGCGTAACCGCGTATGCGACGAGAAGGAAGAAGACGGCCAGGGCTGCGGTTCTTCCGAGCCGGCGGTGGTGTCGGGTGAAATTTTCATGTGCCATTATCCATCCCCCTCACCGTTACTCGCAAGGGCGTTCGACCACCCCTGGATCGGAAACCCCCATTGTATGGGTACCCCGTCCATTGTCTTTCCGGTGGGGACTCCTTCAACCCGGGCGGCTGCTGCTCGCCGGTGCGAGGCCGTTATGCTTACGTTCGGGGAAACGGCTACTGTGCGTTCTCGTCCGGCTGCATCATGCCGAACGTGTTGCCCTCGGTATCCTTGCAGTATGCCAGCCAGCCGATGCCCGGGACCGCCATCCTGGGGAGGGCGAGGCTCCCGCCGGCTTTGAGCGCCGCATCAACGGACCCGTCCAGGTCGGTAACGCCGATCGTGCAGACGTATGCGTTCACGGGTTGCCCTTCGGCAGGTGCCGGGCCCTGGCGGAACATGAGGCCGCCGTTGATACCGGGCTCATTCTCGGGTCCGGTCATCACCATCCAGTACCGATCTTCGTCTTTCATCTCGACGCCGGGCATGGACCATTCTTCTATCTTCCAGCCAAACACGTCCCGGTAAAACTTCACCGCCCGCTCCGGGTCGCCTGCATGGATCTCGAAATGTACTATGCGGTTCATGTGATTCATCCTCTTTCTGCGGCCTGGCAGCAGACCTTATAGCCCTGACTCGTCCGGGGTACGGATATACCTTTCCGATGGAACGGTAGATTGCCGTGTGCAGTGCGGCTTTCTCCAGACCCACGAGGTGCATCCTTATCCGGTCCGAGACGTTTGTATAGCCTATCCCGGCGGGGTATCGGATGGGTGAACCGGTGATTCAAGACCTGGTGGGGCGTAAGCGGGCTCTTGCCGATGGGTGTCGCATCGGTCTATGTCAACGTAAGTTGACTTAGAAGTGGTACACTGATGCTACGTCAATCCATGTTGACGTATAGTCCTGTGCGGGCTATAAGTGCCGTCTGGTTGACTTAGATTACTTAATCGCGTCTATGTCAACTTGTGTTGACTTGTAAGACAATTTATATTGTTCTAGATTGAAGTGTATTGCATGGAGAGGTATCCCGATAATAGAGCAGGGGTCTTTGTCCGCCAAGAAGGCGGATATGACGCGTTTATTCCACATCCACTACCACCCCCAGATCTGATTTTCGATGAGGGAATTTTGTATCTATTATCGAAAGCCGATGGTGCCCTGGCTCGCCTTGACGGAGTCACCCAGGTGCTTCCAAACCCGGACCTTTTCGTGGCGATGTATATTAAAAAGGAGGCGCTGTTAAGTTCGCAGATAGAGGGTACGCAAGCATCCCTTCAGGGTGTTCTCGAATTCGAGGCCCATATCCGGCCCAAAGACGACATCAACGAGATCCAGGAGGTCTTGAATTACATAAAAGCGCTTCATCACGGCATAGAAAAACTGGGATTCTCGCCACTGTCTCTAGATTTGATGAATGAAATTCACCGGTTTTTGATTCAGGGAACGCGGGGATCGCATAAACTTCCAGGCCGGCTACGGCATGTCCAGAACTGGATCGGTGTACCGGGAGGGACCATTCAGGATGCAGTGTTTGTTCCACCGCCGCCGGAGCAGGTTCCAGAGCTTATGAAAGATCTGGAACGGTTTATCCAGAGCCACGATAGAACGCCGACACTGGTGAAGGCCGCTCTCATCCATGCTCAACTGGAAACGATCCACCCGTACCTGGACGGCAACGGGAGAATGGGTAGATTGATGATCACATTTTATCTCTGCTCAAAGGATGTCCTGGCGCGGCCGTTGCTGTACCTCAGTTACTACCTGAAGAGAAATCGAGAGAAGTACTATACGCTCCTCAATGATATCCGATATCAGGGAAATTGGGAGGCCTGGCTGGAGTTCTTCCTTCAGGGTGTAATTGAAGTGTCCAATAACTCCATCGAAACGGCGAAGAGAATTATCCAGCTCAAGGAAACACTGATTGAAAAATTGTTAGAAAACAATATCAGCGGCGTCTATGCGGTAAAACTGATCGATACGCTCTTTGATCGCCCCATTATCACGATAGGGCAGGTAACAGAGGAGTTACGCATCAGTCGTCAGGCTGCAACCAAACTCATGGGAAAATTCGAGAATATCGGTATCGTGGAGGAGATTACCGGAAAGGAACGGTATAAGCAGTACATGTTTGTAGATTACGTCAGGATCATCGAGGAAGGCACGCGAATATAGCTGGTTATCCATGAAGAAATACAGCAAGCAGGACCAGATAACGATGGCGACCTGGGCCGCAGACTGCGCCGAGCGGGTGCTTGGGCTCTTTGAGGAGGCATACCCGGAGGACGACCGGCCGCGCAAGGCCATCGAGACGTGCCGGACGTGGGTCA
>JAENZF010000039.1 GCA_016841385.1 Methanobacteriota archaeon | reverse complement strand
CGTGCCGGTGACCGGCTACTGGGACCGCGAGGAGTGCGCCTTCATCACCGATATCGTCGCCCGCTACTTCGCGGCGCACCCCTACCGCCGGGTGGTCGCCCACCTCGAGGGCGGCGCGCTCACCGTTGCCGAGATGGCGGCAGAGGCCTGCGGTTTCGACCTCGAGGTGACCTGCCACGGGCACCCGACGTCGCCGGGCTCGCTCAGGGCGCTCAATGACGCTCTCGCGGGCGAACGCCGGGTGCAGACCGACACCATCAGGGGCACGGTCTCCTGGCAGTTTGCGACGGATATCAACACGAAGGGACTCATGATCCGGGGCAGGAGCATGCAGATGGCGGTGCTCCGCGGGAAGCAGCAGCTCTTCAGCATCGATCCCGGGACCGGGCTCTTCCGCCCGACGTTCGATGGGTGGCGGATGATACCGGAGGGCTACCGGGTAAAGATCGACGCGTTCGTGCCGCAGGGCGACGTCCTTGCACCGGGGATCACGGACTGCGACCCCCGGATACGGGAGGGCGACGAGGTGCTGGTGGAAGGGCCGCTCGCGATCGCCACCGGGCGGGCGATGATGGGGGCGGACGAGATGCTCCGGTCAAAGCGCGGCGTCGCGGTGAGGGTGAGGAAGACGAAGAAGTTTTCGGAGTAGATGGGGACCGGGGGGGTGACCCCTCCGGGCTCGCTCTTTGCGGTGGTTAAACCTGGAATCATCAAGGGCGTCGCCTTTCGTGTCTGTGATTTTCAAACGCCCGCCAGTCCATATGCAGGGTAAGCGACTGTTGGAACAGTCGAACGAGGATAGAGCTCGGTACAGTGGACCGTGGTGGCTATCGCCACGCGGGGGCGGGGCTGACGGGGAGTGCGAGCGAGAGCGAGCTTGAGCACCGATAGGTGCGAGGTGCGAACGAAGTGAGCATGAGAAACCCGAAGGGTTTCGAGGGGGCATCCCCCTCCCCTGTTTCCGACCCTCAATGATCCGCACTTGTCACCCCACCCCACCCGGCCTCCGGCCTCCTCCCCCGCCCCCTGGGGCGGGGGCAGTGCGTGGCGATATTCGGTAGAAATCCGTGTATCCAATATCCCTACGGTCACTGCAACTCCGGACTCTTTACCACAAAGAGGGATACACTCCTAGAGATCAGAGATCATGCGTCTTCGTGGGTACCCACTAACTCAACCCCCGCCGCAAATCCTAACCAAAAAAGGGCAGAATGTTCTGCCGTAAAGAGCCGGAGGCTCACCCCCAGCCCCTAAAAACCCTTACTTCCTCGGAATGAGCTTCACTGCCGTCCCGTAGGCGAGGAGTTCCGCCGCAGCCCCCATTGTCTGGGACGTGGTGAACCGGATGTTTACCACAGCGTCGGCCCCGAGGTCGTGCGCGGCGTTGACCATCCGGTTGTATGCCTCGGTCCGGGCATCGGAGAGCATCGAGGTGTATTCCTCGAGTTCGCCGCCGACGAGGCTCTTTAAGCCCGCCATGACATCCTTTCCTACGTTCTTCGTCCGTACCGTGTTGCCGAAGACCACGCCGAGAACCTCTCCTACGGCGTAGCCCGGAACTTCTGCAGTCGTCGTCAATATCATCTCTGGTTCACTCCCTGATCGCTTCGATGGTCTCCTCGCGCCCCCGCCACGCGATCAGCGCGAGGCCGATCACGATGAGCGGGACGGCGTAGATGAGGAGGAATGGGAGCCCTATGATCGCTATGGCCGCGATCACCGCACCGATGGCGGTCAGGGCAATCCCCCAGCGTACCTGGCTCCGCATACATAGCCATGCAACGGATGCGGGGATAACCGTTCGCATTTCTGACCCGGATCCGGACTCTCCCTGCGGATCCCCGGAGAATCATCCGGCACTGACTGGAGGTGGTCTGCGTGGGATAGCTGCAGTAAAGAGGCTGGAGGCATAATATGTATGAAATGTTCGGATGCATCTTGACGCCAAGATCGACCAACACCATCAGGAGTGAAGCAGTTGTATAAGGTGGAATCAGCGACCAGACTCGCCGACCGGGTTTACGAATACTGGATACGTGCGCCGCAGGTGGCGCAGCATGCACGGGCAGGTCAATTTCTCATCCTGCGCCTGCACGACGCGGGCGAGCGGATACCGCTCACCATCTCCGCCGTCAGGGGAGACACCGTCCGGGTGATCTTTATGGCCGTCGGCAAGACGACCGAGGAGCTTGCGATGCTCCGTGCGGGCGACAGCATCAAGGACGTCGTGGGACCGCTCGGAAAGCCGAGCGAGATCGAGACCTACGGCACCTGTTGCGTCATCGGCGGCGGCGTGGGGATCGCGAGCACGCCCCTCATCGCAAAGGAACTAAAAAGTGCAGGCAACCACGTCATCGGCATCATCGGGGCGCGCAACGCCGATCTCCTCATTCTCGAGGACGAGATGCAGGAGGTCTGCGACGAACTCTACATCACGACCGACGACGGGAGCAAAGGCATCCATGGATTTGCAAGCGACGTCCTCAAGAAGCTGCTCGAAGAGCGTACGATCGACCGGGTCTGGATCATCGGCCCCGCCATCATGATGAAGGTCACCTCCGGCGTGACGGTTCCCTACGGTGTGAAGACCTACGTGAGCCTCAACCCGATCATGGTCGACGGGACGGGGATGTGCGGCTCCTGCCGGGTGACCGTCGGCGGGGAGACGAAGTTCGCCTGCGTCGACGGCCCTGAGTTCGACGCCCACCAGGTCGACTTCACCGAGCTGATGCAGCGGCAGCGGATCTACACCGGACAGGAGAAGGTCTCGCTCGAGCGGTTTGCGGAGCACCGGTGCCGGTGCGGCGAAGGGGGCGGCCACCATGAGTGACCGGCCGGCCGACATCCGGGTCCACGACTTTGAAGAGGTCGATTACGGCCTCTCCACCGACGAGGCTATCGCCGAGGCGGAGCGCTGCCTGCAGTGCAAGAAACCGCTCTGCGTGAAGGGCTGTCCGGTCTGCATCGACATCCCCGCATTCGTCCGGGAGGTCGCGGAGGGGAACTTCCCCGCCGCCGCACGGGCGCTCAAGGAGCAGAACATGCTCCCCGCCATCTGCGGGCGGGTCTGCCCGCAGGAGACACAGTGCGAGGGCGTCTGCATCCTCGGTAACAAGGAGACCCCGATCCGGATCGGCGCGCTCGAGCGGTTCGTGGCCGACTGGGAGCGGGAGAACGGTCCCGAGCTGCCTGAGGTCGCGAAGTCGACCGGGAAGCGGGTGGCGGTCGTGGGGTCCGGTCCGGCGGGGCTGACGGTTGCGGCCGAGCTCGCCCGTGCCGGCCACGCAGTCACGATCTTCGAGTCGCTCCACGAGGCCGGCGGGGTTCTGACCTACGGCATCCCCGCGTTCCGGCTCCCGAAGGATGTCGTCAGGGCGGAGATCGAGCAGGTGCTCGCCCTCGATGTCCGGCTGGAGAAGAACCACCTCGTGGGGAGGAGCGTCAGCACGGACGAACTCCTTGGCTACGACGCGGTCTTCCTCGCGACCGGGGCGGGACTTCCCACGTTTATGTGTATTCCCGGGGAGAACCAAAACGGCGTCTACTCGGCGAACGAGTTCCTCACGAGGGTGAACCTGATGCACGCCGACGCGTTCCCGGAGTTCGATACGCCGGTCCTGCACGGGGCCCGCGTGGCGGTGATCGGCGGCGGCAACGTCGCGATGGACTCCGCCCGGGTGGCACGCCGCCTGGGTGCGAAGGTCTCCCTGATCTACCGGCGGGGCGAGGAGGAGATGCCGGCACGGAAGGCCGAGGTCGGGCACGCGAAGGAGGAGGGGATCGAGTTCCTCACCTGCACGAATCCGACCCGGATCCTCGGCGAACAGTGCGTCACGGGGATCGAGTGCGTGAAGATGTCCCTCTGCGGCCTCGACGCGAGCGGCCGCCCGTCCCCGGAGCCCATAGAGGGGAGCGAGTTCACCCTCGATGTGGACATGGTGATCCAGGCGATCGGCACAAGCCCGAACCCGCTCCTCGTCTCCCTGATCCCGGGGCTTGAGCGCGGGCGGAGGGGCAACGTCGCCGTCGACGAGAACGGCCGGACGTCCATCCCCCACGTCTACGCCGGCGGGGATATCGCCACCGGCGCAGCGACGGTGATCGAGGCGATGGGCTCGGCGAAGCGTGCGGCGGCGGCGATCAACGCGATGCTGAAGGAAGAATAACTACTTTTTTCGGGGTTGGCCCGGGAGTTTTCTGCGGGAGGGGACCGGCCCGGGTCTGGCGGTGCCTGAGTTCACTCTGTGATCGCGTAGCACTGTTCTGGTGTTCAGACAGGCACACCTAGATAACCGGGCCGGGATGGCGAGCGTCCGGGAGGTGAAGGACAGTTTCCGGAATAATGGAGCGTTAAGAGGAGCCCCCTCTCCACCGGAGAAAAGCCGCCGGCCCTCCTCGCCTCCGCAGAAAGACGGGCCCAGGAACGCGCCGTATCACATCCCTTTTTCCCCAGCCGCCGCCAATCCCAATACAACAGATAGGAACCCCCATGCCCACCCCCGATGTCGTCGAGCGCCGGACCGTCCTCATCATCGCCACCCTCGCCGCGTTCCTCACGCCGTTCATGGGCTCGGCGGTGAACATCGCGCTCCCGTCGATCGCCGCCGATTTCGATCTCGACGCCGTCTCGCTCAGCCTCGTGGCCTCGTCGTACCTCCTCGCGACCGCGATCTTCCTCGTGCCGCTCGGGCGGTGTGCCGACATATACGGGCGCAAACTCGTCTTCACCATCGGTGTGGTCGTCTTCACCGCATCGGCCCTGCTCTCCGCGCTTGCGACGTCGGGGCTCATGCTCATCCTCTTCCGGTTCCTCGAGGGCATGGGGAGCGCCATGATCTACGGCACCGGCATCGCCATGATCACATCGGTCTTCCCCCCCGAGGAGCGCGGGCGGGCGCTCGGGATCAACGTCACCGCCGTCTATATCGGCCTCTCCATCGGGCCGTTACTCGGCGGCTACCTCACCGAGTTCCTCACCTGGAGGAGCATCTTTCTCACGAACATCCCCCTCGGCATCTACATCGTCTACCAGATCCGCCGCCACCTTGCCGGGGAGTGGGCCGACGCATGCGGAGAACGGTTCGACATCATCGGGTCGGTCTTCTACGGCGCGATGCTCTTTGCCGTGATGTACGGATTCTCGAACCTCCCGGAGCCCGGCGGGGTTGCAGCAATCGTTGCCGGCGTGGCGCTCTCCGTGGTCTTCTATGCCTGGGAGACGAGGGTGGAAAGCCCGGTCCTGAACATCCGACTCCTGACATCGAACCGGGCGTTCGCCTTCTCCAACCTCGCCGCCTTAATCAACTACGGCGCGACGTTTGCCGTCGGATTTCTCCTCTCCCTCTACCTCCAGGTGGTCCGGGGGCTCGACCCCGGCGCCGCGGGGCTCGTCCTGATCACGCAGCCGGTCGTCCAGGCGCTCTTTGCCACCCCGGCCGGGAGACTCTCCGACCGGGTCGAGCCCCGGTACATCGCCTCGGCAGGGATGGGGCTCACCGCCATCGGCCTCGCCCTCCTCACGCTTCTTTCCCCAACCACCCCGATGGCGTACATCATCGCATGCCTCGTCCTCCTCGGGTTCGGGTTCGCCCTCTTCTCCTCCCCGAACACGAACGCCGTCATGAGTTCGGTCGACCGGTCCCTCTACGGCCTCGCCTCCGGGATGCTCGCCACCATGCGGACGACGGGGATGATGTTCTCGCTCGGCGTTGCCACCGTCACGTTCGCCCTCTTCATCGGCACCACCCGGATCGGGCCGGAAGTCCAGGAACCCTTCATGACGAGCCTCCAGGTGGTGTTCGTCATCTCTGCAATTCTCTGCACTATGGGCATCTTCGCCTCGCTCGCCCGCGGCAGGGTGCGGGAGTGACCGCCGGCCCTCACTCTCCGACGCAGTAGACGTAGTAGACCCGCCGCCCATCCCTCGTCACGACGTCCACCCCGTGCATCACGTTCTCGAACCCGGGGAAGAGGGTATCGAAATCCTGCGACGACGCGAGGTAATCCACGATCGCCCGCGTGGCCGGGCCGCACCGCTCCCCCGGCATGATGACCGGGATGCCGGGCGGGTAGGGCACGACCATCACCGCGACGGTCCTCCCCTCGATCTCGTTCGCGGGCACCGCCGTCACCTCGCCCCGCACCAGGTGGCGGTAGGCCTCCGCCGGCGTCATCGCCGGTTCCGGCAGCGTCGCGTAGACGTTCTTGAGGATGTCGGCGATCGACTCATCTCGCAGATAGCCATGCATCTCCTGGCAGAGGTCGTAGAGTCCCCGCCCTGCATACCGGGCGGGGTGCTCCCGCACCAGGTCGGGGAAGACCTCCTCGAGCGGGCTGTTGCCGTCGTAGAGCGCCTTGAACCGGAAGAGTTCCGCGAGCAGCGTCCCGGACTTGCCCTTGGTGATCCCGAGCGTGAAGAGGACCAGGAACGAGTAGTATCCGGTCTTCTCGACGACGATCCCGCTCTCCCGGAGGTACTTCGTGACGATGCCTGCCGGTATCCCCCGGTCCTCCATGCTCCCGCCCGGCCGGATCCCGGGGGTGAGGATGGTCACCTTGATGGGGTCGAGCATGGCGTAGCCCTCCTCGATGCCGTCAAAGCCGTGCCACGTATCGTGGGGGTTTAAGAGCCAGCACCCGGCGTGGTCCCGGAGGAGCGCATCATCCGCCTCACCGAGCGGTCGCTCCGCCTCCGCATCCATGATGCAGTCGGGCTGCCAGACGGTGAACCACCAGTAGTCCTCCTCGGGGAAGGGGCCTGCCCGGATCTCTTCGGCCACCGTCACCATCTTCTTCCGGAAGACGATTGCCTCCTCGATCGCCTCCTCGATGAGGAACTTCCCCGAGTGCCCGGCCATCATCTTGGTGGCGACGTCGAGCGACGCTATGATGGTGTACTGGGGCGAGGTGGAGGTGAGCATCATGAACGCCTCGTTGAACCTCGGGTGGTCGACAGGGCCCCGGCCCTGCCTGACGTGGAGCATCGAGCCCTGCGAGAAGGCGGCGAGGACCTTATGGGTCGACTGGGTGGCAAAGACCGTCGGGCCGACAACGTCCGCGGCATGCATCCCGAACCGCCCGGCATAGAGAGGGTGGAACCTGGCGTAGCCGAACCATGCCTCGTCGAAGTGGAGGTATGGAACCATGTCCCGCAACTGTTCCTCGATCCTCTCCGCGCTGTAGCAGATCCCATCGTACGTGGAGTTCGTGATCACGGCCATCCGGATCGTCTGCGACGCCGGGTCCTCCACGAGCGGGCAGCCCCGGACCTTCTCCCCGATCACCTCGGGACGGAACTCGCGGCTGTGGATCGGCCCGATGATCCCGTACTCGTTCCGGGCAGGTATGAGGTAGACGGGGACGGCGCCGGTCATGATGATCGCGTGCATCACGGACTTGTGGCAGTTCCGGTCGACGAGGACGACGTCGCCGGGGGTGACGGTCGAAAGCCAGACGATCTTGTTCGCGGCCGACGTGCCGCTGGTGACGAAGTAGGTCCGGTCGGCCCCGAAGATCTCCGCGGCCTTCCGTTCCGCCTCCCCGACGGCGCCGGAATGTTCCTGGAGCGAGCCAAGTTCCGGCACCGAGGCCGAGAGGTCGGCCCGCAGAGCGTTCTCGCCGAAGAAGTTGTAAAATATCCGGCCTGCGGCGCTCTTGAGGAACGCGACGCCGCCCATATGCCCCGGCGTGTGCCAGGAGTAGCGGTACTCCTCGACGTAGTCCATCAGCCCCTGGAAGAACGGGGGGAGGACGTCGGCAAGGTAGTTCTTTGCCGCCCGCTTGATGTGGCCGGCGATGAAGCCGGGGGTGTCCTCGAGCTTCCAGATGTAGCCGTCGATCCGGGATATGACGCCGAGGGGTATGGCGGAGATCGCCAGTTTCTCGGTGTTCAAGAAGATCGGAACCTTCGGGTTGCGCTCCCTGATGAGGGTGATGACGTCTCGCGCGGTGAGCATGCCGTCTGAGGCCTCGGGGGTGAGTTCCCAGTCGATGACGATGCAGCTCACATGCGGGTGCGAAATGAATGCGTGGACCCCGTCACGGGCGGTCAGCGCCTCGATGACGGGAAAATCCTCATCTTTCAGTTCTTTCACGATCTCCCGCGACGCCCGGCCTTCTGCGGTATCCGAGTGCAGTTCGTCGTCGATGACGAGAACGGGAAACTCCTCCAGGTAGTCCATGCGGCCACACTTCCCGGAGGATACTCGGGAGAGGTCTCTTTAGAATGTTGTGGTCCGGGCGGCGAGGGAGTTCTTCACCCGAGCTCGAACGACGTCACGCCGAAGATCTCGGCGAGAAGCAGGTCGGGGATCGCCTTAGTGTAGATCCGTGCCGTCTCAAAGACGGGGACCATTCCCTGCCGGCGGGCGAGCGCCACGGCGGCAGCGTTCGGCTCCGGCGTATCGAGGTAGACCGGTTCGCCCGGCGCCTGCGCAGAGAGCGCGAGGAAGATATCCTCCGCAATCTTGGGCGTATCCGCAAAGAGCGGCCCGATCTTATGGCCGTGACAGCACCTACGGATGACGCCGTATCCTGCGACCTCGCCGTCGTCCGCGAGAACGGCCCGGCCCCGGGTTCCTTCCTGCCGGATCCAGGCCTCGAGGAAGCGAGGACGCGGCGCCGGGAAGTGCCGGGTGTCATATGCAGCGAGGCGGTCGAACGGCACCTCGGCGAGATCGACCGTGCCTTCGGGCTCGCTGCCGCCGCCGGTGCCCTCGAACCTGATGTTTCTGTAGGCAAGGGAGAACCCGGACCGCTCGCGGTACTTCTCCTGCATCGCGAGGACACCGTCGCCCCCGATGTTCCGGTCCCCGGCGTGGCTCAGGCCGGCGGCAAACAGCCTGCTCCCGTAGCCCCTGTCCCGGAACTCGGGCTTCACGACATACAGGCCGGCGAAGGCGAACGTCTCACTGTAGTTGACGACCGAGACCGACCCTACCGGCTCGCCGTCTAGTTCGGCGATGAAGAACCCCTCGGAATCGGCGGCATAGAAGGCCTCCGCATCGTGAATTCCCGGGTTCCACCCCTCCTGCTCCGCCCAGCCGACGGCGACGCGAACCTCCTGCCGCCTCATCGTCCTCACAAGAAATCCATCAGTGCTCACGCAGATCTCCGTTATGCGGTAAGTCTTCCTCCCATTTGATGGTATCCAGGGGACGATACCCTCCGATCAGGTCCGGGACGGTCCGGATACTTCATGGGGCCCCTATCCGCCGGAGATAGGGATATCTGGCCCCAATGAGAGGCAGAAGGTCAGAAGGTATTCCGGGTTGACGACATTTATATACGGAAACGGCCATCTACCACCGATGACGGGCGAGGGCTCAAATCCACCGAAGGTCTGTCTGGGATTCGATATTCACTATCCATGCTATCTCAATCCCGAATTTCAACCTGATGTGGTAAAGGGGAAGAGAAACGCGAAAGACAGTTACTTTAACCAGCGCGCGAAGGAAGACCTGGGAGCGGTCATCGACCGCTCCTTCCGGCCGACGACGGAGCTCCTCCTCGATCTCCTCGATGGGGGGTTTACGTGCGCCTTTGGTATCTCCGGAACGATGGTGGAGCACCTCGAGCGATGGTACCCGGAGATGCTCGAACTCCTGTCCCGGGCGGCAACCCACCGGAACGCCGAACTTCTCGCCGGGACCTACTACCACAGCGTCGCCGGGCAGTTTGCCGACCTGCAGGAGTTCGTGAATGAACTCCTCATGCATCGTGACCTGATGAAGAAGCACTTCTCGGTCACGTCGACCACATTTGCGCATACCGACTATCCCATCACCCCCGCCACTGCAGAGGCGCTTGCCGGGGCCGGAATTCGTGCGGCCATCATCGAGGGGGGCGAGGGGCCCGCTCTTGAGAGGGACCCGAACCACACCTACACCTACCGGGGCCTCCCGGTCCTCATCACCCACTGCGAGCTCTCCGACGATGTCGCCGTGCGGTTTCCGTGGCGGGGGTGGGACAAATGGCCGCTGATGGCCGACCAGTATGCGGGGTGGCTCTCCGTATCCCCCGGCGACTGCATCACGCTCTTCCTCGACTACCGCATCTTCGGGGACTTTATCGGCCCCGAGGCGGGCATCCTCGAGTTCCTGCGTGCGCTCCCGTCCGCCCTCGCCGCGGAGGGGATAGAGACGATACGCCCGTCGGACGCCGCCCGGCTCCCACCGCACGAGGAGATCGGGGAGACCGGCGAGCCGACCGGCTCGCAGGGCCGGCAGAGGACCATCATGCAGCAGTCCGCCCTCGAGGCGCTCGAGGAGGCCGGGGGCCTGGTTGCGGACCCGGAGGTCTGGCGCTGCCTCCTTGAGACCGAGCATATTCGCCGGATGGCCATGCGCTCGACCTCGTGCGGAAAACCGCTCCACGCCGTCAGCCACCAGGCGACCTACGACTATTTCGCCTCCTTTATGCGGATCCTCTCGCACGCCGAGGAGCGGTCTGCAACCATCGCCCGGTCGCCCAAGGCCGCTCTCTCGCTCCGGTGCGTCCCCCCGGATAAGGCGTTCTACTTCTCGTCATACGACAGGCCGGCCGGGTACGCCGCCCACAGCCTCCAGGAACTCGCAAATATGCTCGAGTTTGCTCCGGACGATGTCATCCGGTACCACGTGGAGCGGGAGGACTTTAACCGGTGGATCGCCCAGGTCATCGGCGATACGCAACTGGCGGAGAAGATCTGGGGTATCTCCGACCGCACCAGACTCAGGTCGATGATTCAGAAGAGGATCGGCAAACTATGGAAACGCTTAAGTTAGCATTCTTCTGCTGGGAGTCGCTCCACTCCACGTTCAAGGTAGGCGGCCTTGCGCCGGCGACGACCCACCTCGCCGAGCACCTCGCCCTGAAGGGGCACGAGGTCCACTTCTTCACGCGGGGAGAACCAGGAGACAGAGTGATCAACAACGTCCACTACCACTACTGCCTGCCTTTCGGCGACAACATCATCGAGTACTGCAGGACCATGAGCAACATGCTCGTGGACGCGTTCCGTGCTTACGATACCCCGCCGTTCGATATCCTTCATTTTCACGACTGGCACCTCATCGAGGCGATGCACGCTCTTCGCGACCGCAACACCGTTCTCTCTTTCCACTCCACCGAGTACGGGAGGCACGGGGGGAACTTCGGCGGCTGGTGGGAGTTTCAGGAGATATCAGGCAAAGAGTGGTACGGGGGCTACATCGCAAAGGCGGTCACGACGGTCTCGAACTCGACGAAGACCGAGGTGATGTGGCTCTACAACGTCCCCGAGTGGAAGGTCACCGTCATCCCGAACGGGATCGACCCCGACGCCTACCGTACCATGGTCGACCCGGGCGAGGTGAAGAAACGCTACGGTATCCATCCGCTCGCGCCCGTCGTCCTCTTCGTCGGGCGCCTCACCTACCAGAAGGGGCCCGACCTCCTGGTCCAGGCCATACCCGAGATCCTCGCCAAACGCTGGGACGTGCAGTTCCTCTTCGCCGGCACCGGGGACATGCGCGGCTACCTGGAGGGGATGGCGCACGGCCTCCCGGTGCAGTTCCTCGGCTACGTCTCCGACGCGGACCACATCCGGCTCCTGAACGCCTGCGACCTCGTCGCCATACCGAGCAGAAACGAACCGTTCGGGCTCGTCCTCACGGAGGCCTGGAGTGCGGAGCGCTGCGTCGTCGCGACCGATGTCGGGGGGCTCTCCGAGAACATCGATAACTACATAAACGGCATCAAGGTTCCCGTCCGGCCGGACTCGATCGCCTGGGGGATCTGCCACCTCATCGACGACCCGGCCTACATGCAGAAACTCGGGAAGGCCGGCCGCAGGAAAGTGATGGAGAAGTTCAGGTGGGGTGTCGTCACGGAGAGGACGCTTGGCGTCTATAGAAAACTTCTCTCCGGCGGCACGCGATGATACCTAACGAGGAGGACGAGACCATGTTACCGGATATCACGAGGACCGGGAGCCTCATCACCGACTACGACGTCTACCTCTTCAGGCAGGGGAACCACTCCCGCCTGCACGACAGACTGGGGTCGCACCCCGCCGTCGCGGGCGGCACGCGGGGGACGTTCTTTGCGGTCTGGGCGCCGAATGCCGCGGAAGTCTCGGTCATCGGGGACTTCAACGGGTGGGAGGCAGGCCTGGACCCGCTTCATGCACGGAGCGACGATTCGGGTATCTGGGAAGGGTTTATCCCGGATATCGGTCACGGAGCGCTCTACAAGTACCACATCAGAAGCAGGTATAACGACTACTCGGTGGAGAAGGGCGACCCGTTCGCGAACTTCTGGGAGATCCCGCCAAAGACCGCATCCATCATCTGGGACCTTGCCTATACCTGGCGGGACCGGGCATGGATGCGCTGCCGCGAGGAGGAGAACTCCCCGGACGCCCCGATATCCATCTACGAGGTGCACCCCGGCTCGTGGCGGAAGGTCCCGGAGGAGGAGAACCGGTCCCTGAACTACCGGGAGGCGGCGACCGAACTCGCCGACTACCTGCTCAGGACCGGGTTTACCCACGTTGAGTTCCTCCCCGTCATGGAGCACCCGTTCTATGCCTCCTGGGGCTACCAGACGCTCGGCTACTTCGCCCCGACGAGCAGGTACGGCACCCCCCAGGACTTCATGTACCTCGTCGAGCACCTTCACCAGCGCGGGATCGGGGTGTTCCTCGACTGGGTGCCGTCCCATTTCCCTTCCGACGGCTACGGGCTCTCCTACTTCGACGGCACGCACCTCTACGAGCACGCTCTCCCCGGCCAGCGCTACCACCCCGAGTGGAAGAGTTACATCTTCAACCTCGCGAGAGACGAGGTCAGGTCGTTCCTCCTGAGCAGCGCCCTCTTCTGGCTTGAGCGCTACCACGCGGACGGCCTCCGGGTGGATGCGGTCTCCTCGATGCTCTACCTCGACTACGCGCGGAGCGCCGGGGAGTGGATACCGAACGTCTACGGCGGGAGGGAGAACCTCGAGGCGATAGGGTTCCTCCGGAAGGTGAACGACACGGTCCACGCAAACTTCCCCGACGTGCTCGTCATCGCCGAGGAAGCGACCTCCTGGCCGGGGGTGACCGCCCCGACCGCGACCGGGGGGCTCGGGTTCGACCTGAAGTGGAACATGGGCTGGATGCACGATACCCTGGACTACTTCGTGCTCGACCCGGTCTTCCGGAAGTACCGGCCCGACCTCCTGACGTTCAGCATATGGTATGCGTTCCGGGAGCGCTACATCCTCCCCCTCTCGCACGACGAGGTCGTCCACGAGAAGGGTTCGCTCGCAGGAAAGATGCCCGGCGATGAGTGGCGGAAACGGGCGAACCTCCGCCTCCTCTACGGGTATATGTTCACGCACCCGGGCAAGAAACTCATCTTCATGGGCGGTGAGTTCGGGCAGTGGTCGGAGTGGAGCCACGACGCCGGGCTTGCGTGGGACCTTCTGCAGTACCCTCCCCACCGGGGGATCCTCCGGTGGGTCACCGATCTAAATCACCTTTACCGGCGGATGCCCGCCCTCCACGAGCGGGACGCCGATCCGGAGGGGTTCGAATGGGTCGACTTCTCGGACGTGGAGAAGAGCATCGTCAGTTACCTGCGGCGGGGGCTCTCGGCCGACGACGTCGTCCTCGTCGCCTGCAACTGCACCCCGGTGCCGCGCTACGGCTACCGGGTCGGCGTCCCGTTCGGTGGGTTCTGGAAGGAGGTGCTCAACAGCGATGCGGTGGAGTACGGCGGGAGCGGTGTCGGGAACCTCGGCGGGGTGGAGGCGGAGTCGGTCCCGGCGCAAGGCCGGCCGTGGTCCCTCCCGCTCACCCTGCCCCCGCTCGGCGCAGTCATCTTCGCTCCCGAGGGGGCGTGACCGTGGACCGCGCCGTCTGTATCCACGGCCACTTCTACCAGCCCTCAAGGGAGAACCCCTGGCTCGGGGAGGTCGAGGTCCAGCGGTCCGCCGCCCCGTACCACGACTGGAACGAGCGGGTGGCCGCGGAGTGTTACGCCCCGAACACTGCCGCACGCATCCTTGACGCGGACGGCATGATAGCGGAGGTCGTAAACACCTATTCACGGGTCAGCTTCACGGCCGCCCCGACGCTTCTCTCCTGGCTGGAGCGGCACCGTCCGGCGGTCTACGGATCGATCGTCGAGGCCGACCGGGAGAGCCGGGAGCGCTACGCCGGCCACGGGTCCGCGATCGCCTCCTGCTACAACCACCTCATCATGCCGCTTGCGACCTGCGAGGACAGGCGGACCCAGGTCGTCTGGGGGGTCCGCGACTTTGCAGCAAGGTTCGGCCGGGAGCCCGAAGGGATGTGGCTCCCGGAGACTGCGGTCGACCTTGAGTCCCTGGACCTGATGGCCGGGGCGGGGGTCCGGTTCACGGTCCTTGCCCCCCACCAGGCCGGGAGGGTGCGGGCACCTGGGGCGGAGGCCTGGACGGACGTCTCCGGCGGCCGGGTCGATACGACAATGCCCTACCTCTGCCGCCTCCCCTCCGGGCGGAGCATCGCCGTCTTCTTCTACGACGGAGGCATAGCCCGCGACGTCGCGTTCGGCGACCTGCTCTCCGATGGGCGGCGGTTCGCGGGGCGGCTGCTCGGCGCGTTCTCCCGGGGGAGAGAGCGCCCGGAACTCGTGCATATCGCAACCGATGGGGAGACCTACGGCCACCACCGCGACTTCGGGGAAATGGCGCTCGCCTACTGCCTCCGCACCATCGAGTCGGGCGGCGACGCTCGCCTCACGGTCTACGCCGAGTACCTCGCCGCCCACCCGCCCACGCACGAGGTCGCCGTCCGGGAGAGGACGTCCTGGAGCTGCACGCACGGCGTCGATCGCTGGCTGGGGGAGTGCGGGTGCCATAGCGGGACACATCCCGGGTGGTCGCAGGCATGGCGCGGGCCGCTCCGGGAGGCGGTCGTCATGGTCCGGGACGCCCTCGCCCCCCGGGTCGC
>JAENZF010000254.1 GCA_016841385.1 Methanobacteriota archaeon | reverse complement strand
CCACCGTGCCTAACGCATGGTAGACCGGGTTGACCGGCACGTCCACATAGTAGCGCTGTCCCTTCTCGAGCCAGCCCTGCTCCTTCCAGTAGGCGTGATCCGCGGGAGCCGATTCGCCCAGCTCGTCGCAGGGCGCCCGCCCAATATGAAACGCCATCACGTCGAAGAGTCCCGGCTTTGCCCGCGTTCCCCTCCGGAGCGCGGCGAGAAAGGCCCTTGCCGCCACCTGCAGTTTCTCTTCGTTCTCCCTCACCCGGTAGGCGGGGAGAGGGCCCATCTTCGCGTGTGAGACGATCCCCGCCCGGCCGGCAACCTCGAAGCCCCAGATGCGGGCCACCGTGTCCAGGTACTCCAGCACCTCCTTGCTTCCCACCGCTCCGGCGCTGGTGAGGAGGAGTGCCTTCTGCCGGAAGAAGCGGGGGCGGTGACAGATGTAGGAATGGCGGTCGATGAAGACCTTCATCAGTCCCGAAACCTGGAACGCGTATACCGGGGTGGCGAAGATCACCCCGTCCGCGTCGTGCATCTTCTGCTCGAGGAGAGCCGCATCGTCCTTGATGGGGCAGTACTCCTCCCCCCGCTCAAAACAGGTATAGCACCCGCGGCACTGCTCCAGGTTGACGTCCTTGAGCATGACGTACTCCCACTCCACCGCTGCCTCCTCCTGGAGGATCTCGCGGATCCGTTCGGCTGCGCGGTAGGTATTTGCCTTCCGGGCGCTGCCCATGATGACGAGGATCTTTATGGGCCGATCTTCCATGGAAGAGTAAAGGTCCGTCTCATACATAGGCTTTCTTCCCCCGTACCGACAGCCGCGTGCGGCTGCATGGGAAAGGGGGCGGAAAAAGAGAGTAAATGCAAAACAAGGCGAGTAAAAAGGGCCGGGCCGTTCAGGCGCGCCCGAATCCAGCCCGGTCGACGTACCCCGACACGGTCAGTCCTGCCCCGTCAGGAACCCGGTGACCATACGGACAAACAGTTCCGGTGCCGTGCTCATCGCGACGTGCTGCTGCCCGGGTATGACAACGATCCTACTGCTCGGTAACGCAGCATGCACCGCCTTCGTCGCTGCCTTGAGAAAGTCAGGGCTTTCGCTTCCCGACAGCAGCAATGTGGGAACGTTGAGATCTTTGAACCGCAGGGGGTCGAGAATGTAGTCCTCGTCGACGAGTTCCCGGGGGATGGTATGCGCTGCTGCCAGACGGGCAGCCCATACAGGCTCTTTTTGCAATAGCGCGAGTTGGTCCTCCGGCACTCCCGCAATCTCGCGGAACATTACAAAGAGCGCCTTCTCCTGGTCCCCTGAATCAAGGAGCGCCTGGAGTTTGGCCCGTGCACCGGGTGGGTAGATCGGCCCGTCTAACCGGATGGCTGGTTCGTAGAGAATGAGTTTGTGGAGGTTGCTGACGCGGAGAGCGGCTTCCAGGGAGATCAGTGCGCCGAACGAGTGGCCCAGGAGATTCACCGGCCCAGGGATAGAACCCACCACGGCAGCGATGTCTTCGTATTCACGATCGAGAGAGTAGTCCGCCGCATCTCCGCTCTGGCCGCGGCCTCGCCGATCGACGGCATACACAGTGAA
>JAENZF010000038.1:12988-15117 GCA_016841385.1 Methanobacteriota archaeon | reverse complement strand
ACTCGATGGTAAATGCCATCGAGAATGTGGTCTCGTCTCCGGTCACGTTTTCCCAGGGCCGCTTGTAGATCGCAGAGAACTCGGCGCTGCCCTCCTCGGCAGCGAGATACTCCCATACGTGCACCCCGCCGGCACCCACGAGATCGGTCTCCGGCGCGATGTAGGTGTCGTTCACGTACTCGAGCCCGGCAGACGAGGTGACGTTCCATTCGTATCCGGTCGTCGGGTTCTCGTCGAGGCTGATGGTGATGGCGCTCCCGGCCGGGAGCGTGACAGTCTCGTTGTTGTTCGTCTCGTTAAAGGCGAACTCTTCCACCGCGGGCGGTGTGGTTGCCACCGGGGTGGGCGTCGCGGTCGGGGTTCCCGGTTCCGCCGGCTGCGACGTGCAACCGGCACCGAGGATGCACAGTGCCAGGAGTCCTGCAATCAGGACGGTATAGATACTCTTTTTCTGAACCATGCGATAAGATTGTTCATATCCGGTAAATAATTTACTGAAATTCCCTGAAGAGGTCTCGGCCGCCGGACAACGTCTTACTTCGATCGCTTCGGGATCGGCCGTTCCGGGGGGATCCGTGCACGCTCCAAAACACATTCGGGACAGCCGCACCTCCCTGTACTGCGAAACAATAAATTATAAATAGCACTCTGTCGTTCAAACCCCTTTGAGGGCATGATTATGAGAATATCCCCCCAGAAACTGATATTCCCGGCACTCCTCGTTGTGCTCGGGCTCTGCCTCCTCGCGGCAGGCTGTACGTCGGATTCATCCGATACGACTACACCACAGGTTACCCCTGGTACCACGACGGCTCCTGCCGCCGGGACCACAGTCTCCGGGGCCGCACAGGGAAGCGTAACCGCGGTTTCGTTTGAGACTCTGATTTCGCTCCTGCCCGATGCGCCGGCAGGCTGGACTGCAGAGGAGGCCGTCGGGGCTTCCTGGACTGCCGATGACGGCCAGTGGACCTGGGCGTCCCGTGATTACAGCAAGGACAATGCCGTGGCATCGATCATGATCCAGGACTCAGCCTACTACGGGGTGGGCTACTGGGAGTCGTGGGACTCGCTCGTCTCGTTCGAAACCAGCGAAGGCTACTACAAGCAGAAAGAGGTCGGTGGACACCCCGCCTGGGAGGTCTTCAGCACACCCGACTCCTACGGCACCTGGGTCGGCATCAATGAACGGTTCATGGTCTATGTCAGTGTCGAAGGCGGGTCCAAGCAGGACCTCGATGCGTTCGTAAACGCCGTCGACTACGGCGGCATCACAAACCTGCAGTAGCCCTGAACCCCCTTTTTTTTATCGCCCCGGCACGGCCGTGATGATATAATGATATGGCCCTGACTCCGCCACCGTCGTAACCTCGAGCCCCGCCTCCGCCATCAGCGACGCCGCATGCTCCGTGGTGAACTTCTTTGCGGGCTGCGGGCCGAGGGGGAGGGGCTCCTTCTTCCAGTCCACGTCGACGATCACGCCGGTATCAAGCGCCATCCGCTTTGCGTTGGCGAGGACCCGAACCGGGTCGTCGAAGTCGTGGAGGTCTATGCCGAAGAAGACGACGTCCGCGCATCCGTCGCAGAGGACGATCTCCTCGGCCATCCCCTGGTGGAGGACGACATTGTCGAGCCCCTCGCCAAAAGCTTTCTCCCGCAGCAGGTCCAGCGCTTCGGCGTCGATGTCGATCCCGCAGACACGACCGTGCGGCCCGACGGTCCGCGCCGCAGGGAGTGCGAAGTACCCGTCCCCGCACCCGACATCGATGAAGGTGCCTCCGGGAGCAAGCCCGATCCCCTCGAGGATGGACTCGGGGTGCTGCCAGAGCCGGCGGGCGGCCTCATCTTCCGGGGAGTGTCTCCGGGAATGCCTGTGATGCTCCATGCTTGTGTCGGGGGCGTGATCCCGGAAGAACCTGCCGCTCCCTCACTTCATCGCCTTGCGGATCTTCTCCTGCACTTCCGGCTGTTCCGGGTTCATCTGGTGGGCGGTCTGAACATGCCCTTCGACCCGCTTGAGCAACTCGTTCTCGCTCTCTGCCTTCTCCTCAAACTCGCACGCAAGGCCAAGGTCCTTGCACCTGAATGTCCTGACTTCCTGCATACCTCTCACCGGCCGGAGTTGTATACTG
>JAENZF010000038.1:9525-12888 GCA_016841385.1 Methanobacteriota archaeon | reverse complement strand
CCCTTCCTGCACTCCGTTATATCCCCGATCAGCCCGTCCCGCAGGGTGACGACCCGGCAGAAGTACTCCTTATGCCACTCCTCGTGCGAGACCATCACGATCGTCTGGTCCAGGTCTTCGTTTAAGCGGGCGAAGAGGTCGAGGATGCTCCTCGAGGTCTGGCTGTCTAAGTTGGCGCAGGGTTCGTCGGCGAGCAGGATGCTCGGGTTGTTCACGAGCGCCCGGGCGATCGCCACCCGCTGCTGCTCCCCGCCCGAGAGTTCGCTTTGCCGGTGGTCCATCCGGTCGCCGAGGCCCACCCGTTCCAGGATCTCGGCGCTTCTCTTGAGGTACTCCTCCTTTGATGCCCCCCGCACGAGCGACGTTAAGTAGACGTTCTCGAGCGCAGTGAGTTCCCCGATGAGTGCGTAGTCCTGGAAGACGTAGCCGAGCCGGTTCAGCCGGAAGAGGGTCCGCCGGTGATCGGAGAGGCCGAGGACATCGGTCCCGTCGATCGTGACCCTGCCGGAGTCGGGGCGGTCGAGGAGCCCGAGGATATGGAGGAGCGTCGACTTGCCGCTGCCGCTCGCCCCCATTATCCCGACGAACTCTCCTCTGGCAACCTCGAGCGAGACGCCCCCGAGGGCACGGACCTCCACCCTGCCCATGGTGTAGACCCTGGTGAGGTTCTCTGCGACGATCATCTCTTCACCCCCTGATTGCGGAGAGAATATCCTCCCGGGCTATCCGCCACGCCGGGATGTAGCCCGCCACCACCGAGACCGCAAAGAGGCTTGCGATGCTCCGGAGGATGGCCGACGCTTCAACGGCCGGGTAGACCGGGCCGCCGGGGAAGACGAGCGGATAGGCGGTCAGGTAGGTCGTCACGCCGGCGTTCAGCACTATCCCGGCCAGTGCCCCGACGGTGGTGATGAAGAGCACCTGGAGGACGTAGGAGTTGATGATGATCTGCTGGTCGATCCCGATCGCCTTCAAGATCCCGATCTGCCGCCGCCGGTTCACGGTGTTGATGAAGATCACGATGAAGACCACCACGATGGCGATGATCAGGCTGACGAGCGTCGAGATCGCGTTGATGATGTTGAAACTCTGGATAGCCTGGTCGACGAACCCTCCCGACTTCTCCTGGAACGTCCGGACCTCCTCCTGGATGCCGTAGGAGAGAATCTCCCTCTTGTACTCCTCCTCCCTGCCGTTAACCTCGGTCTTCACCAGGATGATGGACGCCTGGTCCTGGAGCGAGAGCACCTCGCTCATCTCGCGGCTGGTGATGAAGGCTGCCGTATCGACGCTGAAGGACTGGGTCTCGTAGATCCCCTTCACCCGGTAGGTCCGTATCTCGCCGTTCGGGTAGGCCACCTCCACCGAGTCGCCGACCCCGATCCCCTGAAGCGAGGGAAGGCCGCCTGCCTCCTCCCCCTCCGTCCCCGCGAGGGTCACGCCCATGACGATTGCGTCGGTATCTCCGTTCGAGAGAAACTCTCCCTCGGTCATGGAATCGGCAATCCTCGTCACCGACCGCTCATCCTCGGGCGTTATGCCGTAGAGCGTGCTTGCGGCGTTGCGGCCCCGGTAAAAGTAGGTTGCCCCGGCGGCTATCCGGGGTGATGTGCCGGTGATCCCGGGGATCCGCTCGACCGTCTTCTGAAGATCGCTCACCTCGCTGATATACTGGCTCCCCTCCCGGGGCTCGATGACCAGGTTTCCAAGGTCGAAGTCGATAGACTGGGTGTTGAAGGTCTCGACGACCCCGGAGATGATGGAGGGGAGGAAGACCAGGTTCACGAAGATGAGGGCGATGATCATGATGGTGAGGGCGAGCGTCCCTCTGCTCCCGCGCTCGATGGACTTCCACGCCAGGAACGCCGAGACCCTGAGGCCTGCAAGCACGTTGGTCACTCCTCCTTCTGTCTCCGGTACCAGAAGACCGCGGCCACGATGACGATGATGAGTATCGCTGCCACGGCGGCGATAGCCAGGATCGGGCTTGAATCCGCAACAACAACCTGCAAAGCCTGCCGGGTTGTGTGCGCCCCGTAGTCGTCGGTATACTGTACGACGAGGGTGTAGTCGAACTCTCCCGCCTCGCTGGCCTGCAGGGAGAAGACGGCGGGACCGTCGTTGCCGGGCTCAATTGTCCCGAGGAACGCCTCTTTGGAACCGGGAAGAGAGAGGTCCTCGACGGTTGCCCGGACCGACTCCGCGTCCGCCGTCCCGGTGTTCTCAAGCCGGATCGTCAGGTCCACGGGGTCTCCGGCGGTGATCCGGGAAGGTTCGGTCCTGATGGAGGCGATGCCCATCTCGGCACGGCCGACAATGGGAACACCGATCGTCGCCACCTGCCGGGACGCTGCGAGATCGGCGCCCCGGTAATCGATGGTGACGAGGATCGGTGTAAGTCCGAGGGGTGCGCTGGTATCGGTCTCGAAGGAGAGGTTCAGGACCGACTCCTCCCCTGCCCCGAGTTCGGGGATGAAGTAGTTCTCCGAGCTCCCCGGGGTGATCGCGCCGGAGGTTGCGTTGATGCTGACGGATATGTCGCTTGCACTTGCCCCGCCCTCGTTATGGATCGTGAGCGTGATGTTGAAGGGATCACCCGGGTCGATGGATGCCGGGACGGTCCTCTCCACCCGGAGCGCGGGTTTCTTGATCAGGGCATATGCGGAGTTGACGTTCACCGGTACGGGGTACCGCACACCGGCCGCATCCCGCACCCGGACCCAGACCTCCGGGAAGTAGATCCCCGCCTCGCCGGGAGCACGGATCCGGAAGGTGAGCGGAAAGGACTGGCCGGGGCCGATCTCGCCGATATCCTGGAAACTCCCCGTCAGGACATCGACCCCTTCGCCGTTTAAGAGCACATTCTCGATGTAGGCGTTCTTCTGCGTTTCCGTCGAGGTGTTCGCCCCTCCGGTGCCGGGGTCCAGCCGGATGTTGAGCGGCGAACCCGTGGCCGGGGAAGCGGTGCTCGTGAGCACCACCGTGATCGTCCCTTCGTCCCCGGGCATCAGGACGGCGGGGGTGACGGTGTAGTTGGAGACGATCACCGTCGGGGCCTGTGCGGTTGCTGCTGCCGGGATGAGCACCAGAATTAGAATGATTGCGCTTGCGATACAACCGATCGCTCGCCTCCTTATGCCCCTCCGGGGAGCAGCCGCGGATATCTTGACCATCTCTCTTCCCTCCTGGATAGAGATCTTCGGAGCCCCAGAGTCCCAGATGTTTATATATAACCGTTGTGCATGGCTGCTCCTGCCGGCCCCGGGATAATGCGATGCGATAAGTATATGTGCCCAAAAATATTTTTATGCAATCGGAATTATACTGTGTTCGGGATACGGGTGGGCCAGTACAGGATCGATT
>JAENZF010000038.1:0-9425 GCA_016841385.1 Methanobacteriota archaeon | reverse complement strand
GGGCTCTGCAGCGGAAAGGACGTCCCGATGGAGGCGAGTGTCCGGAGGATCACGAATATCGTCGAGGAGGAGCCGGTATTCGGCGTGAAGTGGTGATTGAGGGCCGGTGTGAACCGGCGCCGTCATGGTGGGGCTGCTGATCCCGGGGGAAAACTCTTTTCTACCTCTCCCGCCTGTTCGGCCCCATGCATGAACTTCCCGATACGGTTGCCATCGATGTCGTCCTCCTGCCGCCCGGACCGATCATGGATATGGCTATCGGCGCGAACCGGACCCTGCTCGCCGGCAACCCGGACGGGGGGATACGCCTCGATGGAGAGAACTGCCTCCCGCACATCTCGGTCGCGATGTTCCCGGCGAGGCGCGGGGATATCCCGGAGATCACCGCGAAAGTGGACCGGATTGCCCGGCAGTGCTCCCCCATGACCATGACCATCGACGCCGTCGCAAAACACCGCTCAAGCACGGGAGGGACCGTCTCCACCTTCCACATCCTCCGGGCGGAGATCCTCCAGCTCTTTCACAAGACCGTCATGAACGCCTTAAAACCGTATCAGGCACCCCCGGCCGGACCCCCGATGTTTGCAGGGGAGGCGCCCGCGTCATCCGTCGACTGCCTCCTCCGGTTCCCGAAGACCTCTGTATATGAGCGCTACTCGCCGCACATCACGCTCGGGTTCGGCGACCTCCCGGAGCTCATCCCCGGAATCGACTTTCCCGTCCGGTTCGAGGCGACGAGGGCCGCCGTCTGCCACCTGGGCAGTCACTGCACATGCAGGCGGCTTCTCGCCGAATTCGGTCTCGGGACCGGCGGACCCACCACCCGCCGCTAGGCGGCGCGTTACAGCAGCAGTCCCTTCACGTACTGCCTTGTACAGAGGACGCACCCGGAGTAGCGGTTGATTGTCCCGGTCTCCAGGACCTCGACCCCCGGGGACTCCCGGCGCATCTGGCCGGCGAACTCCGGCTCCCATTCCGCCATCACCCGCAGAAACACCGCGAGAGGCATGAACGGCCGGGCCTGCACCGGGACGATCCGGAAGTCCGCGTGGTCCGCATCGAGCGTCGAGTTCCGGGCGAGGTCCTCGTCGAAGTAGAGAATTGTTTCGAACCCGTGGCATTCCTGCAGATCCTTCAGGCGGCCGAGCCCGAGCCGCACGCCCACCGCGAGGCCGATTGATCCGAGTTCCTCCGGTTCCCCCGGGGAGAAGGTCTCATATCCTGTTTCCGTCATGGTATCACTCCTCCAGAGTGGTTTCGCGGGAGATGACTTCTTTCCTCCGGCCGCCATCGCTGCGAAGTTCCATGGCACAGCTGTTCATGCACCGGCCGGAGGCCGCGGGGACGATCGTTCCCGGGAAATTCGGGAGAAGAAAGCCTTTTCTCCCTTCCGGCCCACCCGGTGCGATCGTGACGCGAGCATGACCGCCTCCTCCGGGGTCCTGGTCCGGGAAGTCCGGACCGAGACCGTCATCGACGCCCCGCCCGCAGTCGTCTGGCAGGTGCTGACCGACTTCGCCTCCTACCCCGACTGGAACCCGTTCATCCTGTCGATCGAGGGGAAACCCTGGGTGGGAACGCGTCTTTCGGTCGAGATCCGGCCTCCGGGACGGCGGAGCATGCGGTTTCGGCCGAGAGTGCTGCGGGTGGCAAAAGACCACGAGCTCCGGTGGATTGGCCGCGTCCTGATCGCAGGGCTCTTCGACGGCGAGCACCGGTTCACCATCATCCCCGAGGGCGACGGCTCCCGGTTCATCCAGGCCGAGATCTTCACCGGGCTGCTGGTGCCCGCCGTCGATCTCACCGACACCCTCCGGGTGACCCACCTTGGGTTCCTGCGCATGAACCGGGCGCTCAGGGAGCGGGCGGAGCGGAACGCCTTCGGGAAACCTTCTTAACCGCGACGTGCCCAGTATCTGCATGGATCGGTTCACGGCCCAGGCAGCATTCCGGAGGTCCCCTCTCGCCGCCACCCCCGGCACGATGGCGACACCGGCCGTCTCCCGGACCCAGCTCTTCCCCGGGAGGCGCTGGCGATGAAGCTGACGGTCCTCGTGGATAACGCCACCCTCACCGACCGCTACTTCCTCGCGGAACCCGGGCTCTCGATCTATCTCGAGGACGGCGGGACCCGCGTCCTCTTTGATACCGGCTACTCGGGTATCCTCGTTGCCAACGCACGGAAGATGGGGATCGACCTCCTCCGTGTCGAAGAGATTGTCATCTCCCACGGCCACCTCGACCACACCTGGGGTCTCGACGCGCTGCTCCGGCTCCACACCGAGGCTATCCTCGAGGGCCGTGAGCGGATCGAGCCCACGTTCATCGCCCATCCCGACGCATTCCTCACCCGGAGCTGTGACGGCGTCGGGGAGATCGGGTGCCACCTCTCGGTCGAGGAACTCTTCAGGCACGGGAAGGTCCTCCTGACCGCGGCCCCCCTCTGGCTGACCGAGAACCTGGTCTTCCTCGGCGAGATCGAGCGGCGGTTTGCGTTCGAGCGGGCACCTTCGTGCGGCTACATCTACACCCCCGACGGCATCCGGGAGGACACCGTCGCCGACGACACGGCGCTCGCCTGCAAGACCCCGGATGGGCTCGTCGTCATAACCGGGTGCTCCCACGCGGGTATCTGCTCGATCGTCGAGCAGGCAAAAGAGGTATGCGACGACGACCGCATCGTCGACGTCATCGGCGGGTTCCATCTCCTCGACGCGCCGCCGGCGCAGATGCAGGGTATCCTCGACTACTTCGCGAAGGTGCAGCCGGCCGCCCTTCACCCCTGCCACTGCACCGATCTTGCGGCAAAGATTGCGCTCGCAAAGGTGGCGGACGTTCGCGAGACGGGCGTCGGGCTGCACCTGGAGTACGGGTGAATCAGGGGGTGAGTCCCCGGAGGGCCGGGATCTCCCCGTGCTCCTCCACGTAGGCGCGGACGGCCTCCGGGGCGCCGAGGAGGAAGCGGCGGGCGTTGTTGTAGACGGCCGGGTACGCGCCCGGGTCGAGGGAGGAGAGGAGATCCGCGAGCACGCCTGCCGTCGGCACCCGGTAGCCCGGCTCCATCCCATCGATGAACGCGAACGCATCCAGGGCCCGGACGGTGCTGTACTCGTTGATCGGGGCGAGCCGCCGGAGCACCTCCGCGAGGTAGGCCCGCCCCTCTTCGGTCTCAAGCGACCGCTTCCTGTTCAGCGCGAACCTCCCGTAGAGTGCCCGCTGCTGGTCGGCCTGCTCGACTGCAAAGGCGGGCGAGGACTCGATCCCGCGGAGGATCGCGACAAGGTCGTCGCAATCGCTCCCGGCGACCGTGGCGAGAAACGACTCCCACGCGACCGGGCTTTTGGCCGATGAAAGAGAGAACGCCGCAAGGATCTCCAGCCGCTCCGGGGCGCTGCTCTCGAGGAGCAGCCCGAACGCGGTGAGGCGGTCGGTTGCGGCCGTCGCCTCCCGGAACTGGCGGAGAAGCAGCTGGTGGACCTCCGGGGTGTCGAGGGTGACGAGGATCGCGAGGCAGGCGTTCTTCCTCTGCCGCCGCCGGATCGCCGCGGCCTCTTCCTCCAGGTAGCCCGATCCGCCGGGAGCGCTCGCCGCCGCCTGCCGGTAGACGCGAAGGAGGGCGTCGTGGTGCCGGACGGCGATCGCAGCGAGGATCCTCCTCCGGGCGTCGTGAAGCGCCCGGTAATGGTGGGCGAACCGCTCGTCGTCCACTGACGGGAAGATCGTCAGGAACTGCCCGCCGGCCTCCTCCATGAGGCGGTCGTCGGCGAGAAGAGCGGTGCAGAGGTCGGTGAACCGGCCGGAGACCACCGCGTCCGGGTCATCGAGGAGTCGGAGCATCTCCCGGTCGGCGAGCGTGAGAAATGCGGTGAAGCGGCCGACGATATCGGCATCTTTCAGTACCTGGAGGTAGAGTTCGTCCTCAGGCGGCCGGTATGCCACCTTCCCGTAGAAGGAGTAGCTGCGGTTGAGCGAGAGGAACATCGGACGGTCGACGCCGTCGAGGCCGATCTCCCCCTCTTCGTCCGCGATACGGACGGTGCGGTCTGCGATCTCCCGGCCTTCGGCGTCGACGAGTGCGAACCGGAACGGGAATTCCCAGATGCGGCCGCCGGGTGAGCGGCTCTGGCGGTAGGCGAGGGTGAATCGCCGGGCACCCGGGTTGTATGCGGGGGTCACGGTGAGGACCGGGTACTCCTTCTCCTTCAGCCAGGTCGCTGCCATCCCCGAGAAGTCCTGCTCCGAGACCTCCTCCATGCAGCGTATCCAGTCGTCCCGGGAGGCGTTGGCGTGCCGGAACCGGTCGTGGTAGAGGGCGAGCCCTTCCACGAACGTCTCCTTCCCCATCAGCGTCTCGATCATCCTGACGAACTCGGGGGCTTTCACGTAGGTGACGCCCGTGACGAGGTCGTTGGGGTCATTAAAGCCGTCCGGTTCGATCGGCATCGAGCCCGCGCCCCGGTCGAGGACGAGCGTCCCGGCCTCGGGGTCGAGGAGGTCGAGCACAGTCTGGAGGCGGGAGTAGGCCTCACCGAAGAGGAAGGCGTGGTGCCGGTTCTCGATATGGACGGTCACCGCTTCGTTCAACCAGAGCTCGAACGGGCTCCTCCCCGTCACCTCGGAGCCGTTTTCGTTGTGGTAGTATTCATGGACCTTCACTCTGACCATGTACTCGAAGGCCGGGTCGGTCGCCTCCGGGTAGGGCATGATCCGGTTTGCGGCGAGGGTTGTGTTCCCGACATTCTCCATCCCGCCGAAGTCGGAGTTCTGCATGGCGATCTCCCGGTAGACCGCTCCTGTGTAGGCGTAACCTGTCTGGATGGCCGCAACAAGCCCGGCAAGCACTTTTCTGGACTCTTCGAGGGCTGCCCGGTCCCCGGAGCGCTTCGCCTCGTCCCGCACCCGGACCTGGCGCCACACCTCCTCTCGGGTCTCGTGGTCGCGGTCCTCGCCGCGGCCGGTGAAGAGGTGGACCCACATCACCGCGTCGGCGAGGACCTCGAGCGCACGCTCCGCCGCCTCCGTGTCGGAACCGGGTTTCGCGAGGAGTTCGAGGGAGAACGTCCGGCCGTCGGGGTACTCGAACTCCCGCCGGTAGGTGTCGTAGCACCCCACCCCGAGGAAGAAGAGGTAGGGGGCCATCGGGGTTGTGGTGTTCTCGTACTTCTGGACGGAGCGGCCGGGCCCCAGGGAGAACCGCGACCCTGCAGGATCGCCGTTCGATATGAGGCTGGTATACCCGTCGTCCGCGACGATCGCCGTCGTGTAGGTGCATTTCGCGGTCATGTCGTCGAGGCAGGGGACCAGCCGCTGGAACCCCCACTGCTGGCACTGGGTGATCTGGGTGGGCTGCCCGGCGGGGCAGGACCCGTCGTAGTAGAGGCCTTCGAGGACGTGGCTGCTCGGCCGGCAGATCGTCTCGGTCTCGAGGGTGAACCGGGTCCGGGGCGGGACGGGTGGGTCGAAGGCGACGGTGAGGACCGCGGTGCCCCTGTTATAGGTATAGGTGACGGCGTATCCGCTGCAGGCTACGTTGAGTATATCCAGATCCCGGGCGTTCAGGGGGAGGGACGCGAGCGGCGCATCGAGGGTCCCGGCGGTGAGGGCGGAGACGACCCGGGTGTGGCCGTCGTAGACGTCGAAGGCGAGGTCCATGTGGACAACCCGCACGGGGAGCGCCCCGAAGTCCCCCGGGTAGTAGCGGAAGAGCCTCCCCGGGTCTCCGTTTGCGCCGGTCAAAGCCCCGCCTCACCGGTGATCTCGCGGAGGGCACGGCGGATCGCCGTCCTGACCTCCGGTTCCTCCTCGCCCTCGAGCGCGGCGGAGAGAGCGCCGGCCACCCGTGGGTCGTGCAATTTGCCGAGCGCATCGGCGGCGGCCAGCCTGACATCCTTCTTTTTGTCCCCAAGAAGGGGGAGGAGCGGTTCGACCGCGCGAGGGTCGCCTATCTCGCCGAGCGACCAGGCGGCACCTCGCCGCGCCCACCGGTCGGGGTCGGTGAGGAGGGGCAGCAGCGGCTCGACCGCCCGCGCATCGTGGAGTTTCCCGAGCGCCTGCGCAGCGACCCAGCGGACCTCGTTCTCGCTGTCGTGCAGGGCGGCGATCAGCGGCTCGACCGCCCGTAGATCGGCGCATGCCCCCAGCGCCTCGGCCGCCCGTAGCCGGTAGGGGATATTCTCGTGCGAAAGCTGCTCGATGTATTTGCCGAGGTTCTCCTCACGCCGCTTCTCCCTGTCTTCCATGAGGCTTTTTACCGAGCGTTCCATCTCCATCCCTCCGGGTTCTGTCGCACACCAGATGCCGTTTGCGGTATATAGTGCTTGGCGTGGCATCCCTCCGCGTTGCGGGCGAAGGGTGCGCCGTCGCCCACAAGGTTCACACGTTCTCCTCCTCTTCTTCGCCGACGACGTCGAACGCGACGATCCTGTAGTTGTAGTACCGCCCGCTCGGGGCGGTGAAGGAGAGGAAGACCATCAGCCCGTGCTCATCCGAGATCCAGAGTTCGGCATCGTCGTCGATGGTGTGGTATTCAAAACCAAACCCGGTGAGAGCCTCCTCGATGGCACTGTCGGTCTCCATATCCCTGACCATCTCGAACGCCGCGGCCAGTGGATACTCCCGCTCCTCGAGAGCAGATACCTGAAGTCTTGCACGCTTCTCGGCATGGAAGAGATTATCCAGGGTGGCCACGATCTCCTGCGCGACGGAATCCACCTCCTCCGACTCCATACCTGTACTTTGACCTGTCGGTATATAGTTCAGGAAGCCCCCTGCGAACCCGGCAACCGATCATTCCCCCCATCACGATTTGGGAAAAAACATTTCCCAGAAACGGTCGGCTACGTCTCCATCCTCTCCACGGCGCCACCATAGCGAAACCCTAAAACATCCTGGTGCCGATACAAGGCTAATGGCAGAAGGCAGGCTCAAGATTGTCGTATTTGGTTCTTTCAATGCAGGCAAGTCCAGTTTCATCCAGGCACTCGACCCCCGGAGCCGCCACATCGAAGCATCCTCGAACGAGGGCCCCACGACCGTTGCATTCGATTTCGGCAGACTGCAGGTGAGAGATCAGGCGATCTTCCTCTTCGGGACGCCGGGGCAGGAGCGGTTCGAGTTTGTCCGGCAGATCCTCTCGCGGGGGATGGACGGCGCGATCATCGTCGTGGACGCCACCACGGGAGTGGACGCGATGACGAGGCACCTCTACGGCCAGTTGAAGACCCTTGAGGTGCCGCTTGCGTTCATGGCGAACAAGTGCGACAGTCCGGGTGCGGTGCCCGAGGATATCCGTCGGGATCTCCCCGGGGAGATGGTGCACCCCATTTCTGCGCGGAACGGCGAGAACGTTCATGCGGCACTCGACGCCTTTGTGGCAACCCTGGTCGCCCGGTAGCGATCATTTTTACTGTCTTCGGGTCGTTATTCACTGCAGACAATGACCCGCAAAGAGACCTATATCAAGGAGGTTGCCCGGCTGCTCACGAGTTTTCTTTCGAGCGGGAGCGCCGGGGATCTCCTCGCCTACCTGGTCGCGGGAAGCCATCTCCCCGGACCCCGGGCAAACCTGGAGCTCGCAGGGGCGTTTGCCGAGACCGTGCGGGAGTTTGCGGTTGCCGATGCCGACGATCACCGGATCCTGTGGGACCTCTGTGTCGAGCTCGCCTGTGTCTCCCCGGAGGATGCACCCACAGGCGATCCGCACGAGTTCCTCCCGTTCTGTGGTGTTCGGGGTATCGGGGCGATCGGGTCCGTGTCCCCCGAATGCGTTGAGGCGGCGCTCACGCACCTTGTAGAGGCGTCGGTCGATCCACGGTGGCGGACCCGGGAGGCGGTGGCAATGGCGGTGCGGGACCTCCTCTCCCGGCAGGGGGATATAACGGTCCCGGAGCTGGAAGACTGGGTGCAGGGAGGGTCCTGGCTCACCATGCGGGCCGCGGTTTCGGGGATTGCCGAACCGGACCTGCTGGCAGAACCGGAGATCGCAGAGACCGCGCTCAGGCTCCACCGGAAGACCCTGATCCGTGTCTATACCGCAAAGGAGAGGCAGTCCGAGGCTTTCCTCGCGCTTCGGGAGGCGCTTGGCTACACGCTCAGCCTGGTCATCGCCGCTCTCCCCGGGATCGGTTTTGAGTACCTGCGGCAGCTCGCAACCCTCGACGATCTGGATATCCAGTGGATCGTGAGAGAGAACCTCGGAAAAAGCCGACTTGGGGGGCAGTACCCCGAGACGGTGCAGCACATCCAGGCACAGTTGGGGTGAGGGGAACTCCGGCTCGAAGCCTGATGGCTTCTCACGCTCCGGTCTTCAGCCCGTCGCAAGTCGCACCTTACAGTGCTCCTGCTCCACCTGCCCCCTTGGGGCACGCATCGCAACTCGAAAATGCTTCGCATTTTCTTGAACTCCGGCCCTTCGGCCCGTCGTTTACCCCACGATTGCCGACGCCGTCTCGTCGAAGGGGTTCGTCCGCATCGCAAGCGAGAAGAGGTACGGGTAGTTCTTCTGCAGGTAGCGCATGTAGTCCAGCCATTCGCGGATCAGGAGGCCGTAGATCCGTTCGAGGTCTCCTGCGAGATGGGTCAGGTCGGTCTCGGGCAGGCCGGGGAAGCCGGGCCGGCGCTGCAGTTCTTCGTTGAAGTGGAATACCGCCCGGAGGAGTTCGGTGAACTTCTCGTGCTCAAGGAGCAGGGGGTTCTCCAGCAGCCGCAGGAGGAAGTCCTCGTGGGACCCGAGGAACCGTTTGATGGCATCCAGGTCGACATCCTCTATCCTGACACGGCAGGGATGCCGTTTCAGCCGCTTCGCAACCTCCCGGAATGTCTCGTTGGTCCAGGTATCGGTGACCATCAGGAGCGGCCGGATCTCATCCAGGTTGGGATCGTTGTTGGATATGTAGGTCAGGAGCTGTGTTCCGACAGTTGAGAAGAACGCCCCGATGACCATGTTCAGTTTGTCCATCCTCTGTCGCCTGTCGCGGGATGCCAGCACCTGGTGGAAGACGAGCGCCACCAGGAGGACCTCGAGCGGGAGGAACGCAATATCGCCGAGCGTGTAGATGCCGATGTGGTAGAGGTCGTGGAAGACCAGGAAGTGCAGGGCGTAGAGCACGACCGAGAGGATGACAAGCCCCGCCCCGAAGGCGATCAGCCACTGTCTGTCGTTCATCGTGCGGGTCTATGTGTATCCGGTTCTCATGAAACCCGCGCCCCCGGGCGGAGGGGAGCCTGACCGGTCAGACCCCGTAGCGCCGCCATGCCTCCTCCACGTGCAGCGCCCGCATCCCGAGCCTCCGGGGAGCATCGACGTCGTTCTCGGAATTGTCCCCGATAAAGAGGACGTCGGAGGCCGAAAGGCCCATCCGCCCGAGAGCCACCGTGTATATCCGCGGGTCCGGCTTCTGGTAGCCGAGGTCTGAAGAGAAGATGAC
>JAENZF010000037.1 GCA_016841385.1 Methanobacteriota archaeon | reverse complement strand
TCACGTTCACCGTCGGTGTCGGCGTCACGTTCACCGTCGGAGTCGGCGTCACGTTGACGGGCGGCAGTCCTCCGGTCACATTGAAAGCCTGCTGGACGGGGCTTCCGTTCAGGAGTACCGGCACGTCAGGTCCCGGGAACTCATGGACGCCCGGCTCCCCCTCATCGACGTGGAGCATGGCATAGAGCACCGGCGTGGCGTTCTCGACCTCGATCGCCACGGTCACGTTCTCGTTCACGCCCTCAACGATCGGGCTGTAGCCGATGATGGCCCCGGGCGTTCCGTTCAGGTCTGCGTGGATGTCCGCCCAGCCCGTCCGGTTGATCGTGGCATTGTCAACTATCACCGTAGCGTTCACAATCGGCTGGTCAGAGACATTGACGGCGGGCGTCACGTTCGCTGCCGGAGTCGGCGTCACGTTCGCTGCCGGAGTCGGCGTCACGTTGACTGTCGGAGTCGGGGTGACGTTCACGGTCGGTGTGGGCGTCACGTTGACCGTCGGAGTCGGGGTGACGTTCACGGTCGGTGTGGGCGTCACGTTCACTGGTACCCCGACCACGCTCACGTTCACCGTCAGCGTATACGAGGCATTCTCTATCGTGTGCGACGGGGGCCCGTAGGAATAGGTCAGATTATCTCCGTCGGTCACGTTCGTCACCGCGGGCCCGGTCGTACCCTGCTCGCCATTCACCCAGTACGTCCAGTTGTTCGGGGTCCCGTTCACTATCTCGTTCTCAATGTCCGTAATCGATAGAATGCTCAAGTTCCCCTCTTCCGGAGGCAGGTCTTCAGCAACCTGGTACTCGAATACTCCGAGGATCGAGGCGGCGTCAAGTGCTCCAAGCACGGTCGCCTGCGGTACCTCATACGTTTCAGTGCTGTTTACAGGTGTAATGTTCACAAACTCATCAGGGTTCAGTTCGACAGGGCCTCCTCCAATCGAGATTGCCGTGCTTGCGGCAGCGATCGACAGGAGGAGAACGATGCATAAACTGAACAGTACAGGTCGTCTCATACATATCCCCCCTTGCGGGCAAGGGAATAATCGAGGTAATATAAAAATATTATGATAATAATGTTTGAACGCCTACCTGGAAAAATCCGGGCCGTGGTTCAGACCTTTTTCCCATCTTGTTTGTCATGAGTATACGTTCCTCTATCACAGCAAGCAGGACGGGATAATCTTGTGGGGATGCCCGATTCGTGTTCCGGACGCTCCAGCGACCCGGTCGGCCCTCTTCCCGGCAGGAGGTTCCGGACGACCGGGTGGAATGGCCCGGCAATGTCTGCAGAAGTTCCAGAAAAAATGAAGTGGTATCACAGCCCGGAACGGCATTCGATAGCCTTCCGGACGGTGCCGGGAGCCGGCAGCGGTGCCCGCCGGCCTCCGCCCTGCTGCGTTACATCACTGTACGACGCCCACCAGGGTCTGGTTCTCGGCCATCGTCTCGGTCGGCGTCTCGGTCTGCATCGTGGTGGTCTGGTTCTCAGCCATCGTCAGGTTCACGCTTGCAGGGACCAGCACCTGGTCGATGATGTGAATCACACCGTTCGTTGTGTTGATGTCCACCATGGTGACGGTGGCGTTCTCGATCATGACCTCGCCGTCGCTGACGGTGACGTTCAGGTCCTCACCAGCGAGCGTCGTGAGTGTCGTCATGTTCCCGGTCTCGTTCCCCATACCGAGGAGCCCGCTGAAGATATCGAGAATCCCGCCTTCGGTCTGGTTCTCTGTCTGGTTCCCGGTCTGGTTTTCGGTCTGGTTTTCGGCCATACTGGTGAGGTTCGCCGATGTGTACTCACCCTCAACAACGTGGTACTGAAGGACCATGGTCAGGCTATCGGTCTCGTTCAAGAGCTGGTTCACGGTCTCGTTCCCGAGCGCGTCGAACGCATCATCGCTCGGAGCAAAAACCGTGTACGGCCCTCCGGAGTTCAGGGTATCATAGAGCCCTGCCACGCTGATTGCTTCGGTCAGCCTCGTCAGATTCTGGTCCTGGCTAATGTAGGCGGCGATCGTCATATTCGCCGTCTGGTTATCCATCTCCCCGACCTGATCCGCGGGTGTCATCGTTACATTCTCGTCTCCGACCACTGCCGCAGTCACAGCAAACGGCATCGCCAGGAGGGCGAGAATGCATGCCCATAGGGTTATCCATCGTCTCATACTACCATCCCCCCTTGGGAGGGGGGGAAGATATGTATTGAATTATATAAATGTTACCATAATCACAATGGAAGTCCTGACGGCGGAACAGGCATCCCAAACGGGTTTTAAGACGCACAGGGGAGCTCGACTCCGGCTGCCCGGGCGACGCCCGGTCCACAAACTCCTCGCGTTCCCGAAAACATCGGACCCGGGGTTCTCTCGCACCCCCGGTCGATGAACATGACTTCCCGGGGGCCTACAGCCGTATCAGCACGGCCTTCTCCTCCATGTACTCCTCGAGCGCCCGGCTGCCGTTCTCCCTGCCGATGCCGCTCTCCTTCGTCCCCCCAAACGGCACCTCCGGGGGAATCTTCAGATGCTGATTGACCCAGACGATCCCCGCTTCAAGCCCTTCCGTCGCCCGGGCGATCACGTCCGCGCTCCGGGTCCATACCGATGCCCCGAGACCGTAGCGGCTGTTGTTCGCCAGGTCAAGCGCCTCATCGAGGCCCGGGACGGTGGCGATCGGCAACACAGGGCCGAAGACCTCCTCCGAGAAGAGGACAGAGTCGTGCGGAACACCGGCAATGAGCGTCGGCAGGAAGAAGAGACCGCGCTCGTACTCTTTCCCTTCGGGAACCCGCCCTCCCGCAACGATCTCCCCCTCGTCACGCTCCCGGGCGGCATCGACCTGGCCGACGACCCGCTCAAGGCCCGCCCGGTTGTTCAGCGGGCCCATGCTGACGCCGCGGTCCATCCCGTTCCCGACCACGATCGCCTCGACCCTTGACTTCAGGCGCCGGATGACCTCGTCCGCGATCGACTCGTAGACGTAGAGCCTTTTGACCGCAGTGCAGACCTGCCCGCAGTTGTAGAACCGCCCCCTGATGACCCCCTCGACCGCCATCGGGATGTCGGCATCGTCACAGACGATCATGGGGTCGCTCCCCCCGAGTTCCAGCGTGAGCCGCTTCAGCGTCGGTGCGGCGTCCAGGGCGACCTGCCGCCCGGTTCCGACCTCGCCGGTGAACGAGACCTTCCTGATAGCCGGATTCCTCGCAATCTCCCTGCCGACCGTCTCCCCCGATCCGGTGACGACGTTTAAGACACCGGGCGGAAGTCCTGCGTCCCCGAGGATCTCCGCGAGTTTCGTGCAGGTCAACGGGGCGGTCCGGGCGGGCTTTAGGACCACGGTGTTCCCTGCCACCAGGGCCGGGCCGATCTTCCAGCCCATGATGATCGCCGGCATGTTCCAGGGGATGATTGCGCCGCAGATGCCGAGCGGGCGTCTCTCGACAGTAATGCGGCCATAGCCCCTGAGGTTCATAAACTCCCCCCGCTCCCCCGCGGAGAGGGCATAGTAGTACTCGAGGATGTTTGCGAACCCGTTGATCTCGTCGACCGCCTCACGGATGGGCTTTCCCTGCTCGGCGGTCAGGAGCGCCGCGAGATCGGTGTTCCTGCGGCGCACCTCCTCCGCGGCGAAGAAGAGGACTTTCGCCCGGTCCCTCGGGCTCTTCGCGGACCAGTCCGGGAAAGCCCCCCCGGCGGCCTCCACGGCGGATCGGACATCATCCTCGCCGCCGAGCGGCGCTTCCCCGACCGCGTCCCCCGTGGCGGGGTTATGCACCGCAAACACCTTCCCGGAGACCGAGTCGCGCCACTCGCCGTTGATCAGCATCTTCATAGGTGATCCTATGGACGGAGATGGTAATATGCGCTCTGTCATCCACGATACTCGCACCGGCACCTGCCGATAGGAATGGCCACCGCCGCCGCCATCCCGGCCAGCAGGAGGAACGCGGTCAGGAAACCGAACCCTCCGGCGACCAGCCCGGCAAGGGCGGAGAGAAACGTAAACCCGGCATAGGCTGCAGTGTTGAAGAGCCCGGTCATCACGCCCTGCTGGATCTTAGTCTCTGCAAGGAACGCAAGAACTGCGACGATGATCACCCCGGAAAGAGCCCCGATGACGGGAAAGGCATAGGGTGTAACGTAACCCGCCACGACCGCCCCTGCCATCAGGAGCGAGGCGACCCGGATGGTCGGGGCAGGACGGAGGTTGATGCGGGGAGTGATGAGCACGGCAACGACGGTCGCGATATTTATCGTCGCGAGCTGAAGGGCAAGCACCGACGAGTCATTCCCTGTGTACGCGGGATAGATGGCCGCTACCGCCCCGGTCATGCCCACGAGGACGACCGCTGCGACGAAGAGCCAGAAGTAGTTTCTGATGATTGCAGGGAGATCGGCTCTCGCAAAATCCCCGCGCTCGCCTTCCCTGATGACGACGCTCATCCCGAGCACGAGAACAGCAAGCACCGTAAAGAGGGCGATCCCTGCAAGATGGCTATCGAGGGCCGCATCGAGCCACCCTGTGGCGAGGAGCCCCACGATCAGGCCGAGGTTCAGGGCCGCCATGACGTACCCGCTGATCTGCCCGGACGACGGGTGCGAGTTTGCCCACGCAAGCGCCGCTGAGAGAAAGAGCCCGGCCCCGATCCCCTCGACCAGCCTGAAGACGAGGAGCAGCAGGCCCGAGGGGAAGAGCAGGATGAGGATCCCGCTTGCGAGGGTCAGGAGAAGGCCGGCACGGATGAGCGGCACGCGGCCTATCCGGTCGCTTGCTATCCCTGCCGGCAGCACGGTAACGAACGCGCCCAAAAAATATGCGGCGTAGACCGCACCCTGCACTGCCGCCCCTTCGGCAAAATCGGGAAGCACCGGGACGACGGCGTTTGATAACGCCATCACCACGAATATCCCGAAGAGAATGGGGAGTTTTTGCAGCATCCCTAGATCATGCGGTAGGTCTCGAGGTTCATAGGGGAATGCGTCTCGATACGGTACCGCTTGTAGATAGAACTTGCAAGGTCGAGGGTCTTGTTCTCGTCGCCGTGGATGGTGAAGATCTTCTCCGGGCGCGGCTGGAGGTGGGCGACGTAGTTCATCAGCTGCTTCCTGTCGGAGTGGCCGGAGAACCCGTCGCTCGTCGCGATCTCGAGGTTGATCACGATCGTCTCGCGCCACCCGAGCGGGATCTCACGCCATCCCTTCTGGATACGCCGCCCGAGCGTCCCCTCTGCCTGGTAGCCGACGAAGATGAGCGCGTTGCGCTCGTCGGGGCCGAGGGCCTTGAGGTACTCCATCACCGGACCGCCGTTTAACATGCCGCTCGTGGTGATGATGACACAGGGGTCGCCCGAGATCACCTTCTCGCGGAGATTCGGGGAGTCCACCTGGACAAAGGCCTCGGCCAGGAAGGGATTCAACCCCTCGCGGAAGATCTGGTTCCGGAGATCGCTGTTGAGGTACTCGGGGTAGGTCGTGTGGATCGCCGTCGCTTCCTTGATCATGCCGTCGAGGTAGATCTTCACCGGCGGCATCTTCTGCTTCCGGATACCCTCCTCGAGGGCGAGCATGACCTCCTGCGACCGCCCGACAGAGAACGCGGGGATGATCACCTTGCCGCCGCGCTGGATCGTCGTCGAGACCGTCTCGTAGAGTTTATCCTCCGCATCTTTGCGCTGTGGCTGGAAATCGTTCGACCCGCCGTAGGTGCTCTCCATGAAGAGCGCTTCAAGCCTGGGGAAGGACGATACCGCAGGGGAGAAGAGCCGCGACTTCTGGTAGTTGAAGTCCCCGGTGAATGCGATGTTGTAGAGACCCTCACCAATATGGAAATGCGCGATGGCCGATCCGAGGATATGCCCCGCGTTATGGAAGGTGAGTTTGACGTCGGGGGCGATATCGGTCACGCTGCCGTAGTTGAGGGTGATGGAGTGCTTCATGTAGGTCCGCACCTCGTTCGAGGTGTAGGGGATCTTATCCGTCTCCTTCCGAACGACGTCCAGGTAGTCGAGCTGGAGCATCGTCGAGAGGTCCCTCGTCGGCGGGGTCGAGTAAACCGGCCCCTCGTAGCCGTACTTGAAGAGGAGGGGGACGAGGGCACAGTGGTCGAGGTGCGCGTGGGTGAGCACCACCGCATCGAGCGAGGAGAGCGGAGAGATCTCGGGCACGTAGAGGTACGGCGTCCCGTTCGCGGTGCTGCCCGGTTTTTCACCGCAGTCCACCAGGATCTTGCTCTCCGGCGTCGAGATCAGGAACGCAGCGCGGCCGACCTCACGGCAGCACCCGAGCGTCGTGACCCTCAGCCACTGGTCTTTGCTCGTGACCTCCCGGTGGATGCGGCGGCCGATCGTCCGCAGGAACGCTTTCCGCTCATCCTTCACCGACCTGAGGTAGGTACGGATCTGCTTCACCGTTGTACTCTCGATGGGCGGTGTCCGGACCACCTTGGGCGTCCAGCCGATCTGCTTTGTGATATCGCGGAGCGTCACGCCGTTCTTGCCGATGACCACGCCGGGCTTCTCCGCTTCGATCAGGACCTCGCCCGTCTCCGGGTCAAAGAAGAGATCGGTGATCCCCGCGTTCTCCGGCACAACGGCCCGGATCTCCTGGGCCGCCCGTTCGGGGTCTTCAAGGATATTCGGGCGCACGACGATGCGCTTCCGCAGATCGCGTGCCAGTATTTTTATCAGGTCGGCCTGGTCGGCAAACTGCTTCGGGTCATCGGTATAGATGACGAGCTCAGGGCCTTCGAACTCGACATTTGAGATCGTGATCCCGCTGGGAACAATCTTGTTGATCTGCTCCTTAAGCTCCTGGAGTTTCTCTTCAATCACCATTAAAATCGTCCTAAAAAGTGTTCAGGGTGTCGGGCGGGCCGCAGATGGCTTCTGCAACCCGCTCTCTATGTGTTCTTCATATTTGTCCTTCGTTATCACGACAACCATGATGTCCTCCCCGGATGCGGAGTCACGGCGCATCGCCGATTTGACGGCGCGGACGGCGAGGTCCTGCGCCTCGTCCTCCTTCATATCCGGGCGGTACTGGTCTTCGAGCACACCGTAGGCGAAGGGAGACCCCGAGCCGGTGGCGACGATATCCTCTTCCTTGGTCGCCCCACCCATGGCGTCGACGGAGTAGACGCTCGGCCCCTCCTCGTCGAACCCGCCCATCAGGAGCTGGACGTAGTATGGATAGTAGCGGTTCTGGTTTAAGTAGTTCGAGAGCAGGGTCGATGCAGCACCGACCGACATGGTCTTGCCGCGGCGCATCTCGAAGAGGTTGCACTCGACCTGCAGGATCCGGACCAGTTGCTGTGCGTCGCCGACGCCGCCGGCGGTGGTCAGGCCGATTCTCGGCGTGATCTGGTAGATCTTCTTCGCACGCTTGCTCGCGATCATGTTCCCCATCGTCGCTCGCATCTCTGTTGCAAGAACCACGCCGCCGTCGAAGATCAGTCCTACCGTGGTTGTACCTTTCATAATCTCTTGGGAAGTATCAAGCATTGAAGCACCCCTAAAACCATTAAAACGCTTTATCTCGCTCAAAAGCGGTTAAGCGTATAGCGATATCATAAAACATAAATTTATCGTCGTACCGACTTTACGCACGACAACGATAAGCATCTGTATATTATATGAATGTTGCCCCTTAATTCTTTCGCAGGCTCTGCTGGTCCGGCAACAGAACTTTGATCAACTCCCGATCAAAGAGCATGGCAACGAGCCGCTTGTTCCCGTTGACCACCGGGAGCTGGTCGACCCGGGCCCGCCTCATCTTCAGTGCACATTCGCCGACCTCGGCGTTCAGGGGAACCGCGAGGACGTTCTTGACCATCGCGTTCTTCACCGGGATCGGAAGGAGCTGGATCCTTGAGATACCGTAACTGATGGTGTGCATGTCCCGGATGCTTTCCCAGGTCCACTCGTCGTCGTCCGTACCGTTCGAGAAGTCGCTGACCTCGACGCCGTCCTCGATGCGGGAATGTCTGATGAGGTCCCGCTCCGAGATTATGCCGGTGAGCGTGCCATCCTCCATCAGGACGGGGATGGCGTCGTAACCCGAGATCTCGAGGATCCTCCCGACGAGCGAGAGGGGCGTATCCTCCCAGAGAGCGTAGGTCTTGCTGACGTAGTTGTCCTTGATAGGCAGGGCAAGACGCATCTGGGCGATGGCGCCGACGAGGTCGGCCACGCTGATGATCCCGATCATCGACCCGCCTTCCATGACGGGGAGCCTTCTGATGTTATGCCGCACCATCAGCTGGGCCGCCTCCGAAACGGGGGCGTCCGGCCTGATGACGACCGGGTCAGGCGTCATCAGGAGCCCGAGCTGGGTCTCGTCCGCTTTGCGGAGGAGGTCCTTTCGGGTGATGATGCCGACGAGTTCGCCGTCCTTGAGGACCGGCACGCCGCTGATACCCGTGCGTTTCAGGATACGTAGGACATCGTCCCTATTTCCGGGAATCTCGACACAGACGACGTCGGTCACCATAAAGTTCCGGACGAGCATCTGCTGGGGAGAGACTATGATCTCACCACCGTTGTCGTAATGGGACTGTTTTGGACCACGTAGTCGGTCACACTCCCGAGCAGGAGACGGTCGACGCCGCTCTTACCGTAGGACCCGAGGATGATGAGGTCGGCTCCCAGTTCTTCGGCGAGGGAGACGATCTGGGATCCCGCGTGCCCCTGCCGGAGATGCGTGGTAAGCGAAACGCCCGCCTCATCTGCTTTTTTACGAGCCGCTTCAAGAATTTCCTCGCCTTCCTTCTGCAAAACACTGTAGATTATTTCGAGTGTGTTGTCCATGGGAAGGGATGAAAAGAGCCCGGATTCGACCACATAAACGACATGAACTTCGGCATTCCAGACGCCGGCCTCACCGATAGCTTCTTCAAAAGCCCGGTTGGCCGGTTCGGAGCCATCTATAGCAACGAGTATCTTACGGAACATACACACCACGCAGAACAGATACTTCTTATCTGATTTCTATTGCAGGGTTAAAACAGTTTGGCCAATGGATGAAGAATCCAGCCGTTTTACAATGGTTGCCAGGATGTCTTTGCTGAAGGAGAGATTACTTTTCGCCGGGTTTACGACAAGGAAATGCGCTCCCTGCCCCTCCTCGAGGTATCCGGACCTCCCGGCGAGCCGGGCCCCCGCGATCGCAGCACGCAGGATCTCGCCGGGGGGCGCGCGGTAGACGGTTGCGGTAAAAGCCATCTCCTGGGAGAGGTCGGGCTGAACAAACATGACGTTATCTGTCCCGAAATAAAACCTGCCGCCAAGTTCGAGGATGCGCGTTATCGGCGGGTGGGCCGGGGACGCCGCGACCCCGAGCAGCCAGTTCGACCTCGGGCAGAAGACGACGGGGATATCCATATCGACGATCCGCCGGAGCTGTGCTTCTGTCGCGTGGGTGCAGTGGACGAGCAGGTCGGGCTCAAACGCGAGCGCTTCGTCGATATCGTCCTGATTCTTCTCCCCGGCGTGGAAAGCGACGAGTCTCCCTGCGGCTCGTGCATCCCTGACGACCTCTTCGGCGTTCGCCACGTCATGGACGCTGCTGATCCCCGCCCCGTCGCTCACCTCCTCCCCGCCTTCGCGGCCGAGGATGACAGGAAGGCAGTCGAGCCCGGCCGCCGCCTCGCGGAGCGCCGCCACACCGTCGGCGCCCCCTTCCCTGAAGTCGGCAAACCCGGTCGTCCCGGTCGCGATCATCGTGGTGATGCTCGCACGCATCCCCAAGACGAGTTCGGCCCGCGGGGTTGCCGCAAGGATCCTGTGCTTCAGGCCGTCCGGGGGTTTGACGAGGTCCGCGAGGCTGCCCCGGGCGGGGAGGTCCATCGCGACGGTGTCGCCGAGGTGCGTATGGGCGTTGAAGAAAGCGGGCACGATCCACCGGTCCGGCGCCCCGGGAGAGGGCTCTATCGAGGAGATGATACCCCCGGAGACGGTGATGCTCACATCTTCTTCTCTGAGGTCTTCGCCGAGGAGCGCCCGGCCGGTGACGACGTACGGTGTGACTTCCTGCATCTCTGACCTTTGTTTTATATATTGCAAGGGAGTATATTTCTGTATGGCGAAAAAATCTGGCGGAAGACTGGTATCCTCTGCCGGCCTGGTCAACTACTATGACAGCGACGATCGCCGGGCCATCCATATCAGCCCGATAACCGTGATCGTCGTAACCATCGTGACCGGAGTGGCAGTCTTTATCCTCAATGCTCTCTTCTAATCCTTTTTGTTCTTCTTCAAAGCAGCCCTGATGATGTCTTCCTCCGGCGTGAAGTAGACATGATCGTGCCCGTTCCAGGTCCGGCAGTTCCGGAAGACGGCGGCAGGAACACCCTGGTGGCTCTCGCCCATGACGAAGTTTGCAAAGGCTGCAATCTCGTCGACCACTGCTTCTTCGGTGATCTCGAGGACATGGCCGAAGAGGTCGGTGTCGCCCCGGTAATCGTCGATCGCCGTCATTCCCGCCCATCCGATGGCGATCCCGGTCTGACCGCGCCGGAACGACCGCCCACAGGTGTCGGTGATGATCACCCGGACGTCCTTTCCGGCGATGCGGTGGATCGCGCTCCGGACATCGGCGGCGGCCTCCATGGGGTCGGGGGGGAGGAGGATCAGCCGGCCGTCTTCGATGTTGCTGTGGTCGACGCCTGCCCGCACGCCGATGTGACCGGAGGGCAGTTCCGAGAGGATGAACGGGTGCTCAAGCAGGATATCGGTGGACGAGTCCAGCACCGCCTGCACGAAGCGGGGGTCTTCCTTCGTCTTCGCCGCAATCCGCACGGCGTCCGCGCCGGGGACGATGGCGGCGAGGTCCCGGGTGAAGCCTTTTGCCTTTGAGTAGACCGACGAGGCGACGGCGAGGATGTCTCCGTCTTCGAACGTGACCCGGTCGCAGATCAGGGCGGGCAGGTCGTCACCCTGCTGTATCAGGGGGAGGCCCTGAACACCGATTACCTGGATAGCCATGGAACACACGGATCAGTGATCGTATCCGATTGCAGAAAAATGCTCGGGTTTTTCTCGCGGAGGATGGCAGAGGATTGCGGGGATTGCGGGCGCGGGAGGGGGTGCGGCGGACAACATCCAGAAGGAACTTGGGCGCCATCCAATGCGAGCTGAAATAGATTGAGCGACCAACGCGAGGAAAAAACCCGATACAGTGGACCGTGGTGGCCTGCGCACCTGCGGTGCTCGAGCTCCTGCCCTTCGGCCAGTCGCTTATCGCCATTGGGGGAACGACGCTCCGGAGTGCGACCGCAGGGAGCTTGAGAAGCCATCAGGCTTCGAGGAGCGGAGTTCGAGCACCGCAGGTGCGAGGCGCGAACGCAGTGAGCGTGAGCACCGCAGGTGCGAGGAGGGGCTGACGGGGAGTGCGACGTTCCGACAGGAACAGAGCACGAAAAGCCGTTAGGCTTTGAGGCGCGAGCGTAGCGAGCTTGAGCACCGCTAGGTGCGAGGCGCGAACGCAGTGAGCGTGAGCACCGTTAGGTGCGAGGGGAGTATTCCCCCCTCGAAACTCTTCGAGTTTCTCATGCTCCCTTCGGTCGCACTCCCCTCTCGGCGATGTCCCCACGAAAGCCGCGTCCGGCACGCAATCCAAATATTACATACGAGTGCCGCTGGTGCGAGCACCGTTCGGCGCGAGGAAGGGGAACCCCCACCCCCGGCACAACCACGAATCACCGGCAGGAATACCCCACGTTCTCCCTCAGCCGGAACTCCGGCTCGAACGAGCCGATCAGGTCGAGGTACTGCTCGAGGGTGCGGGTGAAGAGGAAACACTCGCGCACCCTCTCGTGCGCCGCGCGTCCGAGCCGCTGCCCGAGGTCGGGGTCGCGGAGCAGCTGGACGATCCTCCCCGCCGCCTCGTCGACGGTGGAGACCAGAAACCCGCTCTCCCCGTCCCGGATCTGGTAGCGGATGCCGCCGACGTTCCCGCCGATCACCGCTGCGCCCTTCCACATCGCCTCCGATACCGTCAGCCCGAACCCCTCCCGGATGGACTTCTGCAGGACGACCGCCGCCCGCCGCTGGAGCGCGTTCACCAGCGCCCCGTCCTGGACGCTGAGCACGATGATCCGCTCGCCCCGGTGGGAGAGGAGCGACCGGTAGACCTCCGCACCCTCCGGGTCGTCGGTCGCTACGTTCCCGACGAGGACCAGGGTGCACTCTTCCTTCTTCCTCGCCTTCTCAAACGCCCGGATGACCCCCACGGGGTCTTTCCAGTGGTCGAACCGGGAGATCTGCACGACCAGGGGGAGGTCGGTCGGGATACCGTAGTGTGCGAGGCGCTCGTCGACGGCGCTCTCCGGGAGTTCCCGGTTCACGATGGAGAAGGGGTCGATTCCGGGCGTGAAGAAGACTTGCGGTCTCTTCAGATCCTGATGGTATTCCCCGCAGGAGAGGACGACGGCGTCGTACCTCTCGATGAACGGGACGAGGTAGTTCCAGACCTTCCGGTTCGGTGCGGTGAGGTCGAGGTGGCAGCGCCATACCCAGGGGCTCTTCTTCCGGTAATGGGTGATCAGTGGGAGCGGCTGCGGGTCGTGGATGAAGACCATGTCGTGGTCGAGGTGGTTCCGTACGGCGTTCTCGTGAATGACGTTCTCGTAGATCTCCTTTTTGCGGCCGCTCAGGTTGATCTCCGCTCCCTGAAGGGCGTTATGGAACTTCTTCGTCACGCTGAAGAAGTCCGGCGGGCCGTGCACGACGCGCCACCCGGTCTGTATGCCGAGGCTGTTCATCAGGAGCGTCAGAGAGGACAGGATCTGGGAGACCCCGCCGCCGTAGTAGGTGGAGTTCATGTGCATGACATGGAGGTCGCGGAGCGGCCGTGCCTTCGCCTTAATGCGACTTACGGTCTCTCTTCCGACATATTGCTCGTAGTCCCCGATCGTGTGAATCGCGCCCATCCCGATCCCTCCTGCATTCTCGCGATCGTTCTTATGCGTAACGGCAGATCTCCCTTCCAACCCGCACCGCCGGGACCGCCGTCGGATGGTCCCGGACTCCCTGCCGTTCCTGCATAACCGTTATATAGGTGCCCCGGCACCCATCAGCGAAGAGGGGAAGAAGCATGGGAGAGTCACCGGAACGCAATGATAGCCTGCCGGGAACGGCGGAGTCATACTGGATAGCTACCTCACCGGAGACGGGGTTTCCGCCGCTCGACGGTGACGGGCGCGTGGACGTCACGGTGATCGGCGGCGGCATCGCCGGGATCACCACGGCCTTTCTGCTGAAGAAGGCGGGGCTGACCGTCGCCCTCATTGATGCCTACCGGATCGCCACGGGCACCACCGGCTATACGACGGCGAAGATCACCTCGCTCCACCGGCTCATCTACGCGGACCTCATCGACCGGTTCGGCGAAGAGCGGGCCCGGCAGTACGCCGGTGCAAACCAGGCAGCGATCGAGACGATTGCGTCCCTCGTCCGGGAGTACGACATCCCGTGCAGTTTCGAGCACAAACCCGCCTACACCTACGCGGAGTCGGAGGAGTCCCGCGATCTCGTGGCGGCCGAGGCGGACGCGGCACGAAGCCTCGGGCTCCCGGCAACGTTCACGGAGGACGTCCCGCTGCCGGGAAGGGCGCACGGGGCGGTGGTCCTCGAGGGGCAGGCGCAGTTCCACCCGCGCAATTACCTGCTACTGCTCGCCGGGCACCTCCTGGGAGAGGGGAGTTACGTCTTTGAGATGACGAGGGCTGTAGGTCTCGAGGAGCAGCCCGGCGGGGTGACGGTGAAGACCAACCGGGGCTTGCTCTCCTCCGACTACGCGGTCCTTGCCACGCACTATCCGATCTACGACCGCCCCGGAGCATACTTCGCCCGGATGCAGCCGTCGAGATCCTACGCGCTCGCTCTCCGGATCGACGAACCGTTTCCAAACGGCATCTTCATCAATGCCGGGGGTCCCGTCCACTCCTGGCGGTCGCAGCCTGCCGGCGACGGCGAACTGGTCATCGTCACCGGCGCAGCGCACGACACCGGAACGGTGACCGACACAAAGGCGCACTACCGCAGCCTCGAGGCGTACGCCCGGTCGGTCTACCCGGTCGGGTCCGTCGACTACCACTGGTCGGCGCAGGACTACATCACGGCCGACCGCATCCCCTACATCGGCCGCCTCGCCCTGGGGCACGACCGCGTCTTTGTTGCGACGGGATTCGGGAAGTGGGGGATGGCTGCCGGCACCGCGGCGGGGATGATCCTCAGCGATCTGATCCGGGGCCGAACGAATCCCTGGGCGGAGGTGTTCGACCCTGCACGGTTCCGGGAGCAGCCGGAGTTCCCCGACCGGGCGCGGAAGAAACTTCAGGCGGCGGGGGGGACGTTCGAGGTCGACGCCGACCGGTTCGACCGGGAGGTCGCGGCGATACCGTCCCGGGAGGGGGAGGTCGTCGAGATCGACGGGCAGAAGGTTGCGGTCTACCGGGACGGGCGCGGCGGAGTCCACACGCTGGACCCGACCTGCATGCACATGGGCTGCACCGTCGCCTGGAACAACGCGGAGAAGTCCTGGGACTGCCCCTGCCACGGTTCGCGCTACGATGCCAGCGGGAAAGTGATCGGGAGCCCGACGGTGAAGGACCTGAGGGGGAAGGAGGTCGTGCGAAGGTAGGCGGGGGAGGGAAGGCGGGTTCCATATCTATATATGGTGCCGGCATAATGGGGACCGACTGTCGTCGCCCCCTTCCCCGGCACCCGTCGGGGGCGAGGGGCGGGCGGGAAAAGGAGGCTTGACATATGGAGCATGGGCCGGGTGCATATGGTTTGCCGGGCAGGCACGAGTCGTTCTGGATGGAGACAACGGCGGAGACATCGCATCCCCCACTGGCGGGGAACCTGGAGACCGACGTGGCGGTCGTGGGCGGCGGCATCGCCGGCATCACCACCGCCGTCCTGCTCAAGCAGGCCGGCTACGCAGTCACCGTGATCGAGGGGGACAGGATCTGCAGGGGGGTGACCGGCCACACGACGGCGAAGGTCACCTCGCTCCACCGGCTCGTCTACGCAGAGCTCATCGACCGGTTCGGGGGCAGGCAGGCGCAGCAATACGCCGACGCGAACCAGGCGGCGATCGGGACGATAGCATCGTTTGTCAGGGAGTACGACATCCCGTGCAGTTTCGAGCGAAAACCCGCCTACACCTACGCGGAGTCGGAGGAGGCCCGCGACCATGTCGCGGCCGAGGCGGACGCGGCACGGAGCCTCGGCCTTCCGGCGACGTTCACGGACGACGTCCCGCT
>JAENZF010000253.1 GCA_016841385.1 Methanobacteriota archaeon | reverse complement strand
AAGGCTTCGGTGAGCAGGTCCCGTTGCCAGGGGTAGAGGCTCTCGGACCCGCAGAGGATCGCCCTGACGGAGGGGAACGGCTCGATGCCGTGCTCCCGCATGTACCTGGCCAGGATCACGGCCGCGGAGGGGTATCCCTGGATGAATCGGGGCTTGAACTTCCGGATCCGGTCGATGTAGGCCGGCAGGGTCTCTTCGGTCATGTGGTGGGAGGACATCAGCAGCCACCGGCCGCAGAGCGTCTGCTTCCAGAAGACGCCGTCTTTGGCGGACCCGACGATGTAGCCCCGGAGGACGACGCACCGGTCGGTGAACCGGTAGCCGACGCGGTCCCACTGGGTCTTCATGAACGCCCACTCCCGGGCCCGGGAGACCCCTTTCTCGTAGTAGAAGCCGACCGGGATGCCGGTGGAACCGCCGGTGGTGACGTACTCAAACGCCGTCTCCGGGTAGTTTGTGGCTTTTAAGTCGGCAAGGTTGTTCTGCAGGTCCTCCCGGGTCAGGAAGGGGAGGAGCTCGAGGTCCGCGGGGGTCGTTATATCCCCGGGCACAAGATCCCGCTCTCGAAAGACCCGGCGGTAGTAGGGGACGTTCTCGTAGGCGTGGTCGAGCAGGCGCGAGAGCGCCTGCGCCTGGTAAGCCGCGAGTTCCTCAGGGCTCCACCGCCGGGACCGCTTGAGAAGAGCGTAGGTCTTGCGATAGACGTTATACGAGGGAAGGATGCCGAGGGCTTTTGCCGTGAACGATTCCCTGCCGCAGAACCTCTCTCCCAGGCGTATCAGGATCTTCTCTCCCCTTCTCATGTAATCTTCTGCCATACGTATCGAAACGACACTGTTATACCGCTTTTTCGCCTCACCGTCTCCCGGTTTTCACCGGGTTGTCTCTGGCTGCTTCCCGAGCAGCACACCGTGGGCACTACCCCGCGGGCGCCTCTCCTCCCGGTGCATCGAGAGAGTATACCCCTGAACAACGTATATAAAAATTGGCATGCTGTCATCTGCTCCATTTGGGATCAGGGTTCTATGGCTGCACGGATGCCCTCCGGAAGAAATACAGCGGGAGTGCAGATCCGGCTCTTTTCGGCGGACGGTCCGATTTCCTTGATTTCCCGCAAAATAATGCCGTTTGGCAAACATGCCCCGATGAAGTGAGCATTTGGATAAACTATAAATATGCGAAAGCCTATCAGGGGTATGTCTTAGCACGATAAGGCGACAGTCACCGGAACCGTGCACACCCGACGTGACGGTGTATATCCGGGACAGGGGGGATAATCATTCTTCAGAAGGCCGTACCTGATAGCAGTAGCAATGCGGAGATCTTTACGGGTCTCCCAACAGAGAATGACGTTCTGGACGAAATACGGGCACTGGCCGGCGGGCTGCGCAGGCAGAATGGGAGCGCCCCGCAAAACCTCGATTTTACGGTCCCCATCGGCTGGGAGGAGCGGGTAGGCTACCTTGACGGCCAGCCCATCAGGCGGTTGATCATCTTCCTCCGCTCCACGGGTTGCGAGTGGGTCGAGAAGACCGGGGGATGTACCATGTGCGGGTTTTACTGTGCGACGTCCCGGGGCGGGGAGGTCTCGGCTGAGG
>JAENZF010000036.1 GCA_016841385.1 Methanobacteriota archaeon | reverse complement strand
CTGATCGGGAAGAACGGGCTCTCCGGCCCGCTCGCGGGGTTCGAGGGCGGGATATTCGCCACCTGCGCCGGGATGGTGCTTGTCGCGGACCGGGTGGACGATTCACGGGTGCGGACCCTGGGTCTCATCCCGATGCACGTCGCGAGGAACGCCTTCGGGCGGCAGGTCGACTCTCGCGAGGCGTTTCTCAATGTCGCGGGCCTCGCCGACCCCTTCCGGGCGATCTTCATCCGGGCGCCGGTGGCGACGGAGGTCGGCCCCGGCGTGGAGGTGCTCGCCCGCATACCGGAGGGGATCGTGGCGGTCAGGAGCGGCCGGCACATGGCGTTCGCTTTTCATCCGGAGCTCGGTGGGGACCTCCGCCTGCACCGGATGTTTCTTAAGGGGCTCGGGCTCTAGGCCCCAAGATCTTACTTTTTGGATGAATTTCTGGCCCGGTGAGTCCTCCTATCAGATATCCGATCTCGCGCGAAGACGCGAAGACCGCGAAGGAGATTAAAACACCCACCTACCATTCTTCTCACGCTCGCACTTCGAAGACCTCCGGTCTTCTCGAGCTCCGGCCCTTCGGGCCATCGCACTTCGCGTGAAGCAAATTCTCAGTTCGCGGCGTCGCTTAGTATCCGCCGTGCCCACGTCTCACCATCGGCGGTCAGCCGGTAGATGATCCAGTTGCCCTGCGCCTCGCCGACGATCAACCCTACCTTCTTCAGGACAGAGAGGTGATAGGATAACTTCGAGTCTGCGATGCCGAGCACCGCCTTGATGACGCAGACGCAGAGCGGCTGCACGGCGAGCATCGCGAGGATCTTGAGGCGGAGGGGGTCGGCGAGTGCGCGGTGGACGCCGCTCTCCCGTTCGAGTGTCGCATCGCCTGGCAACTGCTCCACCAAGCCCGCAATCCCCCCGCACCGGCAGAGCGACTCCTCGACCTCCGGCGGGAGGGGCAGCGTCAGAGGTATAGCATCATCCCTGTTCGTATTCAACCGGACACCGCCTCAGTATTTCAATATTTTATGAAATAGTAAGTGACTTAAACCTTGCGTATCAAAGCAGATTGTGTCGGGGAATGCTCTGGCAGCAGCGTGGCAACCAGCATGGAACCAAGCACCGTCGAAACAATCGATGGCGACAGGGGTTCAGCGATACATCCCCATACGTCCTACGCCGAAAACCAGATCGCGCGGGTGTGGACGGCACAGAGGGCAAGCCCGCAGGCTCAACAGGGAATGCCCTGCCACCCCCCGGTGACACACCGAATGCCGCCGTGCCTGCTTACATCTCCTTCAACTCTTTTTGAAACCAGAACCTTTATGTGGTGACGTTGCCCACATTGTTTCAAATAATGTTGAAACAGTGTGGAGAGTATACCATGACAGACGACACCGACAAAGACCAGAAGGAAAGCATCGCCGGACGGATCAAGAGACTTCTTGCGCCGGAGAGCGACTGCGGCTGCTGCTGCGGCGGTGTGAAGGTTGTGCCGAAGAAGACGGACGAGAAGAAGGAGTGACCGGAAGCGGAGCATGGCAGACGAACCGACGACCCTGACCGAGGACGAACTGGTCGAAGAGATCCGTGCCTGGGCGGAGAAGTACGCCCACGAGCACGATCTCGTGCTCAACCCGGACGAACGGGTGCGAAACGCCGTTCTCCGGGGGCTCGCCCGGAACCAGCTCCGCTACGGCAGACGCTACTGCCCCTGCCGTATCCGGAAAGGCGTGCCGGAAGAAGATGCGAAGATTGCCTGCCCCTGCGTCTACCATCTGGACGAGATCGCCAGCGAAGGAAAATGCCACTGCAACATCTTCTTCCGGAAGGATGCGGTTGGGCCGGAGGAGTAACGAATGGCCGACCCTGCACTGACGATTGAGATCGGAGCGGAACTCCTGTGGGTGCTGCTGGCGGTCGTGATCGTCGCGATCGCCTTTCTTATCGGGATGGTCTTCCTGATGCGGGGGCGTCTGGCGGCTATAATGGAGTACGGCTGCCACTGCATGTCGGCGGCGGAGCACGAATCACCCGGAGAGAAGCGATAAGAGGTTCGAAATGGATATAGTCACCAGCATACTTACCGCCGGACAGTTCTTCGTCGTTATCGCCGCGGAACTGATCCTGCTCTTCATCGGGATCACCTTCCTCGTCGGACTCCTCCATGCCTACGTGCCGGAAGAGCGGATACGGGGCGTGCTCGCCGGGAAGCGGCAGGGCGTCGGGAACGTTCTCGGGGCGGGGTTCGGCGCCCTCACCCCGTTCTGCTCCTGTTCGACCATCCCCATCCTCCTCGGCCTCTTAGACGCCGGAGTCCCGTTCGGCGTCTGCATGTCGTTCCTGCTCGCATCCCCGCTCTTAAACCCGGTGATCCTCTCGCTCCTCGCGGCACTGGTGGGAATCGTCCCGACCGCCATCTATGCAGGGATCACCTTTGTGGCGGCGGTAGTGATCGGGGCATTCCTCGGAAAGATGGGGTACGGGCGATACGTGAAGGACGTCACGGTTGCCGGGCGGCCGGAGCCGTGCGACTGTAACAGCAGCCACGGCGCACGGATTCGCGGTGCGTTCTCCTTCGCCGTCGCCCTGTTCCGGCAGGTGCTCCCCTACCTCCTGCTCGGCGCCGGGATCGGGGCGTTCATCTACGGGTTTGTTCCCGAAGACCTGATCGTCGCGGTCGCAGGACCAGGCAATCCCCTTGCCATCCCGCTGGCGGCGGTCATCGGCGTGCCGATGTACATCCGGGCCGAGACGATCATCCCGATCAGCGCCGTCCTCCTCGAGAAAGGGATGGGCATCGGCGCCGTGATGGCGCTGATCATCGGCGGTGCGGGAGCAAGTATCCCGGAGGTGACGCTGCTTGCCGCGATCTTCGAGCGGCGCCTTCTCGCCGCCTTCGTGGCGGTCATCCTCGGGGTCGCCGTCCTCGCCGGCGTGGCGTTCCAGGTCCTTGCCGTCATCTGAACCGCAGACTGAACAAGAGAACACCATACAGATAGTACAAAAAGGAACAGACCATGATTGACCTACTCATCGGCGCTCTTGCGTCGGGGCTCGCGGCAGTGCTCGACTACCTCTCGGCGCACGTCCTCACCTGCCTGGTCCCGGCGTTCTTCATCGCCGGCGCCATCGCGGCCTTCGTCAAAAAAGATGCGATACTGAATTATTTCAGCCCGGACACGCCCAAACACATCTCCTACGGGATAGCATCGGTCTCGGGGACGATCCTCGCGGTCTGCAGCTGCACGATCCTCCCGATCTTTGCCGGCATCCTCAAGAAGGGGAGCGGCATCGGCCCGGCAACGACGTTCCTCTTTGCGGGACCCGCCATCAACATCCTCGCCATCATCTACACCGCCCGGGTGCTCGGGTTCGACCTCGGCGTGGCCCGGGCGATCTCTGCGGTCGTGCTCGCCATCGTCATCGGGCTTGCCATGGCGCTGATCTTCCGGTCCACGGACGTCGAGACCCTTAAAAAGAAGGCAATGGCGCCGAGCGTTGCCGGAGCCTGCGAGGAAGAAAAACCGCGCTGGGTCACGCCCGCGTTCTTCGCCCTCATGATCGGGGTGCTGGTCTTCGGCGCTTCGCCGCTCGACTGGGCGGTGCGGCTCGGGATCGTCTACATCCTCACGCTCGCGATCGCCGTCCTGCTCATCTACTACTACGGTAAGGACGAGGTGACCGACTGGGGGCTCGAGACCTGGGACCTGACGAAGAAGATCTTCCCGATCCTGATCGCGGGAACGTTCCTCGTCGGGATCATCGCCTTCTTCCTCCCGCCCGAGACCTTCCAGCCGTTCTTCGGGAACAACTCCCTCGGCGCGAACTTCCTCGCGGCCATCGTGGGGATGATCCTCTACATGCCGACGCTGCTCGAGGTCCCGATCATCGGCACGACCTTCGGCTACTCGGCAGGGCTCATGGCGCCAGGCCCGGCGCTCGCCCTCCTGCTGGCAGGCCCGACGGTCAGCCTCCCCTCCATCCTCGTCATCTCCCGGATCGTCGGGGCGAAGAAGACCGCCGCCTACGTGGCGCTGGTGGTCATCTTTGCGACCGTTGCCGGGTTCCTGTACGGGAACGGGATGTTACTGCTCTGATGTGTGAGGTATTGTATGGAGACGAAGAAGAGAGAGAAACCCTGCTGCGCCGCCGAAGCCCTGCGGCGCATCCGCCGGATCGAGGTCGGGGGCGTCGTCGTCGGGCTCGCGATGCTCGACGACATCCTGGCCGACGTCATCGAGCGCGGTATCGCAGGCGTTACCGCTATCGGCGATGAACTCGTCAGGCAGATGAAGATCTACAACTATATCCCGAAGGAGGCGGAACCGCTCTACCGGGCGGCGCTCCTTTTAGCGTATCAGAACGAGGTGAAGAAACGATGAAGGTAGAAGTGCTCGGAACCGGCTGCGCCAAGTGCAAGCGGCTCGCAAAGAACGTAGAGACGGCAATCAAGGACCTCGGCATCGAGGCCGAACTCGTCAAGGTCGACGACATCACCGAGATCATGGAGCGTGGCGTTATGCTGACGCCCGCGCTCGCCGTCGACGGGGAACTCAAAGTCTCCGGCCGGGTGGCGGACGTCAAAGAGATAAAAGAGATCCTGCAGGGGTGAGATACCCTTTCGCCCCCGTGGAGGAAGAGGAGAGATGGTGCTGATTGAAGTATTCGGGACCGGCTGTGTCAAGTGCAAGCGGATGAACAAGAATGTCGAGATAGCTGTCAAGGATCTCAAAATAGATGCGGATATCCGGAAGATCGAAGACCTCGATGCGATGATCGAGCGGGGCGTCATGCTGACGCCGGCGCTCTACGTCGACGGCGAGCCCAAGGTCGTCGGGCACGTCCCCTGCGTCGAGGATATCAAACAGATTCTACTTGGAGTGAAGTGAAATGGCAGAACAGCAGCCTGTAGTATGTGTCTGCGGGGGCCCCGGTGTCCCCGAAGGCGGGAAAAAACGAGTGCTCTTCCCGTGTGCTGGAGCGTCGAACACCGGTCAGATCTCGAACAGCGCCGCAGTCCAGCTGGCGCTGGAAGGTTACGGCATCCTTGCCTGTACCGCCGGCGTCCCGGTCAGAGCCCCGGCAACGATGAAGAAAGTGGAGAACGCTGAGTTCATAGTGGCCATCGACGGCTGTCCGGTCGGATGTGCCCGAAAGCTCCTCGAAGGGCAGGGCGTGCGCGTGGATCGCCACATCGTCGTGACGGAACTCGGCATCGAGAAGACCGGTGACCTCGTAATCGATGATGAGGACGTCGAGACCGTGGTCTGCGCGGCGTGGGAGCAGTAGAAACGAGCAGCGGCGTAGATAAACGCTGATAGCGGGGAAGACGGAGATGACGGGATGACAGGAGAAGAAAAGACCCGGCGCCTTTCAACGTTCGAGAAGTACCTCACGCTCTGGGTGGCGCTCTGCATCATTGCGGGCATCCTCCTCGGCAGCACCTTTCCCGGCGTCGCGGTGGCGCTCGACGCCCTCTCGATCTACCAGGTATCGATACCGATAGCCATCGCCCTCTTCTTCATGATCTACCCGATCATGGTGAAGATCGATTTTGCCGAGGTGCTCCGGGCCGCGAAGACCCCAAAGCCCGTCGCCCTGACGCTCCTGGTGAACTGGGCGATCAAACCCTTCACGATGTACCTCATTGCCACATTCTTCCTCGGCTACCTCTTCGTCGACTTCATCCCGGGCACCGAGATCCTCCCGAGCGGCGTTGAAGTCGAACTCTGGCGGAGTTACGTTGCAGGGTGCATCCTGCTCGGCATCGCCCCCTGCACTGCGATGGTGCTGATGTGGAGCTACCTCGCCCGGGGCAACGACGGCCTGACGCTCGTGATGGTCGCTATCAACTCGCTCGCCATGCTCCTTCTCTACGCTCCGCTCGGCGGGTTTCTTCTCGGCATTGCCGCGATACCGATCCCCTGGGAGACGATCCTCCTCTCGGTCGCGGTCTACGTCGGCCTCCCGCTTGCAGCCGGCTACCTGACAAGGAGATGGATCATCGCCCGGAAGGGAATGGTCTGGTTCGAGACGAAGTTCCTGCGCTACCTGACCCCGGTGAGCATCGCCGCGCTCCTCGGGACGCTCGTGCTTCTCTTCACCTTCAAGGGAGACGTCATCGTCGCAAATCCGCTCACCATCCTCTGGATCGCGGTCCCGCTCTTTATTCAGACCGTGCTCATCTTCATCATCGGCTACTTCGTCCTCGCCCGGCGGCTGAAACTCGCCTACCGCGACGCTGCACCCGCAGGGATGATCGGAGCCTCGAACCACTTCGAGGTCGCTATCGCCACCGCCACGATCCTCTTCGGGCTCGGGTCGGGGGCGGCGCTGGCGACGGTCGTCGGGGTGCTGATCGAGGTGCCGGTGATGCTGATGCTCGTGCGGATCTGTCTGGCGACGCAGGGAATGTTTGTGGGTGAGGCAGAATGAAGGATACAAAACAACTCGGGACAGTGCTCGTGCCGCTCGAGGTGGCGGAGAGCAGCGAGAAGATCATCTCGGCGGTTGAGGAGATTGCGCGTGTGGGCGTCGATGAGATCCGGCTCCTCCACGTGGCGAACGTGCGGGATACCCTTGCGGATCCGAAGATCCTCGAACACGACCGGGAGGTGCTTGCTGCGTGGAGGGAACGGCTGCTCGCGTGCGGCGCAGCGTCCGTGACCACGGAGGTGGTCAGCGGGATACCCTCGATCGAGATAATCGAGCGGTCGGAGCGGGGAGGTTACTCTCTCATCGTCCTCGGATCGCACGGGCGGAACCTGATTTCAAGGGTGCTCCTCGGCAGCACCACGGAGGACGTCCTCCGGAATGTCAAGGATCCTGTACTCGTCGTCCGGCTGCGGATCATCGAAACGGGCGATGAAGCGACCTGCCGGCTCGCGGCCGACCGGCTCTTTGGGCGCATCCTGTACGCGACGGACTTCTCGGCGTATGCAGAGCGGTGCATCCCCTGCCTGTCATGGATGGCCGGAGCGCACACCGAGGAGGTGATCGTCGCCCACATCCAGGACCTCCGGCACATCCAGTACGCCTCGGAAGAGCAGATGGCGGGGTTCAACCGGCGCGACGAAGGGCGGCTCGTGGCGCTGAAGCGGCAGTTCGAGGAAGCCGGGTTTGCAAACGTCGGCACCGTCCTGAAAACAGGGAACGCGATTACCGAGGTGCTGGCTCTCGCAGAGGATCGCGGTGCAACGCTCATCGTGCTGGGAGCAAAGGGGCGGCACGGGGTTGCGGAGCAGATCTTCGGCGGGGTGACTGAGGCGGTCGTGCACCGGTCGGGGAGCCACGTGCTGGTGGTACGGTAGATTCAGGAGACAGACATGACAGAACAAGAACTCGTCGTCGAATGGCGGCATATCGGAAGAGACATCGAGAGCACCTGCGAGCGGTGCGGCGAGACCGGACGGGCGGTGATGGACGTCATCGAAGAGATACGCCCCATCCTCGAGGAGGAGGGCATCACGGTCCGGGTTGTCGAGACGGCCCTCGAGAACGAGGCGATCGGGGAGTCGAACAGCATCCTCTTCAACGGCGTGCCGCTCGAGAACCTGATCGAGGGCATGGAAGTCACCGCCACGCCCTGCGCCTCCTGCGCCTGCATCACCGGGCAGGACGATGCAGCGTGCCGTGCGGTCGAGTATAACGGCGAGCGTTACGAGTTGATCCCGCCGGAGCTGATCGCCCGGGCGGTGCTCAAAGCGATCGGGATAGAGACTACAGCAGAATGACGTGATGAGAATGACGACAATCAAAGACATTCAGAAGATGGGATCGGCGATGAAGGAGATCCTCGGGCTCTCCGGGTCGCCGGTCGGCGTGCGGATCGTGACGTCGACCGATGAGATCGCAGAGGCCGAGCCCGCCGGGGGGCACCGGTTCTACCAGGCGCTGATGCGGGGAAGACGCGGCGACCACGTTATCGTGACCGCCGAGACGATCGCATGCCCTGCGGCTGCCCGCGCCTTCGGGTTCAAGCCGCTCCCTGAGGCGCTGAAGTCGGGGAAGGGTCTGGTCGGCTTCGGGATCACCGCCGAAGAAACGGTCGGGCAGCAGATGTTTGCCGGGATGACGACCTTCAAACCGGGCGAGATCGTCCAGCTCGACGTCTTCCCGCTGGATGCCGCCGGGAGCGAACCCGACATCGTGGTCGTTGAGGACGAGGTCGAGAAACTGATGTGGATCGTCCTCGCTTACATGCACGCCCGCGGGGGAGAACGGGTCTCCGGCTCGACCGCCGTCCTGCAGGCGACCCGCGTGGACTCCACAATCATCCCCTACGTCGAGGACCGGCTCAACTACGGGTTCGGCTGCTACGGCTGCCGGGACGCGACCGACATGGGGCCGGGCGAGGCGATCCTCGGGTTCCCGGCGCACTTCCTTCCCGAGATCGTCCGGCACCTCGAGTACCTGAACAAAAAGGCGCTCCCGCATTCCCGTGGCAAGCACGCGCATGCCGCGCTCACGAAGCAGCTGGGAGGCGGCGAGCAGGGTTCCTGCTCGTCGCTCTGACGAGAGGTGATCTTCATGAAGAAAAGAGTGCTCTTCGTCTGCACCCACAACGCCGCCCGCTCGCCGATGGCGGAAGGCTACCTGAACGCCCGCTACGGCGACCGTTACGAGGCCTTCTCCGCCGGCACCGCACCGGGAGCCCTGAACCCCTATGCGGTCAGAGCCATGGCCGAGATCGGGATCGACATCTCCGGCCACCGCGTCAAGGATCTCGGTGAGTTCGACGAGCAGGAGATGGACTACCTGGTCGCCGTCTGCGAAGGGGGCATCTGCCCCTTCTTCCCCTGGGCGAAGGAGGAGATCCACCAGGAGTTTCCCGACCCGTCGAAGCTCGCCGGCACCGACGAGGAGATCATGGCGGGCGTCCGGCGCATCCGGGACGAGATCACCGCCTGGATCGACGCGACGTTCGGAGAAGAATGAGTATGGCATTCACCGTCATCACCTGTTCCGGGATCTCGAACACCGGAAAGTTGACCGCCCAGGCCGGTGCGGCGCTCATGTGCCGGTGCGGCGGGATGGTCGAGGCGTGCCTTGCGGCCACCCGGCCGACCGCGTCGCTGGAGAGTGCCCTTCGCCACTCCGACCGCATCCTGGTTCTGGACGGGTGCGGCGACTGCTGCGGGAGGAAGAAGGTGCGGGCGCTCGGGGTCGAGCCGCACCTTCACATCGTTGCTACCGACTGCGGCATCGAAAAGAACGGGATGGCCGAACCCCGGTTCGATGAGATCGAGCATCTCACCGTCGTCGTGCTGGAGGCGGTCAGGCGGTGAACTGCGACCTCTGCGGCTCGTCCGGCACCTGGTTTATCCGGGAGAAGGACCGACTCCGGCCGTTACCGGAGCGGGGCGGATGCAGCTAGAGGGGGAACTTCGGCCGGGCGCAGCCCCGTTCCGGTTCTGTAGTGCTGCAGGCACCGGAGGGGGTAACGAGGCCGCACACGACGGGCCGCACCGCGTCCCGCTGCGATGCCCACTGCAGGAGCGGCAGCATTGCTTCACGGAGCCCGGCACCGTCCTCGGTGAGCGAATACTCCACCCGGGGCGGGATCTCGGCGTAGCAGTGCCGCTCGACGAGATGCTCACTCACGAGGACTTTGAGCGTATCGGTGAGGGTCTTGGGGCTGATGCCCGCGAGCGCATTCTCCAGCTCGGTGAACCGGATCGTCCCCGCTCTCCCGATGGTCGTGATGATCAGGAGAGTCCACTTCTTCGCAATAACGGGGAGTATCCCCCGGAGGGGGCAGGTGCTGAACGCTTCACTATCGTTGCACATAGTTGGTATCTGTTTCGACAGTATGCATCCTTAATACTATACTTTCTAAAGTATTGTCAGGAGCGCTACAAACGTGCATCTCGTACGTGGATGGCGCTGATATGCAGGAACGGGAGAACACTGTGATTGGAAATACCGGAGAACACTGTTGCGGTAGGCTGAACCTCATAGAAATGGCAGAATTCTCGAAAGAAGGACCGATGAAGAGAGACCTGATGCGATCGGGGCAGACGGATCTGGTCCTCGTCTGCTTCGAGAGCGGCCAGGAGATCCCGCCTCACCGAGAGCCGTATGCGGTGCAATTTCTCGTGCTTTCCGGGGAGGGCACCATCGTATCGGGAGACGAAGAGTATCAGGTGAATATGGGGCATTTCGTTCCGGTAGATGCGAACGAGGTGCGGGGCATCAGGTGTCGCACACGGATGATTATCCTCGGGATACGTCAGGCCGGCAGAGGGGGAGAGGCATGCCGGGAGTGATCGAGGCCGCAGACCTGACGAAGGTCTTCGGCGCCATCACCGCCGTGGATCGTGTCTCGTTCGAGGTCCGAGAAGGCGAGATCTTCGGCTTCCTCGGGCCGAACGGGGCGGGGAAGACCACCACCACGAGGATGCTCACCGGCGTCATCCCGATGGACGGCGGGAGCGCCAGGGTCCTCGGGCATGATATCCGAAGGGAACCGGTCCAGGCGAAGCAACGGTTCGGCGTCGTGCCCGAGACCTCGAATGCGTATGTCGACCTCACCGCATGGCAGAACCTCATGCTGATGGGGGAACTCTACGGGCTCGACCGGAATCGGGCGAACGAGCGTTCCCGCGACCTTCTCGAAACCCTCGGCCTCTACGAGAGGAGAGACCAGAAGGTGCAGGGCTACTCCAAAGGCATGAGACAGAGGCTCATACTCGCTCTGGCGCTCCTCCACGAGCCCGAACTCCTTTTCCTCGACGAGCCGACGAGCGGCCTGGACGTACAGAGCACGCAGATGATCCTCGTCCTGCTGCGAGCGCTGAATGCGGACGGGACAACCATCTTTCTCACCACCCATAACATGGAGGAGGCGAACCGTCTCTGCGACCGCATAGGCATCATCAGGAGTGGAAGGATCGTCGCGATCGACGCGCCGGAGAAACTCAAGACCGCTATCGACCGGGTCCACCGGATCGAGGTGAGCTTCGACCGGGAGATTGCGGGAGATCTCCTTTCAGGGCTTGCGGGCATCACCGGGGCCGGTCGGACGGGAGACAAGTGGCAGATCACGGCAGAGGATCAGGATACGGCCATCCGCTCCCTGGTATCGTTCAGCCGGCAGGAGGGGCTAGCAATTCTCACCCTCAATACGCTTGCCCCGTCGCTCGACGAGGTCTTTCTACGGCTGACAGGGGAGGAAGAGAGATTATGAACCCGGCAGGAACGTCCGAACAGATCAGGCGGGCATGGGCGATCGCGAAGAAGGACATCCGTATCTATTACCTCAAGGGTCCGGTCCTCATCTTCGGCATCTTCATGCCGGTCTTCCTCTTCCTGGCCTTCTTCATGGGAGGTCGGCAGCTCCCCCTCGCGTTCCTCCTCTCCGGGCTCATGGGGATGACCCTCTTCTTCACCTCGACCGCCGTATCTCCTGCAATATTTCCCTGGGAAGGGCAGGCAAAGACCCTCGAGCGCCTTGCAGCCTGCCCGGTCGCGATCGAGACGATCGTGCTCGGGGACATGATCGCTTCCATCCTCTTCGGGATCGGAGTCACGGCGGTCACCCTCCTCATCGCCCTCGCCCTCGGCCTTGGGCTCCTGCACGGTATCGTGCTCGGTTCTGCCGTCCTCCTTGCCGCGGTCTGCTTCTCGGCTCTCGGGATGCTCATTGCCGTCCCGCCCACAAACGTACCCTCGAACATCATGATGCTCTCGTCGCTCCTGAAGTTCCCGCTCGTCTTCATCTCCGGCATCTTCGTCCCGCTGGAGCAGATGCCTGCGTGGGGGCTTTATCTTGCCGTCTGCTCGCCGCTCACCTACTTCACCGATCTGGTGCGATACTCGTTTACGGGCGCACATTACTTCCCGGTGGCCGTCGACATCGCAGCGCTTGCCCTCTTCACCCTGGTCTTTACCGCCGCCACGATGCACCTGCACCGGCGGACCATGCCGCGGAGGATGTGACGTCGCGCCGGGAAACCGGGTTCCGGGATTGGATGCGGCTCCCCCCCATCCCCCTTTGGAGAATGCGACGCCTGCCCTTCAGGCAGGCGGAACATGAGAAGACCTGCGGTCTTAAGCCCGATCCACTGCCTGAAAATGGCGCAGGGGGTCGAGGCAGATTCCGGCGGAGGGGAAAGGATTTAAACATTCAGTCGGTCACCCTCAGTATTGAGGGAAAAGAGCAGAGCCGGATTATCGATCTTCATCAGCCGGGCCTGTGGCCAGACGGCCTCGCGGGTGTTCCGGGATGACCCGTCCGGACAGAACCCTGCAAGTAAGGCGTGGTGTCCTTAAAATCTCTTTAGGCAGCCTGTCCTTCGTTACGGGTGAGCCCGCGCCGCGGTTCAATTTTTTTTGAAAACCTTTAATACCAACGACAAAGAGGACTTCACTGCTGATGATCATGGACGGATACGCCGGAAAGAGTGTGTATGCCTATCTCTCGCACGGTCGAGAGACAACCGACACCCTTCGGCCTGAAACGCGACTTCCCGGGCGGCAGGTGGCTGCATCAGGCAGCGATCCTGCACCGGTTGCCGTCCGGCACGAAGCGGTTTTATTGCGGCAACAACTATAGCGTGGCGTATCCGATGTTTGCAACGATCCTCTTTCCGGTCGACCTCTCTGGTACCACCGAGCGGATGTTCTGCGCCGTCCGCGAGCTGGTCAGCGCCGGGGCCGGGGAGGTTGTCCTCTTCCATGTCGTCGAGAAGCGGGAGGCACAAGCCGATCCCGGGGCCGTCGAGTACGCCCGGGGAGTTCTCGAGGACTGGAGCCGGGGTCTCAAAGCAGCCGGGACGCCTGCGGTCAGGTCCGACGTGGCGGTCGGGACACCCTGGGTGGAGATTGTTGACCGTGCGGCGCGCGACCATGCCTCGGTCATTCTTATCGGGTCGCGCCCGACGGGCGTGCTCCGGCGGACGTTTCTCGGGAACGAGACCGAGAACGTGCTCCACCACGCGGATCGCCCGGTGCTCATCCTCAAGCTGAACCTCATCGAACTGGTCGACGGAGCCACGTGCATGCTCGCAAGGGACAGGCTGCTGCAACGGGTGCTCTTTGCCACCGACTTTTCAGCGAACTCGGAGAGATGCATCCCGTTCGTCGAACAGATGGCCCGCGCGAACCCCGAAGACCTGATCGTGGTCCATATCCAGGATCTCCGGACCCTCGGCTATGCATCGGCGCCGCAGATGGAGGAGTTCAATCGGCGTGATACCCGGCGGCTCATGGAACTGAAACAGAGGTTTGCAGCCCACGGGTATGCGAAGGTCACCCCGATCTTAAAGACCGGCAACGCCATCTCGGAGCTGCTGGCCATCATCGTGGCGACCGACCCCACCCTTGTCGTCATAGGCGCGAAGGGGAGGTCGAACGCTGCCGCGATTATGCTTGGCGGGGTCAGCGAGACGGTCGTGCATGCCGCCGATTCGCATGTCCTCGTGGTGAGGTAGGGGGTATCGGGATGGTTGCCGACGAGATAACACGCATAAAAGAGGCAGAACGCGAGGCGATAGCGCTCGTGGCGGAAGCCCGTTCACGCACCGATGGGGTGCTTCTGGAGGCCCGCGTCGAGCGGGACGCGATCCTCAAGCAATGGGGGATAAAAGCGGAAAGGGAACGGACACGGATCGTCGAGGAGGCCCGTGAGGCAGCCCGCAGCGAGGGGGAGCGGATCCGGCGCGACGGAGCGGAGCGTGCGGAGGCGTTGCGCCGGGAGACACAGGCACGGATCCCGGATGCGGTCGCGTACGTCCTCTCCCGGGTGACAGGTGAGTGAGATGCTCTCCCCCGCCGAGATGCTCTTTGTGACGATAGGCATCCACGCAGCCGAAGCGGAGTCGGTTGTGCGGTCGCTCCACGAGTCCGGCCTGGTGGAGGTGCGGGGGGTGCACGACGGCCCCGGAGAGAACGCACCGGCACTCACCCCCGGGGAGAGGGCGGGGTACACGGCCGGCTCCATTGATTACCGGCTGAAGATGGACCGTATCCTCGCCGCGATAGCCGAGACTCGACCGGACCGCCGGCCAACTCTGCGCGACCTCTTTGTCCGGCCCTCCCACAACCCCATCCCGGTTGCGGGTCTGCCGTTCCGGGACGCCACGGGGGACTTCGACCGGCTGGTCCGGGAGGGCGACCGGGCGATCGCCCTCCAGCAGGAACTGGCAGGGCTCAAAGAGCGGGAGGCGGAGATTGATGCAGATCTCCGGGCGGTCGGATACCTCCGCCCGCTCGCCGTGCGCCCCGAGCACCTCGGCACCTCCGCCTACCTCACCGTCCTTGCCGGCACCGTGCCCCGCGATGCGGCCGGAGAGGTCGGGGGAGCGCTCGGCGCCCTCGGGATTGACGAGGTGCTGGTCCTCTCCCACACCGTGGACGAGACGGCCGTCTATGTCGTCGCCACCGTGAACGAGCACCTCCCGGCCGTCGAAGAGGCGCTCCGCCGGGTGCCCTGGGAGCCGGTCTCCGCACCGGGACTGGCCGGCAGCCCGGATGACGTCTTTTATCGGCTCGATGCGGAGCGCTCGGAGGTCCGGGAGCGCCGGAGGCGGATCGTCGAAGAGGCGGAGGCGATCGCGTCCGACCGGGAGGACGTGTGGCGGGCATACCGTGAAGAGGCGGAGGTGATGCGGGAAGAAGGAGAGGTCTTCGGTCTCGCGGGCACCACGCAGGAGACGGTGGTCATCGAAGGGTTCGTCCGGGCGTCCGACCGTGAGAGGCTCGAGGCGCTGACCGAGCGGGCGTCGGGAGGTTTTTCGTTCTGCAGGTTCTCCCCGCCCGACCCTGCGCGGACGTCCGTCCCCGCCGCCTACGAAAATCCGGCCTGGGCAAAGCCGTTCGAGATGCTGACGAGCATGTTCGCCGTGCCCCGGTACGGCGGGATCGATCCGACGGTCATCATCGCCCCGATCATCGTCTTTTACTTCGGCTTCATGCTCGGCGACGCCGGTTACGGATTGGTCCTGGCTCTCGGGGCGTTCTTGAGCTACCGCATCCTCGGTCAGGGCAGCCGGTCGATCCGCGACCTCTCGCTGATCATGCTGGCCTGCGGGGTGTCGGGCATCGTCTTCGGCATCCTGCAGGGCGGTTTCTTCGGCGACCTTCTCCCGCGGTTCTTCGGCGTGCAGGTGCCGTTCGCCGTCGTCGACCCGCTTGCTCAGCCCGTCGATATCCTGGTCGTGGCGCTGGCGATCGGCGTGGTGCAGATCAACGCCGGCCTGCTCCTCGGCCTCTGGCAGAACGTCGCGGCGCACCAGGTCCGCAGGGGGATCTTCGAGCAGTGCTCCTGGTTCATCCTGCAGCCTGCCGCGGCAGTCCTGGCGGTCGGCTTCCTGGGGTGGGCCGCCCTCCCGGCGTCGGTCGAGATCCTCGCCGCGATCGGCGCCGTCACCGGCATCGGCATGATATTCGTCGCCTACGGACCGCTCGGCGCGTTCCGGCTCACGAACTTCCTCGGCGACTGGCTCTCCTACACCCGGATCCTCGCGCTCGACCTCGCCACGCTCGGGATTGCGCTGACGATCAACATCCTCACC
>JAENZF010000035.1:1562-15677 GCA_016841385.1 Methanobacteriota archaeon | reverse complement strand
CCCGTTCCGCGAGTTTTATCCGGACAGGAGACAACAGGGCGTGTGGATGAGGTGTCCGTAGCATGTTCCGTACAACGATTCAGGTAGAGACACATGGAGAAGGGGAGGTCGCCAACCTCACGCCCCGGGTAGCCCAGGCGATCACCGAGAGCGGCGTGCGGGAAGGCCTTGCCTGTGTCTTCGTCGCAGGCTCGACCGCCGCCGTCACCACCATCGAGTACGAGCCGGGTGTGCTCTCGGATCTCCGTCGGGCGCTCTCGGTGATCGCCCCGGCCGATATCCCCTACGCGCACGATGCGGCATGGGGCGACGGCAACGGGCGGTCCCACGTCAGGGCGGCGATTGTCGGCCCGTCGCTCTCGGTCCCGGTGATCGAGGGCAGGCTCGCGTGCGGCACCTGGCAGCAGATCGTCCTTCTCGAACTCGATGTGCGGTCGAGCCGCCGGAGGACGGTCTACATCACCGTCCAGGGCTGAACGCGAGGACGGAGACTCAAGAATCCGGTTGCTATGCGATGAGCAGGGCAGTACGGCCGCCGGGCTGGCAACCCAAGAATAGTATCACCCTGCTTCTGGTCTTCGCCGGAGTCGTTTCGGAAGAATGAGTGGTTTAATCGAGAGGAACTGTTTCCAGCTGCGATACCAGTTCCCAGATGCGGGTCCGTGCGTGGACCGGCATGTTCGGGTCGTTGCTGATCTCGTCGATCATGGAGATCGCGGTTGCGGCGCGGAGACCGATGCTCCGGGATTCGTCCTGGAGAACCGTTTTGGTCGCGTCTGCGACGCGCCTGATATTGCGTGGAATGGTGGAATCCTCGCTGATATTCTGCAGCATCTGGATGCAGATCCGTATTGTTTCGTCTGGACTTGCCATTAGAATTACCCCTCTATTATTAATGGCATCCAGACATATATAAGTTGATTAAGGGAGTTCGACGAAATGACGGCTGATCAGGCTGACGAAGTGATGGCCGAGTATCTCCTGAAGGGAGGAAAGATGCTCGCTAAATCCTGTAAGGTCTGCGGGTACCCCCTGTTTGAGTACAAGGGAGCGACACAGTGCGTGATCTGCCCGCTCGCTACATCCAGCGGAACTCTTCCCGAACCGGAGCCGCCTGCGCCGGTTCGGCAGCCCGAGCAGTCTCCCGCACCGGCGACGGTCGCCCGGGAGCCGCAGGGCCGGGTTGCCGAGGAACTCGAGCGGACGATCATCCACCTCTGCGAGCGTATCAGGAGCGAGCAGAGGGCCGGCGAGTGCCTGACCCTGATGATGGCGGTTGAGCGGGGCGCTAGAGCCCTCGCAAGACTGGATCAGCGGTAAGGCCTGCGGGCAAGATCCCAGATCGCACGGGCGGTCTTTTCCCCGATCCCGTGCACGGATGCCAGTTCCTCCGCTTCGGCATCGATGATCGCCTTGAGCGACCCGAAGTGCTCGAGGAGGAGCCGTGCACTCTTCATGCCGATGTTTGGGAACGCAGCGAGTGCATACTCCTGCTCCTCGCGGACCGACCGGTAGGACTTTTTTGGATGCACCTTGTGCTCTCCCCGCTCGCTCCCCTCCCGTTGCGCGAGGATGTAGAGCATCTCGGCGGTGTCGTCCGCATCTCTCGTGCGCATCAGCGTGACCCCCATATCCACCGTGATAGCGGCAAGCGTGCCCCTGATAGCGTTCGGGTGGATGTTGCGCACCCCGTAAAGGTCGTCAACTCCCTCGATGATCAGGACGGGACGCGGCACCGCACCGGCCATGGCCTTGATCTGCCCGAAGAGGTCCCGCTCAACCAGGGTGTTCATGAAGTCCTGGGAGGTCTTGCGCTCCACGAGGATACGGTCGCCGATTGCGTAGTCCCCAAATTCAAGGCGCTCGAGCGTGATCGATGCCCCGAGTTCGTGCAGGCGCTCGGCGACCCGGGACGACGTCTCCCGGTCGTCGACGGTGATCGCCGGTCCAGGAGGAGCAAACGCGAGGAAGTCTATCTGTTTGGTGGCGGCCGGGATAGGCGGGACCAGCGGGGTGGGGGCGGGCGCAGTGCTCATGCTCTTGATCCCCGTCACCATCGCCCGCTCCCGGGTCTGGCTCACGTACCGGAATGTCTCGTCGGAGGTGCCTTTCGTTACCAGGACGACAATCGTGCCGCTGCCGCTCCTCCCGGTCCGCCCTTTCCGCTGGATGCTCCTGATCTCCGAGGGGACGGCCTCGTAGAAGATCACCATATCCGTCGAGGGGACGTCGAGCCCCTCCTCGCCCACGGAGGTCGCGACCAGACACCTGAACTCACCCTCCCGGAACCGGGCGAGGCTCGCGATCTGCTCTTTCTGCGAGAGCCCCCGCTCCGCATCCCGGGAGGCCTGGCCGACGAACCGCTCGCAGGCGATGCCGCTCCCGGAGAGCGCCTCGACAAGCGTCTGGACGGTGTCGCGGTAGGTGGCAAAGACGATGATCCGGCTCTGTGGGTGCGCCGCAAGTTGCGCCCGCACCAGTTCGCGGACGATCGCCACCTTGGGATGAAGTTCCTCCTTCCAGCCGCCGGAGACCTCGACGAGGTGCTGATAGGCGGGGTCGCCGACGAGGCGCTTGCTCGCCTTGCTTCCTGCGCTCGAGGCCCCTTCCGCGCCGAGCCGGGCAAGGTAGAGTTTGAGCGCCCCGCTTCCCTGGGTCTCGACGAGCGAGATGGCATGGCGGAGTTTCATGCACTCGGCGTGCAGGGATGCCGCGATGAACGCAGAGGGATCCCGTGACCGTATACGCTGCTGGATCTGGGCGTTTAAGCCGTTGAGCGCCTTCATCGAGAGCTTGTCCGCTTTCGGGACGTGGAAGTTGAGGCTCGCGAGCCGGGTGAGGCGCGACTCCACGAGTCCCCGGAGGACAACGAGCGCCGCCTGCAGTTCTTCAGGCAGGTAGACGTCGACGTACTGGATGTCGCGCTCGTGGATGTAGGGCTGGACATCCTCGTCGGTATCCACCCTTGTTTCGACCGCCTCGATATGCAGGTTGTTGCAGACCTCCTGCACCTTCACCTGGTCCCCTCCGGGAGAGGCGGTCATCGCGAGGAGCAGGGGCTCCCTCGCCGTGGTGCAGTAGTGCTGCGCCAGGAAGACATACGCATAGTTCCCTACCGCCCGGTGGCACTCGTCCACGACCAGCAGCACGACGTCGGCGAGGCTGTACCTCCCTGCCAGGCAGTCGTTCTTGATCACCTGCGGGGTGGCGAAACAGACCCGGCACGCCTCCCAGGCTCTGGCCCTCTCCTCCGGAGGAGTGTCCCCGGTGAACATCACAAAATCGGACTCCTGCGGCTCGGAACCTTCCCGGGAGAGCATGAACTGCCTGAAAAAACGGAGGTGCTGCTCGACCAGGGGTTTTGTAGGCGCAAGCATCAGCACCTTGCCCGGGTGAGAGTAGAGGCGGGATGCCGCGACGATGAGCGCGACGGCCGTCTTCCCGAGGCCGGTCGGAAGGACGACCATCGTGTTCGCGTCAAGTGCGCGGAGCGCGATGGAGAGTTGGTACCGCCGGTCCTCTATGCTCTCTGGCCGGATCAGCGGGTGGGAGATGGAGGTCATGCCCTGAGTTCATGGAACGTGATGGTGCCGGCGATGAGTGCGGAGAGGGTCTCCGGCAGCCGTTCGACCGGCACACGGACCTGCTCCATGCTGTCACGGTCCCTGACGGTCGCGGTGTTGTCCTCAAGCGTATCGTAGTCGACGGTGACGGCAAAGGGTGTCCCGACCTCGTCCTGTCTCCGGTAACGCCTGCCGATGGCGCCGGAGTCGTCGTACTGGGCGAGGATGCGGCATTGGGTGAGCCGCTCTACGATCGCCTGCGCGATTCCATCGAGACCGTCCCGGTTCATCAGCGGGAAGACGGCGACCTGGATTGGTGAGATCGCCGGCGGGAGCCGGAGTACTTTCCGGATCTCGCCCTCGACCTCCTCCTCGGCGTAGCTGTGCTCGAGAGCGACGTAGATCATCCGGTCGATGCCGTACGAAGGTTCGATGACGTGGGGCATCACTTCTTCGCCGCGGACCTCCACCTCTTCCTCCCGGACCTGGTAGAGGTCGGCGGGGATGAAGAACTCCTCGCCGTCGACGGTGACCCGCGCGCCGTCCTCTCCCGGGTCGGAAGAGGCCAGGGCGTCCGCGATAGCCTTCGCTTTGCCGCGGAACCGGGGACCGAGCACGCCCATGTCGGCTATAATCCGCCGTTTCGTGACCCGCATTGGTTCGTCGTAGGGCATGAAGACCGTCATCGAGGTGCCGGACTGTCCGGCGTGCGAGCGCAGGTCGTAGTTGGTGCGGTCGGCGATGCCGACGATCTCCACCCAGCCGAAGCGGCCGGAGTATACCTCGGCGTCCCAGCAGTCGGCCGCGTAGTGTGCCCGCTCATCGGTCAGGTGCTGGCGGAACCGGAGTTTCGCCGGGTCCACGCCGATGGCGGTCAGGATCCGGTGCGTGAGCGCGATGTAGTAGGCGACGTACTCGTTTGCGATCAGCCCCTCGTCCACGGCGGCACGCATCGTGATCCCGGCCGGCTCCTGGTCATCGAGCTGCCGGGCGATGGTGAGGAGAGGCGCTGTATAATCCGCGTAGCGCTGGAAGGCGGGATGGTTCTTCCGGTCGGGGTGGACGAAGATCTCGGCTTCTGCCTGGGAGAACTCCCGCAGCCGGATCATACCCTGGCGGGGAGAGATCTCATTCCGGTAGGACTTCCCGATCTGGACGGCGCCGAAGGGGAGCTTGTCCCGGTAGAAGCGCAGGAGCCGGGAAAAGTCGGTGAAGATGCCCTGAGCGGTCTCGGGGCGCAGGTAGCCCTTCCGTTGCGACCCCGGACCGATGGTCGTCTCGAACATCAGGTTGAAGGCAAAGACGCCCGCTTCGCCCAGAGGTTCCTGGCATGCGGGGCAGGGCAGTTCACAGAGCGCTGCCTGGAGCGCCTCCGCCGGGAGCGTGCCTGCATTCTCGATGCCGTTCTCTGCGGCAATATGATCGGCGCGGAGATACTCGCCGCAGTGCGGACACTGCACCATCTTATCGGCGAACTCTTTCACATGACCGGATGCGACGAAGATTGCTTCGTTTCCGACGGTGGGACATTCTATCTCGTAGTAGCCTTCCTGGAAGACGTAGAAGGATCGCCAGAGGTTCTCTACGTTCCGCTTCATCATCGCTCCGAGCGGGCCGTAGTCGATGAACCCGGCGATCGACCCGTATATCTCGGCTGAGGGCCAGACGAAACCCCGTCTTCTGGCTACTTCCATGACTTTTTCGTAAATATCGCTCGTCTCGGCCATAGTCCTGCAGTACATTTGAGCGCCGGTGCTAATAAAGAATGGTCATCCCCTCGCGCGAGATCACAATTCTTCGTAAAATGGGCTGAAAGAGAAAGTTTTTTTCCATAGTGGTCATGATCCCGGAAGATATGGTTACATCTGCAAAAATGATCTTTCTGTTTCGAGGGTTTATATGGTAAGTTTTAAATGCTAGCGGTTGTAATGTAGGGAACGTTACGCCCCGGTTGGGGGATAAATTATATATATCCGAGGTCATCATGATGACCTTCAGAGCCAGACGGTGGAATACAGAACAGAGAGACACGGACATGGCAGAAGATACCCGCAAGCAGCAGCTCCTTGAGCTGTTCACGACCATCACGAACAAGAAGACGATCGTTGAGCCGATGAGGAAGGTTCACGGTACGCTCCGGGATCGCGACGCTGTCGAGCGCGAGATTGCCCTGATCATGCGAGAGGTTCTCGATCAGGGGTATTTCAAGACCAAACTTGCCCCACGGCAGCTCGCAAAACTCGTGGTTGCGTACTACGACGGCAAGAACGACACCGAGATTGCGAGGGCGCTCGGCGATGAGAAATTGAGCAAGACCGTGGCACGTGCCCGGGTCCGCCTCAAACTCTTCCGGGAACTCGACTTCAAGATGCCGTTCGACCAGGGGGCGATGTCGGAGCTTCTGGATTCGGGGAAGACCATGAAGGAGATCAGTGAGGAACTTGACGTGAGCCCCTCCACACTTCGTGAGTACCGCCATGTGATCGAACAGCAGAGGGACACCACCCTGGACCCGTACCTGGAACGGATCAGGGATGTGATGGAAGACCGTGATCTCTCCGAGCTGATGACGCGCGGTGTCGCCAACGATGGCCTCTCCGAGGCGATCGACATCACCGAAGCGATCGACATGGGGGAGTTCTGAGCCCCCGGTCCACCCTCTGTAATTCTACTGAACATTTTTTAGTATTCAGGCCGATCTCTTCTCCATGAGGTTGACCTGGCTTGGCCACGCATGTTTCTCACTCGTTGGATCGCGGACGATCCTCATCGACCCCTTCATCCCGGAGGGCTCGCTCCCCGTGGAGCCAGATATCGTTGCCGTGACGCACGCCCATGCGGACCATCTGGGCATTGCTGCGCAGTTGTTGAAGAAGACGGTCGCCATCAACGAAGTGGCAAAGTACCTCCGATCGAAGGGTGTTCCGGCCGAACCGATGAACCTCGGCGGCAGCATCACCGTCGATGGTGTCCGGTTCACGATGACGCCCGCGCTCCACTCGTCGTGGCTGGAGGATGAGGGCCCGGGCTTCTACGGCGGTGTCGCTGCCGGGTTCGTCATCGCGATGGACGGCATCAGAGTCTACCACGCAGGCGATACGGCGCTCTTCTCCGACATGCAGCTCATCCGGGACCTCTACCGGCCGGATGTGGCGCTCCTCCCCGTCGGCGGGTGCTTCACGATGGGGCCCGACGAGGCGATGATCGCGGCCCGGTACATCGGAGCACGGCTGGTGATCCCGATGCACTACGACACGTTCCCTGCCATCCGGCAGGATGTCCTGGGCTTCAAGCAGGCTATCGAGCGGACGACATCGATCCGGGTCGCGGTACTCTCGCCAGGGGAGAGTATCGAGGTTGGTCCGGAGAGCCCTGCAAAGTGACGGCGTCGGAACCCTTCCTGCTACCTGCAACTGCACCCCGGCCCCATTTTTCAAGAATACGCCTCCTCCGTGGGCGCAACAACCCGTGCCGCGAGGCCCCATCCACACCTCCTACCGGATCCTGCACAAGGTATATGTGTTCTCAAGCCCGGAGTGAGGCCCGGATCACTCTCTCCAGTGAGAACATCCAGTATGAGGTGATAGGAATGGAAGAAAAGATGTTCACCCCCGGCGGTATGGAACGCCTGCAGGCCACAAGCGACCGGGAGAATGTCCCGTATCCCCGTGGTGACGGGAAGGTCAAACTGGTTACGCCGAGCTGGCTGACCGACCACTTAAACGATGCCAACCTGACGGTCATCGACGTCCAGCCGAACATACATGACTACATCCAGGAGCACATCCCCGGTGCCGTCTACCTGACCGAGGGGGTCCTGCGGGTATCCAACCGTGGCTTCCCGGGGTCGTATAGCCCGAGCGCCTGCCTGCAGGAGTCGTTCCGGCGCGCGGGCCTTGAGGCCGACTCCCCGGTCGTCGTCTACACCGGCAAAGGCGCGTTCTCCGGTGCGGGTGACGGGCTTGGGCAGACGATGATGGCCTATACGCTGGCGAAGTATGGCCACAACACCGTATACGTCCTCGACGGAGGCCTTGACGGGTGGAAGAGCGAGGGGCGGGAACTCTCGCAGGAGTACCCCGCGGTTGAGCCGTCCAGCTTCACCGTCGAGGCTCACGACGACTACCCCATCGGGTATGAGGAGTTCCTGCGGGTCAAGGACAACGACGATGTCGTCGTGCTCGATGCACGTCCGGCAAAGGTCTATGAGGGACAGGGACCCTGGCGGAGGCCCGGGCATATCCCCGGTGCCATCAACCTGCCCTGGAAAAGCCTGATGGACGATGCGAACCCGGCGCGGCTCAAATCCAACGACGAACTCGATATGATCCTGGAAGAGCACGGCGTCGACCGGAGCAGGACCGTCATCTGCTCGTGCGGGACCGGCCGGGAGGCCACCAACGAGTTTGTCCTCCTCAAGTGGTTCTACCTCTATCCGAGCGTTCGGATCTACGAGGGATCGTTCACCGAATGGGTCACGCATCCGGATAATCCGGTCGTAGAGGGACCGAACCCGCGAGAGACGAGAGTTGAGGCGGCTCCTGCACGATAATCCGTAAATGGCCGGGCAACCTGCCAAAACCTTTATTTTCTACTATTTAATAATAGAAATCATTAAATATTACTCTGGCCTAAATAGGCCTAGAGAGATTTGGATCCGCACAAGACACTTCCCCCCTTGACGTCGTCTTTTCGCGTATCCTCTTCTCTCTAAACTGCATTTATTCTGGGATCTCTTCTATCGTCCGACTATCGGGCAAGTTTTCGATCCCTGTGACACACCCTATCGCTCACGTCGTTCCTCTGACCGGCCCGACGGCATAGCAGTCCCTCACGGCCACCCCGCCTTCGGATCGGGAGGACCGGTGCCGGATCGTCCCTTTCCTACTGCGTATCTGGAAAGGCTTAAATTCACCCGCCGCATTACACCAGACCGTAGACGATACTGTCGCCGGGAGCGTGGCCTGCTACGGTGTTTTCTCCAGCCGGGCTGCCCGCACTGCCACGCAGTGGAGGGGTAATCCCGCAGGTTTGCGGAGCGTTACGGCGGGCGAACTTCTCCGGAAGGCTGAACGTCCAGGTGCGACGCCGGGGCCGGTTCATAACGGCAAAGCATGTTTTCGGATCATGAAGAAGATCGTTGTACACGTCCGGGAAGACGGGCATAAACAAGTAGAGGACGCTCTCGAGGGGCTCCATTACACGATATCGCTCGTGCAGGACGTCTACGAGATCACCGTATACACGCCGGAAGAGAACCTTGATGACCTGATCGAGAAGATCCAGAGCGTACTGGACCTGCGGTACAACGAGAACATGATCGAGGTATCGACACCGGAGTTCGTCATCTCGTCGCTCCTGAAACGTGCCGAGAAGAAGGTCGAGAAAAAGGAAGAGAAGACGCCGGTCGAGAAACTGCTTGACACAGTTAAGGATTATGGGGAACTCGATCTCGAAAAACTGGCGTTGACTTCCATCGCCGGGCTGGTAGCCCTCTCCGGCCTGCTCCTCGACAACCAGACGATCATCATCGGGGCGATGCTCCTCTCCCCGATCATGGGCCCGATCTACGGGTTCGCCGTCTATGCTGCTCTCGGCAGGGCCCAGAATGCCCTGCGGTGCCTCGGCGTGCTGGCGGCGCTGCTTCTGGGCGTCTTCTTCCTCTCCGCAATCGCCACCTTTCTCATCAATATCGTCATACCGCTCGCATTGACCGAGGAGATCACCACGCGTCTCGTGGTGAACCCCATCTACACGCTGATGGCGGTGCTCCTCGGATTCGCGGCGGTGGTGGCGTTCAACCGGGGCACTTCGGAGGTGATCGCCGGCGTCGCCATCGCTGCCGCCATCATCCCGCCGACGGTGGTGACCGGCCTTGTTCTGGTGCTCCAGCCCATGAGCCTGATCACTACTACGCTGCTTGTGGCCGGACAGGTCGTCGGGCTGATAGCGGGGGCGCTCGTCGCCGTGACCGTGCTGAAGATCAAACCCCGGGATACCCACGACCAGACCATCGCAAAACAATACCTGGCATGGTCGGTCGCACTGATCGTGCTGTTGATCGCCCTGCTTCTCTGGATCTCATGGCTCATGTGGAGGTAGCAGGCTGTGCCGCCGTATCACTTCACCTCCACCCGCTCGCCGGTGACCATGTAGCAGACCTGCTCGGCGATATCACAGGCGTGATCGGCACAGCGCTCCAGGTAGCGTGCGATCATCACGTAGTCGATACAACGGGGGATGTTGCGCGGGTCCTCCATCATGTGCGTAAGGCTCTCCCGGAAGATGGTGTACCTGAGGTTGTCCACGACATCGTCCCGGTGCGACATGCCAGCGATAGGTTCGATACCCTCGAACTGATAGGCTTTGAGGGCATCGGCGATCATGGCGCGGACCAGATCCGCCATGTGCGGCAGGCTCATCAGGTTCCCGATATGCGGTTCCCCGGAAAGCTCTTCCACAAGTTGCGCGATATCTTTCCCGTACCGGCCGATACGGTAGAGCGCGAAGTTCATCCGGAGCGCACAGACGATGGATCGGAGATCGCGTGCCATGGGCTGGTAGAGCGCGATGAGGCGGAGCGCCGCCTCTTCGATAGCATGGCTTTTATCGGCGAGCTCCACCCTCCGGGCATACACGCGTGCGGCAAGCCCGGGGTCCTGCTCCTGCAGGGCGATCATCGAGTCGGAGAGCATGCCGTAGGAGAACGCCCCCTGCTCCCGGACCAGGTCCTTGAGGCCTTTGAGTTCCTCGTGAAATTTATCTCTCATAGGCATCCTATCCAAAGCGTCCCGTCACGTAGTTGTTGGTCAACTCTTCCTGCGGGGTCTCGAAGATTCGGGCGGTCGGCCCGAACTCGACCAGCCGCCCAAGGTACATGAACCCCGTGTAGTCGCTGACCCGGGCTGCCTGCTGCATGTTGTGGGTCACGATGACGACCGTGTAGTCCTCTTTGAGTTCGTTGATGAGGTTCTCGATCTTCGAGGTGGCAATGGGGTCGAGCGCGGAGCAGGGTTCGTCCATGAGGATGATCTCGGGCCCGACCGCAAGCGTCCTTGCGATGCAGAGCCGTTGCTGCTGCCCGCCCGAAAGCCCCATCGCGGAGTCGTTGAGCCGGTCCGCCACCTCATTCCAGAGAGCCGCCTTCTTCAGGCTCTCCTGCACGATCGCGTCCAGTCTCTCCCGGCTGCGGACCCCGTGAACGCTGGGCCCGTAGGCGACGTTGTCGTAGATGGACGAGGGAAAGGGGTTGGGTTTCTGGAAGACCATCCCGATCCTTTTGCGCAGGTCGACGACGTCGCAGTCCGCATCAAGGATGTCCCCGTCCTCAAAGAGGATCCTGCCCTCAATCCTGACATCCTCGACGAGGTCGCTCAACCGGTTGAAACAGCGCAGGAGGGTCGATTTCCCGCACCCGGAGGGTCCGATCAGTGCGGTGACCCTGTTAGGCGGGATAGGGATCGATACGTCGCAAAGGGCCTGCTTGTCGCCGTAGTAGAGGCTCAGGTGTTCTGCTGTGAGGATACTGTTGTCTCTCTGCATTATGGGTCACCACCGAATTGATCTCTGGTAACGTGTCCGGATGACGATCGCGACCAGGTAGATGGCCGCCACCAGCGCGAGAAGCACCAGTGCCGTTCCGTACTGGTTCTCTCGTGCCCCGGGGACGTTGGTCGCCAGGATGAAGAGGTGGTAGGGGAGCGCCATCACCGGTTCCGTCACCGATGTGGGGAGGAACCGCCGGGAGAATACGACCGCGGTGAAGAGAATCGGCGCAGTCTCCCCGGCGGCCCGCCCGATGCCGAGGATCGTGCCGGTCAGGATTCCCGGCACCGCCGGCGGGAGCACGACCCGCCGTATGGTCTGCCAGCGCGTCGCCCCGAGAGCGAGGCTTCCCTCCCTGACGCTGCCCGGCACGCTCTTCAACGCCTCTTCGGTCGTCCTGATGACGGTGGGGAGGATCATCAGCCCCAGCGTGATCTGGCCGGCGAGCAGCGATACCCCGAGATCCAGGTAGAGCACCAGGAACGCAAACCCGAAGAGGCCGAAGACGATGGACGGCGTGCCGCCCAGGAGGTCGACGCCGGCCCTGATGATCCCGGTGATGCGCCCTTCCCGGGTGTACTCGTGGAGGTAGATGGCGGCGCCGACGCCGATGGGAAGCGCGAAAAGGATGGCACCCCCGACCAGGTAGAGGGTCCCGAGGATGGCCGGGCCGATGCCTCCCGCCCGGCCGAGGTTGCTCGGCGAAGCGGTCAGGAACTCCCAGGAGAGCGCCGGTGCACCGTTGTAGACGATATCGAAGAGGATGACCCCGAGGACGAAGAGCACGATGCCGGCGGCCGCATACAGGAACCCGAACGCGATCTTCTGTCCGGTCTTCGGGGAGAGCCTGCGCCGGACGTATACCGCCCCGAGCAGGGCAACGGTGACGGTGGCGGCAACCAGAATATCCGTGGCCGCCGTAAGGGTCCCGAACGCGCCGATGCCGAGAACCGCGTAGGCGTAAGGCTTTATCGTGCCGCTCCCCCTCTTCCGGGCCGCACGGGCCGCTGTCGCCGTGTGCCGCTCGCTGACCCGCGCGAGGATGCCCCGCGCAAGGAGGTTGACCGCGAGGGTGATCACGAGAAGTACGACCGCGACCCCGAAGAGCGCGTGGTAGTGAGAACTCCCGACGGCGACCTCGCCCATCTCGATACCCAGCGTCCCGGTGAGCGTCCGGACCGGAGAGAGGACGTTCCAGAGGGGTTCGGGAACGACGCCTGCATTGCCGGCGACCATGATCACCGCCATCGTCTCGCCGATCGCCCGTCCCATCCCGAGGATGATCGCGGCGGTGATGCCGGAGAGGGCTCCCGGGACCACGACCCCGGCGATCGTCTGCCAGTGCGTCGCCCCGAGCGCAAGGGAGCCCTCCCGGTATCCGCGGGGCACGGCGCCGATTGCGTCCTCCGAGACGCTGACGATCGTCGGGAGGGCCATGATGCCGAGCAGGATGGAAGCGGCAAGCCAGGACTCCCCGGACGCGACGTCGAAAGAGACGCGGATCCAGTCGGTCAGGATGACGAGACCGAAGAACCCGTAGACTACCGAGGGTATTCCCGCCAGGAGTTCGACGGCGGGCTTTATGACTGCGCGAGCCCCGGGCGGCGCAAGTTCGGCGATGAAGACGGCGAGCGCGATCCCGAGCGGGACGGCAAGCGCCATCGCACCGAGCGTAACGAGGAGCGTGCCGGCGATCAGCGGGAAGATGCCGTATGCGGGAGCCGCTCCCGTCGGGTTCCAGACGTCGCCGGCAAGGAAGTTTGAGACCCCGGCCTGCTCGAAGATCGGGTAGCCGTTCCGGACCAGGAAGAAGAGGATGAAGAAGAGGGCAACGACGGCGAAGATGGCCGTGCAGAACCAGAGTGCCCGGACGGCCTCCTCGCGGATCTGCCGGGTCCTCTTCCAGAGACGGAAAACGTTGTTCGTGATCGGCTCTCCGGGCACCTGCGCGGCTCCCGACGAGGTATGAACGACAGGGCGATCGGATCCCATCTCCCCGGTGAGCGGCGTGCTCCCGCCCGGCAGAGAGTTCATAGTGCCGGCTCGGGCTCCAGCTTCTTCCTGGTGTGACCGTTCCCCGGGCGTTGCGCCGATCCGGGCCATATGCTTATTGTGTGAATATACCGGGCGGATAGGTGTTCCCGAAGGAGACTATATGAGTATATTTACCTCCCATAATCTCCAGTGGCATATATACTGCGCAGAATGCATATATCCTACCGGCGCCAACGCGTATCAATCCATGGAGATCAGAAAGGTTCAGATCACCGGGGGCTCGTCGTACATCGTATCCCTGCCGAAACAGTGGATCAAGTCTGCGAATATCCAGAAGAACGACCCTGTAGGGCTGGTTGTGCAGCCTGACGGTTCGCTCCTGATCACCCCGAAGATCGGCGGGGAGTCGACCTACCGGACCAGAATCTTCGAAGTCGGTGCCGCGACGGACCGCACCTACCTGCTTCGCCTCCTCGTCGGGGCGTACATCGCCGGGTTCACGGCTATCCGCCTTGAATCGAGAGGGAGGCTGCCGCCGTTTGTCCTGCAGCTGGTCCGGGAGTTCACGCAGATGGCGATCGGGCAGGAGGTGGTCGGCGAGACGGACACCTCGATAACGATCAAGGATCTCCTCAACCCTGCGGAGATGCCGTTTGATAACACCATCAAAAGGATGCATCTCTTAGCACGAAGCATGCAGGAGGACGCGATGGCCGCCCTACGGGGACGCGATGCGGCTCTCGCCGGTGATGTCATCGTGCGGGACACCGAAGTGGACCGGCTGCACTGGCTCGTTGCACGGCAGGATAACCTCATCGTGATCGACGCCGCGCTCTCGCGCCGGATGGGCATCCCGGTAAACCAGGCGGCGTACTACTTCCAGGTCAGCAGGATCATCGAGCGGATAGCCGACCACGCTACCCGGGTGGCGCATAACGCTCTCGCCCTGATCGACCGCGAGGTCGAGGCGGAGACGCTCGACCTCATGGACGAGGCGAGCGCGCTTGCCCTG
>JAENZF010000035.1:0-1462 GCA_016841385.1 Methanobacteriota archaeon | reverse complement strand
CATCGTCTTCCTCCTGATCGCGGTCCGCAAGATAGGCAACGTCAACTTCCGCATCTGGCAGGTGATGCTCCTTGGTGCGGCGGCCGTCCTTGCGACGGGAGCGATCACGCCGGAGGATGCGCTCGCGTCCATCAACTTCGACGTGATGCTCTTCCTCTTCTTCATGTTCGTGATCGGGGAGGCGCTCGCAGAGAGCGGCTACCTCTACCACCTCTCCTTCCGCCTCTTCTCCCGGGCGGAGTCGGTCCGGCACCTGGTCTTTCTCATCCTCGTCGGCGGCGGCGTCCTCTCGGCGCTCCTGATGAACGACACGCTCGCGGTCGTCGGCACCCCGCTGATGCTCTACTTCGCCCGGCGGCACGGCATCTCCCCGAAGCTCCTGCTTCTTGCGCTTGCGTTCGCCGTCACGACGGGAAGCGTTGCAAGCCCCATCGGGAACCCGCAGAACCTTCTCATCGCACTCTCGGACGGCATTGAGAACCCGTTCGTCACGTTCCCCCTCTACCTGGCCGTCCCGACGGCGATCTCCCTCCTGCTCGCCTACGTCTTCCTCTGCCGGGCATTCCCGGGCGAGTTCCACCCGGCCCTGCTGGTCCACCGCGAGGAGGAGATCTGCGATCCCGTCCTCGCGGCCCTCTCCCGCCTCTCGCTCATCCTGCTCGTCCTCCTGATCGGGGTTAAGGTCGTCGCGGTCATGCTCGCCCCGGAGTTCGATATCCGGCTGACCTGGATCGCGGTCGTTGCGGCCATACCCGTCCTCGTCGGGAGCAGGCGGCGGTTCGAGATCCTCCGCCGGATCGACTGGCCGACACTGGCCTTCTTCGCCGGTCTCTTCGTCCTTATGGCGAGCGTCTGGCAGTCCGGGTTCTTCCAGCCGCTCATCGAAGGGAGTTCGCTCGATCTCACCGCGGTCCCCGTCATCGTCGTGATGGGCGTCGTCGTCTCCCAGTTCGTCTCGAACGTCCCCTTCGTCGCCCTCTCCCTTCCGGTCCTCTCGCACCTCGGGACCTCCACGGTGGGCATGATGGCGCTTGCGGCCGGCAGCACCATCGCCGGGAACATGCTGATCCTCGGGGCGGCAAGCAACGTCATCGTCATCCAGGGGGCGGAGAAGGGCGGCGAGACACTGACCTTCCGGGAGTTTGCGCGGGTCGGCATCCCCCTCACCGTCGCCCAGACGGCGGTGTACGTGCTCTTCCTCTCGCTCCTCCCGGCGTGAGGACGGAGAGGTCAGGGCCGGCAGGATTCCATCGACCCCGGAACTGCCGCGAGATCCAGGTAGATTGAGCCGAACCGAACCGACGCGACTGCCCCCGGATCAAAGGGCGGAGCAAAGACCTCGAGCCGCCGCCCTCCGGGGTGCATCTCCCTGGCGATGCCGAGGCCGAGGGTGAAGTTGTCGGGGTCGTTGCGGGAGACCAGCCCCCGCCCGACCCCTTGGGGTTTCCTTGGATCGGGCACC
>JAENZF010000252.1 GCA_016841385.1 Methanobacteriota archaeon | reverse complement strand
CGGCCTCCTCAGTCGCACCTTCGGTGCTCATGCTCCTGCCCTATGGCCCGTCGCACCCCACACCTCGGGGCGGGGGCAGTCGTGGCGATATCCCCACGGTCCAGTGTACCGGGATTGTCGGGGAAAATATCGGGTCTGATACGCTTGCACACATGAACGCCCCCGCTACCCGAAAAACAATACCCATAAAAAAGACGAGAACCCGGGGGAGCACCCCCATCCCCATCAGAAGTTAAAATGACGGCCGACGATCTTCAGCGCACAGTAATCCCCGCACATCGTGCAGCCATCGGTGTCGGCCGGCATCCGCTCGGCCCGGATCGCCCGGGCGCGCTCGGGGTTGATTGCGACCGCAAACTGCCGCTCCCAGTCGAGGTCCCGGCGGGCGTGTCCCATCTCGAGGTCGGCGTCCCGCTTCTTGAGCTTGATCATATCCCCGACGTGAGCGGCGATCCTCGAACTGATGACGCCCTCGTAGACCTCTTCGGGGGTGGGGAGCGCCAGGTGCTCCGCCGGCGTCACGTAGCAGATGAAGTCGGCACCGTAGGAGGAGGCGAGTGCGGCCCCGATCGCGGCTACCCGGTCGTCGTAGCCGGGCGCGATATCGGTGACGAGCGGGCCGAGCATGTAGAACGGTTTCCGGTTCGTGACCCGCTTCTGCAGCACGACATTGGTCTGGATCTCGTCGACCGGGATGTGCCCCGGCCCCTCGATGATCGTCTGGACACCCTGTTCATGTGCTTTATCGGCGAGTTCCGCGTTGATGAGCAGTTCCTGGATCTGGGCACGGTCGGTCGCGTCGTGGACCGCACCTGCCCGCATCCCGTTGCCGAAGGAGAGGGTGACCTCGTGCTCCTTGAGGATCTCGACTAAGTAGTCGAACTCCGCGTAGAGCGGGTTCTCCTTCTCGTTGTGGAGCATCCACGCGGTCATGAAGGCTCCGCCCCGGGAGACGAGCCCGCCGTGCCGTCCCTGGTTCTTCAGGCGCTTCATCGTCTCGTAGTTGATCCCGGTATGGATCGCCATGAAGTTGGTCCCGAGCTTTGCCTGCTCCGCCGTGATCCGGAAGAGGTCGTCCTCTTCCATGTGGACGACCGCCCCGTGCTTCCGGGCGGCCTCGATGAATGCCTGGTAGAGCGGCACCGACCCGACCGAGAGGGTGGTCGCCTCGACGACCCGGCGCCGGATCTCCGCAAAGTCGCCGCCGGTGGAGAGCTCCATCAGCGTATCGGCACCGGCGCGCTCTGCCTGCCGGACCTTCTCGATCTCCATATCGACGTCGACCATATCCGTCGACGTCCCGATGCTCGCGTTGACCTTCGTGCGGAGCCCTTCGCCGATACCGCAGATCTTCACCTTCCGGTAGGGGGAGACCGGGATGACGATGTGGGCTTCGGCCACGCCGCGCCTGACGAAATCTTCGGTTACACCTTCAGCTGCTGCAACGATCCGCATCTCCTCGGTGATGACGCCACGCCGGGCGTCTTCTATGAGACCCATGGCCTTATATTTGAGGAAAATAGTTGATAAATGATTGTTTTTTAGAATCCTGGCTAAAATCGGGTTGCTCTCTCAACAAGTAAACTTGACTTACTCTTACGCAGATCTTGTTTC
>JAENZF010000034.1:9968-15740 GCA_016841385.1 Methanobacteriota archaeon | reverse complement strand
CGGAGCGTCGTTCCCCCAATGGCGATATCCCCACGGTCCAGTGTACGGGGCTTTTTCATCGTCCCTGCTGTTCGGGTTTCCTCAACTCGCCAGTATCCACATTCGGGCGTCGTAAAACAAAAAAGATAACGAAAAACTGAACCGCCGAAGCGAGGAATCCCTCACTTCACCGTCTCTTTCACCTTGTCGACGACGTCCTGGAAGAAGCCTTTGCCCTTCTTCGCGGAGGGTTTCTTCCCCTCCATCTCGAGCAGGCGCCCATAGAGCTCGCGCTCCTCCTCCGTCAGGCGGTCGGGCACGACGATGCGCACCCGCACCAGCATGTCGCCGGGCTTCGTCTGCCACCGCACCCCCTCGCCCCGTATCTTCAGCCCGGTGTTGTACTGCACACCGGCCGGAATATCGAGGACGACGGTGCGCCCGTCGATCGTCTTTACCTCGACCTCGGAGCCCAGGGTCGCCTGGGCCGGGGTGATCTCGACGGTCGTCTCCAGGTCGTCGCCCCGCCGGGTGAACGTCCTGTGCGGTGCGACGCTGATCTCGATGTAGAGGTCCCCGCTCGGCGCACCGTACTCCCCGGCGTCGCCGTAGCCCTCCATCCGGAGGCGCATGCCCGTATCCACGCCCGGCGGGATCCGGACCTTCACGGTCTGCCGGCCACGCCGGTGCCCGCTGCCGCCGCAGGCCTTGCACCGGGACTCGGGTATCTTCCCCCGCCCGCCACAGGCGGTGCAGGTGCTCATCCGGACAAAGTTCCCGAAGATGGACTGGCTCATCTGCCGCATCTGGCCGCTGCCGCCGCAGGTCGGGCAGGTGGTGGTCTTCTTCGTCTCGCTCCCCGACCCGTCGCACGCAGGACAGGGCTCGATGTGGTCGACGGCAACCTCTTTCTCGGTCCCGAACGCCGCTTCCTCAAGCGTTATGCGCATCTTCATCAGGAGGTCGGCCCCGGGGCGCGGGCCGGAACTCTGCCTGCCTGCGCCGCCGAAGAAGGTCTCGAAGATATCCCCGAACCCCGAGAAGTCCGCGTTGAACCCGCCGGAGAACCCTCCCCCGCCGGAGTACGAACCCCGGGACGCGCTACTGTAGGCGTCATGCCCCAGCTGGTCGTACTGGGCGCGTTTCTCCGAGTCGGAGAGGACACTATAGGCCTCGTTGATCTTCTTGAACCTCTCCTCGGCCCCCGGCTCCTTGCAGACGTCGGGGTGATATTTTCGTGCCAGGTCCCGGTAGGCTTTCCTGATCTCCTTATCGTCGGCGCTTCGCGAAACACCGAGAGTATCATAGTAGCTGTCCGGACCCATCGACCTCACTCTTTGACTTCGTAATCTGCATCAACGACAGTATCATCCTTCTTTGCGGCACCCTCCGCCTGCTGCTGCTGGGTGGCCTGCGCCTGCTGGTACATCTTCGTCGTGACCGCATATACCGCTTCGGTCAGGGCGTCCATCTTCTGCTTGACGGCCTCGAGGTCGTCGCCCTCGAGCGCCTTCTTGAGGTCGGCGATCGCGCTCTCGATCTTCTCCCGGTCCGCAGCATCGATCGTCTCCTTTGCGTCCTTCAAAGCCCGCTCGGCGGTGAAGATGGCGGTATCGGCGGTGTTCCTGAGGTCGATCTCCTCGCGCTTCTTCTGGTCCTCCGCCTCGAACTTCTTCGCGTCGCCCATCATCCGCTCGATCTCGGCCTCCGAAGGACGGGAGTCCTGCGGCTTGATGGTGATCGACTGCTCGTTGCCGGTGCCGAGGTCCTTTGCCGAGACGTGGACGATGCCGTTTGCGTCGATATCGAAGGTGACCTCGATCTGCGGGATCCCCCGGGGTGCCGGCGGGATCCCGGTGAGCTGGAACCGGCCCAGGGTGAAGTTGTCCTTTGCGAGCGTCCGTTCGCCCTGCATCACGTGGATCTCGACCGAGGTCTGGCCGTCGGCGGCGGTCGAGAAGACCTGGCTTTTGCGCGTCGGGATGGTGGTGTTGCGGTCGATCAGTTTCGTCGCGATACCCCCGAGCGTCTCGATGCCGAGCGAGAGCGGGGTCACGTCGAGAAGCAGGACGTCCTTGGTCTCGCCCGTGAGCACGCCGGCCTGGATGGCGGCGCCGATGGCGACACACTCGTCGGGGTTGATACCCTTGTCGGGCTCCTTCTTGAGGATCTTCTTCACGGTCTCCTGCACAAGCGGCACCCGGGTCGACCCGCCGACGAGGAGGACGTGGTCGATACCGTCAGGGCCCAGTTTGGCGTCGGCGAGCGCCTGCTTCACGGGCCCGAGGGTCGAGTCGACGAGGTCGGCGATGAGCTGCTCGAACTTCGCACGGGTAAGGTCGAAGTCAAGGAACTTGGGGCCGCTCTCCGTAGTGGTGATGTAGGGGAGGTTGATGTTGGTCTTCTGGACGGTGGAGAGCTCGATCTTTGCGTTCTCGGCCGCATCGCGCAGCCGCTGCATGGCGACCGGGTCCTTCCGGAGGTCGGCGCCCTCCTTCTTCCGGAACTCATCGACCAGGTAGTCGACGACCAGTTTGTCGAAGTCGTCGCCGCCGAGGCGGTTGTTGCCGGCGGTCGACTTGACCTCGAAGACGCCGTCGCCGAGCTGGAGGATCGAGACATCGAACGTACCGCCGCCGAGGTCGTAGACGAGCACCGTGGACTCGCCTTCCCTGTCGATGCCGTAGGCGAGGGCGCTCGCGGTCGGTTCGTTGATGATCCTGAGCACCTCGAGGCCGGCGATGGTCCCTGCGTCCTTCGTCGCCTGCCGCTGGGCGTCGTTGAAGTAGGCGGGCACCGTGATGACGGCCTTCGTAATCTTCTCGCCCAGGTACTCCTCTGCGTCCAGTTTCATTTTCTGGAGGATCATCGCGGAGATCTCCTGCGGCGTGTAATCCCTGCCCTCGATGGTGATCTTCTCGCTCGTGCCCATCTTCCGTTTGATCGACTGGATGGTGCGGTTCGGGTTGGTGATTGCCTGCCGCTTCGCGACGGTGCCGACCAGCCGCTCGCCCTCCTTGGTGAACGCTACGACGGACGGGGTGGTCCTGCCGCCTTCGGCGTTGGCGATGACCGTCGCCCGCCCGCCTTCCATGATTGCCATGCACGAGTTGGTTGTTCCAAGATCAATACCAAGAACTTTTTCAGAAACCATTGTGTTTATTCCTCCAATCCTTTAGATACTACAACTTTTGCGCATCTGATGACCTTATCCTGCATACAGTATCCACGGATGACCTCGTCGATCACGGTCCCCTCCTCTGCGTCCGAAGGAACGTAGGCTATCGCCTCGTGCCGTTCCGGGTCGAAAGGAAGGTTCCGGCATTCGATGAGTCTGATGCCGTGCCGCTCAAGGATGGCCGCAAAGAGTTTCTTGATCTGCTCCATCCCTTCCGTGAGGGCTGCACCGTCGGCTTTCTCCGCCCGCTCGAAGTTGTCTACGACTTCGAGCAACTCCACCGCGAACTCCTCGATGGCGAATGTTGTACGGGCGTCGAGTTCCCGGTCCATCCGCTTCCGGTAGTTGTCGAAATCTGCCGCAAAGCGCAGATAACGGCTGTTAAGGTCGTCATATGCTTTCTGCAGCTCTTCAAGCGCCGGGGATGCTGCATCCGTCGATTCAGCGAGATCCTGTGGCTTCTCGTTTGGTTCGGATGTGTCCTCCTTCATACGCTTAACCTGCTTCAAAATGATGTTAATGTATTAGTTCGATTATTTATTGTAATGTGGTTCTATATATTATTAACTGATGCTGCAGGCATCCGGCTCCTGTAACGGGCCAAATCGCCGATTGGGAACACACCCGCCAGTATTCTCCCGTCGGTATGCGGATCCGCGGGAGAGGAGCTGCCTTCCTCGCCGGCCCTTGCCGGTTATCCCCATAGCACCGGGCCCCCCGCTTCCCGTGGGCAAATGCGGCCGGTTTCGCGTGCGGCGCCAAATATATATCTCTCTATCCCGCTCACGTGTACCCATGAAATGGGCACTGCTGTCTGTCTGGGATAAAGCAGGCATCGTCGATCTTGCAGAGGTGCTTATCAAGCACGATTACCGACTCCTGAGTTCCGGCGGCACCGGGGCCGCGCTCGCGCAGGCGGGAGTTCCGTTCACCGACGTCTCCACGCACACCGGTTTTCCTGAGATGATGCACGGGCGGGTAAAGACTCTCCACCCGAAGGTGCACGGGGGCATCCTCGGACGCCGCGGCATCGACGACGCCGTGATGCAGGAGCACGGCATCGAGCCGATCGACCTTGTGGTGGTGAACCTCTACCCCTTCGAGGCGATGAGGGATGCGGGGCTAACGCTAGAGGAGATGATCGAGTACATCGATATCGGCGGCCCGGCGATGGTGCGGGCGGCGGCGAAGAACCATAAGTACGTCGCGGTCGCGGTGGACCCCGACGACTACGGGACGGTGGCGGCGGCGGTCCGGAGAGGCGGGTTCTCGCCAGAAGAGCGATTGTCCCTCGCTGCAAAGGCGTTCGCCCGGACGGCGGCCTACGATGCCGCGATCACGAACTACCTCACCGGCATCGACCGGCCGTTCCCCGAGGTCCTCACCGTCCAGTTCCGGAATGGGAGACCGCTCCGGTACGGTGAGAACCCGCACCAGGCGGCCGCCGTTTACGGCGATGCCGGCATCGCCGCAGAGCAGCCGCTCCAGGGCAAGCAGATGTCCTACAACAACTACCTCGACGTCCACGCGGCGGTCGGCCTGCTCCGGGAGTTCGACGACTGCGCTGTCGTCATCGTCAAGCACAACAACCCCTGCGGCGTGGCGACGGGCGACGGGCTCCTCGAGACCTACATCGCCGCCCGGGAGGTCGACCCGGTCTCGGCCTACGGCTCGATCGTCGCCCTGAACCGCGAGGTGACGGAGGATGTCGCCCGGGAGTTCACCGGGACGTTTGTGGAAGTGGTGGTCGCCCCGTCCTACACCCCGGGAGCGCTTGAGATCATGAAGGCCAAGGAGAACATGCGGGTGCTCCGGCTGCCTTCGCCGGTCGTGCAGGACGAGATCCGGAGCATCGACGGCGGCGTCCTGCCCCAGCGGACGGAGCCCTACCGCGAGGACTGGCGGGTCGTGAGCGAGCGGGAGCCCGACGCCCACGAGATGCGGGCGATGCAACTTGCCTGGAAGGTCTGCGGGCACACGAAGAGCAACGCCATTATATTTGCAGACGAGAAAGCGGTCATCGGCATCGGCGCCGGGCAGATGAACCGGGTCGAGTCCGCGGAGATCGCGGTTCGGAAGGCCAGAAAGCCTCTTGCCGGCTCGGCGGTTGCCTCGGACGCCTTCCTGCCGTTCCCCGACACCATGGAGGTCGCGGCGGCCGCGGGCGCGACGGCGCTCGTCCAGCCGGGCGGCTCCATCAGGGACCAGGAGGTCATCGAAGCGGCGAACCGGCTCAACATCGCGATGATCTTCACCGGCGTGCGGCACTTCCGGCACTGAAGGCCGCAAGAAACCCTTTTTTTCGGGCCAACAAAACAGTTATATCCCCCACCTTCTCTCCACGGCCGAAGGTGGTATGATATGGACTACGGCAGTCTCATCTCCGGATCGTTAAGGTATACGAAAGAGGCTCTCTGGGGCGAATGGTGGCGGTGGGTGCTCCTGATAATCCTCTCGCTCATCCAGACGTTCACGCTCTTTTTGATCCCGTTCTTCAACGGCTACATCGTCCGGGTGCTCTCCGGCAGGACGCCCGCCCCCGACGTGGGGGAGTGGGGCCGGCTCTTTATCGACGGGTGGAAGTGGAACATCATCATGCTGATCTACATGATCCC
>JAENZF010000034.1:9497-9958 GCA_016841385.1 Methanobacteriota archaeon | reverse complement strand
GGCTCTTTATCGACGGGTGGAAGTGGAACATCATCATGCTGATCTACATGATCCCGGTGATCCTGATCCTGGCCTACTTCGGGGGGGTTGCGGTCATCTCCACCATAGCGGCGTATGGGGTGGATAACCCGGACGTATGGGCCCCGGCCGTTGCCGCCGCGATCTCCGGCATCCTGATTGCGGCCGTCGTCTGGGTCATCATATCGTTCATCTCCCTCTTCGCGGTCGTGCGGTTCGCCCACACGGACAGCCTCGCCCAGGCGTTCAACTTCGGGGCGATCTTCTCCCACATCGGGCGGATCGGGTGGGGGTCCTGGATCCTCGCCGTCATCGTCCTTGCCCTCATCGGCCTCGTCTATGCGGTCGTGCTCGGGCTCATCGCCTCGATACCCATCCTCGGGTGGATCATCAACCTCTTCCTCGGGGTGGCGTTCGGCATCTTCCACGCCCGCTACCTCGCC
>JAENZF010000034.1:7522-9397 GCA_016841385.1 Methanobacteriota archaeon | reverse complement strand
CCTGCTCGTCATCAGCACGATCATATTCCCGCTCATCATGGGATATATCGTCCGCATTTACAGCGGTGTAAAGCCGGCTCCCGAAATGGAAAACTGGGTGGGAACCTTCGTCGACGGCCTGAAACTCCTCGTCATCGGCATCATCTATGCCATCCCGGTCTTCATCATCGCGGCCATCTCCGTCGTACCGGCGATCATGATCGCCAGCAACAACGGGAACCCCGCACTCGCCATCGGATCGCTGGGCATCGGTCTGCTGGTCATGATCGTCGTCGCGATCCTCATCTCGCTGATCTCGGCGATGGGTATCATCCGGTTTGCACAGAAGGACAGCATGGGCCAGGCATTTGCTTTTGGCGCCATCCTCGAGCACATCGGAAAGATCGGCTGGGGAAGCTACATCATCGCCCTCATTGTCCTGTGGATCGTCGGGATTGTTTTCAGCGTCATCATCTCCGTGCTGAGCGCGATTCCGTTCATTGGCTGGCTGATCGTACTCTTCCTGTACCCCGTCTGGGCTATCTTCGTGGCGCGGTACATGACGCTGATCTACGAGAGCGCTCCTGCACCGGCCTAACACCCCCACCTTCTTTTCGTGACCGGGATCGCCGCCCGGGAGGCTCCGGATACCGCGGGCACGGCACACACATCGCTGTTGTCGAGATCCGGGTATTTATATGCCGCGGCGCTCCGAATTGTGCCGGAGCGATATTTGCTGTGATTGGCTGATTTATCCTGGTCTAATTGCTTCGTTTTCGGAAAAGGATGTGGAGCGTATTCGGTTTTGGCCAATACGTTTATATAAAAATTTCTCAAAATTACTCGTAGGTGTTACACCTTATGGACTACGGTACTGTTATTTCCAGATCATTTGAGTATACCAAGGATGCTCTGGTAGGAAAGTGGATGCACTGGATCATCCTGGCGGTCCTGTCATTCGTGCAGGCGCTCACATTCTCCCTGATTCCGCTGCTCAGCGGCTACTCCGTGCGGGTGCTCTCCGGCAAGACGCCGGCCCCCGAGGTCGACGATTGGGCCAGGCTCTTCGTCGATGGATGGAAGTTGAACATCATCACGCTGATCTACATGATCCCGGCGATTCTGGTCTTCCTCCTCCTCGGCGGAATCGGTGCAATCGGTCTCATGGCGAGCGAGGCAGCCGGTGGCGATCCGACAGCAGCAGGTGCTGCAGCACTGAGTCTCCTCGGCGGCGCCCTTCTTGCAGGACTCATCGCGATCGTTCTGTCGTTCATCGCCCTGTTTGCCGTAATGCGCTTCGCCCACACGGACAGCCTCGGTGAGGCGTTCAACTTCAGTGCGATCCTCGCACACATCGGCAAACTCGGGTGGGGAACCTGGATCATCGCCGTCATCGTCCTCCTCATCGTCGCGTTCGTCTACGGCTTCGTGGTCGGCATCATCGCCTCGATACCCCTCCTGGGCTGGATCATCGCTGCCTTCCTCAACGTGGCGTTTGTCATCTTCTACGCCCGTTACCTTGCCCTGGTCTACGAGGACACGCCCGCTCCTGCATAATACCGGAATAACCCATCCTTTTTTACTATCCGGCCCCTTCTACCGGAGCGGAGCCTGTCCTGTCGTCTCCGTCGGGGCATCCCCTTGTCCGTATGCGGTACCGGCCTGCCCCCGGATCGGGATCTTCTCTTAGAAACAAAACAGCGCACTTATCCCCACGAACGAACGATGCTTACGCAACATGCGGTGATACACATGGACTACATGCGATTACTCAGCGAGTCCTTCGGTTATGCGAAGGACGCCATCTGGGGCAGGTGGATCCGCTGGCTCCTCCTGCTCATCAGCACGATCATATTCCCGCTCATCTACGGCTACACCGTGCGGGTCATGAGCGGC
>JAENZF010000034.1:0-7422 GCA_016841385.1 Methanobacteriota archaeon | reverse complement strand
GGAGTTCGTCCTCATGCTCATCCCGATCCTTGGTCTTATCCTCCTGTTCCTCCTCACGCCGGCGTTCATCATCTTCTCCGCCCGGTACGTCGCCCTCCTCTACGAGAGCGCCCCGGCTCCGGCTTAAATCCCATTCTCTTTTTCAGGCTCCCGGAATATCGCCTTTCCCGCCGCCCCGACTGCCCAACATTTAAGTAACGACGCCGCCAATAGTCCTGCGGTGAATTGCACTATGTGTGATCGTTTTATTGGTTGAATCGACACGCTTTTTTGACACAACCCTACGGGACGGCGAACAGACACCGGGTGTCTGCCTGACGCCGGCCGAAAAACTTGAGATCGCAACGCACCTCTCCGACCTCGGGGTTCACGTGATTGAAGCAGGCTCTGCAGCCGCATCCCTTGGAGAACGCCAGTCCATCCGTGCCATCGCCGATGCCGGCCTTGCCGCCGAGTGCTGCACCTATGTCCGGGCTCTTCCCGGGGATATCGACCTCGCTGCCGACGCCGGTGCCGACTCCGTCCACCTCGTCATCCCGGTCAGCGACCTCCACATCAGCACGAAGCTCCGCAAAACCCGCGAGCAGGTCTGCGATATGGCCTGGAGCGCTATCGAGTACGCGAAGAGCCGCGGGCTCATCGTCGAACTCTCCGGGGAGGACGCATCCCGCGCCGACCAGGCATTCCTTGCAGAGGTCTTCCGGGAAGGAGTCGAGCGGGGCGCAGACCGGCTCTGCTTCTGCGACACCGTCGGGCTCCTCACGCCCGAGCGGGCTGCCGGGATCATACCGCCGCTCCTCTTCGCCCCGCTCTCCATCCACTGCCACGACGACCTCGGGTTCGCGCTCGCGAACACCATCGCCGCCCTCCGCGCCGGGGCGTCCTGTGCCCACGTCACTGTCAACGGCCTCGGGGAGCGGGCAGGCAACACGGGCCTTGAGGAACTGGTGATGGCGCTCGAGGTGCTCTACGGGGTCGATACCGGGATCGTGACCGAAGAACTCTACCCGCTCTCGACACACGTCGCCCGGCTGACCGGGGTGCCGCTTGCGACCAACAAGCCCATCGTCGGCGAGATGGCCTTCACCCACGAGAGCGGCATCCACGCCCACGGGGTGATGCGGGACGCGAGCACCTACGAGCCGCTCCAGCCGGAACGGGTGGGAAGAAAGCGCCGCATCGTCCTCGGGAAACACTCCGGGTCGGCGGCGGTCGAGGCCGCGCTCCGCGATATGGGGTATGCCCCGGACAGCGCGCAGCTTGCGGAGATCGTCGCGCGGATTAAAAGCCTCGGGGATGCGGGCATGCGGACAACCGATGCCGACATCATGGCGATCGCCGATACTGTCATGGAGATCGAGTTTACGCCCTGCATCGAACTGCGCCAGTTCACCATCGTCTCCGGGAGCAACGCGGTTCCGACCGCCTCGGTGACGATGCTCGTCAACGGCGACGAGATCACCGGTGCCGCAGTCGGGACCGGGCCGGTGGATGCGGCGATCCGCGCGCTCCAGAGATCGGTGGCGGACGTCGGGAGCGTACGGCTCGATGAATATCGCGTGGACGCGATAACCGGCGGCACGGACGCCCTCGTTGACGTTTCGGTGAAACTCAGTAAGGACGGAAAGACCGTGACGTCAAGGGGCGCAAGGACCGATATCATCATGGCAAGCGTCGAAGCAGTTATCGCAGGGATGAACAGATTACTCAGGGAAGAGCATGAAGACCGGAGCCAGGACTCTGATTGAAGCGCTGCAGCGAGAAGGGGTAGACACCATCTTTGGCTACCCCGGCGGCGTGGTTTTGCCGATCTACGATGAACTCTACGATTCGTCGATCCGGCATATACTGGTAAGGCATGAGCAGGCAGCGGCGCACGCGGCCGACGGCTACGCGCGCGCGAGCGGCCGCGTAGGGGTATGCCTTGCCACTTCCGGCCCCGGTGCATGCAACCTGGTCACCGGGATCGCGACGGCGTATATGGATTCCATCCCCATCGTGGCGCTCACCGGCCAGGTGCCGACAGGCCTGCTCGGGAACGACGCGTTCCAGGAATCGGACATCACCGGCATCACGATGCCGGTCACCAAGCACAACTACCTGGTGAAGGACGTCGCCGATCTCGACCGCGTGGTCCAGGAGGCGTTCTACATCGCGCGAACCGGCCGCCCAGGCCCGGTGCTGGTCGACCTCCCCAAAGACGTCACCACGAGCCCGGCGAAGAGCGGAGGGACCGTTCCCGAAACTGTCTCCCTCCGGGGCTACCAGCCCACCTACGAGGGGCACGTCCGCCAGATCGATAAGGCGCTCGACCTGATAGCCCGGGCGGAGCGCCCGCTGATCTATGCGGGCGGCGGTGTGGTCCTCTCGGGGGCATCGGCTGAACTCCTGGAGTTTATGGAGACCGCCGCCATCCCGGTGACGACGACCCTGATGGGCCTCGGCGCCATTCCCGGCGACCACCCGCTCTGCCTCGGCATGCTCGGGATGCACGGCACCCAGTCCGCGAACTACGCCGTCACGGAGTGCGACCTCCTGCTTGCCATCGGCGTCCGGTTCGATGACAGAGTCACCGGCCGGATCGAGACCTTTGCGCCGAACGCCGCGGTCGTCCACATCGATATCGATCCGGCCGAGATCGGGAAGAACAAGAAGGTTGACGTCCCGATCGTGGGCGATGTGAAAGCGGTGCTCCAGGCGTTCCTCCGGCGGATGAAGAAGCGCGGGGACACGGCGAACTGGGTGAGCAAGATCAACACCTGGAAGGCGCAGTACCCGCTCGGTTACTGCGACGACGGTCGTCTCCGCCCGCAGTACGTCGTCGAGCAGCTCTCCGACATCCTGAAGGGAGAGGGGATCATCGTGAGCGAGGTCGGGCAGAACCAGATGTGGACCGCGCTGTACTACTGCTTCAAGAAACCCCGGACCTGGATCACCTCGGGCGGTCTCGGGACGATGGGCTACGGGCTCCCGGCAGCCATCGGCGCCCACTACGCCCGGCCGGATATGCCGGTCGTCGACGTCGCCGGCGACGGCAGCATCCAGATGAACATCCAGGAGTTCGGGACGGTGGCGCAGTACGACATCCCCGTCAAGGTCGTGATCTTGAACAACATGTACCTCGGCATGGTGCGCCAGTGGCAGGAACTCTTCTACGACCGCCGCTACTCCTATACGGAGCTCCCGCCGGTGGACTTCGTGAAGATCGCGAACGCCTACGGGATCGAGGGCCTCAAGGTCGAGGAGAAGGACGGTGTCCGGGGGGCGATCGAGACTGCGCTCGCCACCGACGGGCCGTTCGTCCTGGACTTCAGGGTCGAGCGGGAGGAGAACGTCTTTCCGATGGTCCCGGCCGGTGCCGCGATCAACGAGATGATCGGGGTGCGTCAGAGATGAAACAGCATACGTTGAGCGTCCTCGTGGAGAACCGGGCAGGTGTCTTGAGCCGGGTCGCCGGGATGTTCTCGCGGCGGGGGTTCAACATCGAGAGCCTTGCCGTCGGGACCTGCGAAGAACCGAATATGAGCCGGATCACGATCGTGGTGAACGGCGACGACGGGGTCGTCGAGCAGATGATGAAGCAGACCAACAAGCTCATCGACGTCATCAAGGTCTCGGACCTGACGGCGCGGGAGAGCGTGAAGCGAGAACTTGCTCTCATCAAGGTGGCTGCGGAGACCGGCGCGGCCCGCGCCGAGATCCTGCAGATCGCCGATATCTTCCGGGCCCTGGTCGTGGACGTCGGTGCAAAGACGCTGGTGCTCCAGGTGACGGGGGATACCGGCAAGATCGACGCGCTGGAGACGCTCCTGCGCCAGTACGGTATCAAGGAACTCGTCCGCACGGGGAAGATTGCTCTCCTCCGGGGCGCAAAGACCGTGAAGAGTTCCAAATAACATTTTTTGGGGTATGATCTCTTCGTCGCTCCATCGGGGTGATCTCACCGTCCCCCTGCGATTGTGTTATATGTTAGCACGCCACACGTTAACATAGTATGTTCTTCGGGTTACCTCTCCATACGGGACTCATCGTGGGCGGCGTTGTCGCCCTCGTCGTCGTGTTGCTCACCCTCTGGGGACTTATGTTCAGGGAGGCCTCCTGATGGCGGATCTGATAACGATTCTCCTGATCGGGCTCTACTTCGTCGTGCTCATCGGTATCGGAAACTGGGCCTCAAAGAAGATCCATAACACCGAGGACTATATCCTCGCCGGTAGATCGCTCGGGTTCTGGGTCTTCACGATCCTGATCGTATGCTCCATCTGCAGCGGCATGACCCTGCTCGGCGTCAGCGGGTTCGGCTATGCCTCGGGCTGGCCGGGGATATGGGAGCAGATCTTCGTGCCGCTCGCGGCCGCGTTCTGCATCATCTTCTTCGGGGTGAAACTCCACAGCATCGGGAAGGAGCGGGGCTACCTGACCGTCCAGGACTACCTGGCAGAACGGTTCGAGAGCCCGCGGGCGCTCCGGGGGCTCTCCGCCGTTGCAGGCATCGTCGTCTCGCTGATCTACCTGGTGGGGCAGTACGCCGCGATCAGCATCGTGCTCGTCTGGCTCTTCGGTATCCCGCACTGGCAGGCGCTCCTCATCTCCGGAATCATCATCACCGCCTACACGGTCGTCGGGGGGCTCTACGCCGTATCCTGGACGACCCTCTTCCAGGGCGGTATCCTGATCTTCGGCGTGCTCCTGATGGCGCCGTTCGTCATCGCGAGCGCGGGCGGGCTTGCTCACATCGATACCGTGCTCGCCGGGGTCGACCCGAACTTCGTCGAGCCCTGGTTCCCGAGCCCAGCCTACGCCTCGTATGCTTACGCGACGCCGGAGTTCCTCGTCTCGTTCGGGATCCTCCTGATGGTCGGCCTCGCCTGCGCACCGCACGTCATCAACAACGTGCTGGCCGCAAAGGAGGACCGCTACTTCAAGTGGGCGCCGCTCATCGCGTTCGGCATCTACGCGGTCGTGATGTTCCTCGTGAAATTCACGGGATTTGCCGTCCGGTCGCTCGTCGAGGAAGGAACGCTGGTGCTCCCGGGCGCCGTGAACGCCCAGGACTATGCCTTCATCGTCGGCGTCGAGCATGCCATGCCGAACGTGGCGTTCTGGGCACTCTTTGCCGTGATCGTCCTTGCGGCGGTGATGTCCACGACCGACCGGCTCATGCTCACCGTCGGGACCATGTTCGCGTGGGACATCTACAAAAACATCTTCCGGCCCTCGGCGCCCGACAAAGAGGTGCTCCTCGTCTCGAAGATCGCGGTCGTCGCTGGGGCGGGCGGCACGCTCCTGCTCGCCGTCAACCCGCCGCCGATGCTCGCGTGGCTGATCTGGATGGGCATCGGAGTCATGCTCGCGACGTTTGCGGTCCCGCTGCTCGCCGGGCTCTACTGGCGCGGCGCCACCGGGGAAGGGGCGATCGCGAGCATGGCAGTGGGGCTCGTCGGGGCCGCAGCCTTCGGCTACTGGCATCAGTTTGTGGCAAAGTTCCCGGTGCACTTCAGTTTCTATGCGCTCGTGCTCTCCGCTCTCGCCATGGTCGTCGTCAGCCTTCTCTCCGCCCGGAACTCCGAGGCCATACTCAATGGCACCCGGACCGGCTGGTTCATCCAGTCGCCCCGTCACTCTCCACAGGCTGGCAGCCCGGGAGATTCCTGGTTCGTCGATCAGGACTCGCCCCGTCAGCAATGAGGGTGGAGCGCTCCCGGTCTCCCCGGGCGTCGATTTTTCATCCTGTGCGAGACTCACCGTCTCTTGCGTAGGTTCCGGATCCCCTCCGCAAAGTCTATATCTTTATAAGCAAACACTTATACAGTTCATATGGACGACTGTAACAAGTGCGATCCCTGCACCGGGCTCTGTGAGATTGTTCCGGAGATGGCCGGCATGTTCAAAGCCCTCGGCGATCCGAACCGTCTCAGGATAGTCCATCTGCTCGCTACGGACACTACCGGGACGATGGGAGTCTCCGACCTCGCGGAAAAACTCGGCATCTCGCAGCCGGCCGCGTCGCAGCACCTCAGGACGCTGAAGAGCGAAGGGTTCGTGATATCCCGGCGGGAGGGGTTCCGCGTCTACTTCTCGTTCAACCGTGAACGGCTGATGCAGTTCCGGGAACACTTCGACCTGATGTGCGAGGCAGTCATGGACCGGTGCGACCGGGAACTCGTCCGGAAAACGACACGGCAGACGGCGCTGAACGCCTGCGCCGTCTTCTACTCGTATACCGGGGTGACCCGGGAGGTCGCGGACCGGATCCGGAACGCCTGTGGGTGCGATCTCGTCGAGGTGAAGACGGTGACCGAGTACTCGGCCTTCACGGCGTACACGACCGGCGTCCTGCACTCCCGGCGGGGGATCTGCGATCCCATCCTGCCCGCCGAGATCGACGTCTCGCGCTACGACCTCCTCGTCATCGGCACGCCGGTCTGGGCCTGGAAACCCGCACCGGCAATCAACGCCGCCGTCAGGGCGCTCAAAGGCTGCGAGGGGAAGCGAGCCGTGGTCTTCGTCACGAACCGCGGCCAGCCCGGCGAGGCCCTCCCGCTTCTCGAGGCGGCACTCGCCGCACGGGGAGTCGAGGTCGTGGCAGCGGTCAGCCTCACAAAAGAGGACATGGCGACCCGGAAGGCGGAGAACGACCTCATCGAGCGGATCGTCGAAGCATACCCGCTCCCGGTTGAGGACGGACAGAACACGAAAACCGGATTGACGTGATACCATGAAGACCGTCATCTATTATTTCACCGGCACCGGCAACTCCCTTGCAGCGGCAAGGAAGATCGCCGGGGCCCTCGGGGACTGCGAAGTCGTCCCGATTGCATCGTTTGCGAACACCGCGGGTACTGTCGCCCCGGAGGCCGACCGGGTCGGGATCGTCTGCCCGGTCTACTTCGCCGGGCTCCCGGCGATGGCGGCATCGTTCGCGGAGCGTCTCGATCTTACTGCGGCAAACTACGTCTTCTCGGTCGTCACGCACGGGGGAGGCGGAGGCTCCGCCGCTCTCCGGCAGCTCGACGGGATCCTGAAAGAGAAGGCCGGAAGGGGGCTGGATGCAGGGTTCGCGGTGAGTATGCCGGGCAACTACATCCTGATGTACGAGTCGCCCGCAGGAGAGAAGCGGGATCGCCTGCTTGCCGCGGCAGATGCGGACCTTGAGAGGATCGCAGGGCAGATCCGGCAGGAGACGAGGCTGAAACTCCCGAACTCGCCGGTCACGCGGATCGTCAAGGCCCTCACATACCCCCGGTTCCGCTCCCATGTCCACGGGGACGACCGCAAGTTCACGGTCAGCGATGAATGTACGTCGTGCGGCACCTGCGCGAGGCTTTGCCCGGCGGGCAACATCGAGATGGTCGATGGAAGGCCGGTCTGGAACCACCGGTGCGAACTCTGCTGCGGGTGCATCCACCTCTGCCCGGTCGA
>JAENZF010000033.1 GCA_016841385.1 Methanobacteriota archaeon | reverse complement strand
GAAGAGGAAGGTGCTCTGTCGGGCCTGCAGGGAGGCGCTCGCGTCATGGGAAGAGGGATGAAGGGAGAAAGAAGGCCCCCTTCCAGGCAGAACTGCTAAAGACCCGGCTTACTCCACCCGCTCCAGGTCGTCCGAGAGGTCTCCCGAGAGGTCGACCGTCCAGAAGTCGCCGCCGAGAGGGAGTGCCATGGTGAAGTTCGTCGTGGTGTCGATCTGCACGCTGCCCTCCGCTACGGTCATATCAAGCAGGTGACCGCCGGCGGCGCGGTCGCTGGTGATGAAGTGAAGGTGGTATCCGGGGACGTTGATCCCTTCTGCCAGTGCCGGCGTCCAGAACCCGACGGCGGTCCCGGTGACGTTTTCAAACGTAAAGACCGTCTGGTTCGCCACCACATCCGCGAGCCGCGGGTAGGGCTTCTCCTGGATGGGCACGCTCCGGGTCACTACCCGCGGGAAGGTGCCGTCCATTCTGATCGCGTAGAAGAGGTTCTCTGAGGGGAGTTCCGTCTCCAGGTAGCCCTCTAGAGCGGTCAGGTTCATCGGCTCGTCGATCGTGACCGTCATGTCCGGATCGAAGAAGGTCGCGGCCGCGAACGGTGTCGTCGCGGTTCCGGCGACCGGGTAAGCCCGCCCGTCGGTCCGGACCAGGTACCACTCGCCGTCGACACCGACCAGTTCCCCGTCGAGCCGGTCGCCACACCCGATGCCGAGATCCCCGTGCGTCGCAAGCTCGTCGAACGTCATGCTGCCGTCGTAGACGCCCTGCAGGAGCGCATCGATCGTCGACGTCTGGAAGAGCGTATCCCGGTCGACGTCTCCTCCGGGTGCAGGCCCGGCTGGCAGGGGAGCAACCGCAAGGGCGATGCAGGCCCCGATGAGGAGGGCGGCGGCGGCAACGACGGCGTAGCGAAGCAATGCATCTTCAGCCATGGGCCGCCTCTCACAGCGCCCCGATATCCTCGTACCAGAGGTCGGGATGCTCCTCGATGAACGCATGCATCATCGTTTTGCAGACGTCGAGGTCCAGATCGAGCACCTCGACCCCGTGGGACTCGAGGAACTCCCGGGCTCCCGGGAAGTTTGCCGACTCCCCTGCCACGACCTTCCCGATCCCGAACTGGACGGCCGCTCCTGCACAGAGGTAGCAGGGCATCAGCGTGGAGTAGAGCGTGCACTCTGCGTAGTTATGGATCCTTCCGGCGTTCCTCAGGCAGTCAATCTCAGCGTGGAGGACGGGGTCGTCACACTGGACGCGGCGGTTCCGCCCTCGCCCGATGATCCGGCCGCCACGCACCAGCACCGACCCTATGGGTATCCCGCCTTCCTGCAGGCCAGTTTCCGCCTCCTCGACGGCACACTTCATGAATAGATCCATATCTGGCATTCTCCCGGGGCGCTCAATTTAGTATATAAATCGATTGCAACAGTTAATCAAAGTAAATGAAGTAGTTACTAGATTATAAACTCGTATGGGACGGAGGCAGCAGCCCCGGGCTCCAGCAGGTGAGATAAGTTCCTGAAGGATGACGCCGTTTCCGGCCAGCTGCACGGCTACAGTGCCGACGGGCGAGAGTGCAACCGGATCGCACCACAGAGAACCTGGGAGGTCTGAAGTGACTCCTAAAAAGAGCCGTCCCGGCAACAGGAGGAGGCAGCCAGTCAGACGCTCGGGATCTCCCGCTCGGTCCCGATATCGTCGAGCGCCTGCCGGGCGGCAAGCCTGACGTCGCGGTCGGCATCGCCGAGGAGGCGCACCAGGGGTTCCCTGGCCCGAGGGTTGCCTATCCGCCCGAGCGCCCGTATCACCGTCCGGCGGACCCGGGGTTTTGCGTCATCGAGTAACTCGATCAGCGGCTCGACGGCCCGGGGATCGCCGATGTTCCCGAGCGCCCATGCTGCGCCTGCCCGGACCCAGGAGCTTTCGTCCTCCAGACTCTGTATCAGCGGGAGGACAGGTTCGCGTCCATCGAGGATCCCGAGCGCTTTCGCCGCCTTCCACCGGACATCAACATGCTCGTCATCCAGCGCCCGGATCAACGGCTGCACCGCACGACAGTCGCCCATCTCCCCGAGCGCCTCCGCGGCCCGCCACCGCTCGTTGAGATCCCCTGACTCCAGCATAGAGAGGTACCTGTGGAGTTTCTTCTCCCTGCTGAGGTCTTCGACCTCTCCGCCCGGCACCGACGAACCCTCCCCTGCCATAGGCCACCTCGCGCCCATCTTGGGTCGCTGGAGTATAAGGTTTGCCCCAAGGGGGAGGCTCCAGGGAGGTGCATTTTTCTACTCTCCCTGCCTTCACCATAGTATGGAGAGTCCGACCGTTACACCGGAGGGTACGGCGTTCCCGCCGGACCTGGAACGTCTCGGCATCGTCCCTGGAGCGAAGATCGATATCAGGGAGTTCGATACGATAGGTAAGCGCCACAACTTCCACATCTACCTCTACTTCGAGGAAGACCTGGCCAGGGATTCCACGCTCAGCGAAGACCTGCAGGAGTACAGCGATGTACCGGACCTGGAGCGTCCGTTCATCAGGCTGGATGCGTTCCTCCGGTTCGCCACCGAGTCGGACCCCCTCTTCACCCGGCGCCTGGACGAGCTCCCGCTGGTCGTCGAGGTCGTCGCCTACGGGGATCTCACGACACAGGAAGGGAAATCCGTGCCGTACGTAAAAGGGGTGATGCCGTTCCTGGACGAGCTCACGATGGAGGATACGCCGACCGCACCCTGACCCTCCTCCCGTACAGACTCTTTCACCCGAACATTCCGGGAGATTTCCATATGCCACCGGGTAAACGCCGGCCGGGCGGGGAGGTTTCCTGCACCGCACAAAGATCGGAAACCTCTTTTATCCCGACGTTCCACTCCCCCTATCGCGGATGCCCGGGAACAACGGTGTGCTCGCCCCGGCAGGCGGGGTGCAGAGCGGTCCGAACCCAGGAACGGAACCTGATACTCACGGGAATGTTGCCATATTGACGGACAGTGACTGCTTCACGGACGGAACAACGACCCTCTCCAGGCCACCCTGGGGCACGCATGCCTGCCTCGTCTACCAGAGCCGGCACGACCTCATCGACACCCTGGTGCCCTACTTCCAGTCAGGGCTGGAGCAGAATGCCTGTTGCGTATGGATCACCGCAGAGCCCCTGCAGGCAGATGTAGCGAGGAAGGTGCTCGCAAGAAGCATCAAAGACCTGGACCGACGCCTGAAGCGAGGACAGATCGAGATCCTGGACGCACGCGACTGGTATCTCCGGGATGGCGGCTTCTCATGCTCCGCTGCATTGAACGGCTGCGTTCAGAAAGGACTCGAGGCGCAGGAGAGAGGTTACGAAGGCCTCTTCGCCACCGGCAACGCCTCCTGGCTGATAGGAGCGGAATGGGACGTTTTCATGGAGTACGAGGCGATGGTGAACCGGACTATCAGGAACAGCCGGATCGCCGCCATCTGTGCCTACCCTCTCAGTGCCTGCGGGGCACGCGAACTGCTGGAGGTTGCCTCCACGCACCAGCTGGCCGTCATCCGACAGGACGGGGTATGGCGGCAGATCACCCTGGGAGAGGAGACGGCACTCCCGGATGAAGAGATGAGGAGGGCTATCAGCCAGATTGAAACGAACATCGAGCAGTTCGCGACCCTTGCCCACCGGATCCGCCACCCCCTTCAGGTGCTCATGGCGGTGGCCGATCTGATCGAGAACGAGCAGTCGGAAGCGATCCGGCAAAAGGTCAGGGAGATCGATGCGGTCGTCAGGCAGCTCGACTCCGGCTGGACGGGATCGAGGACGGTCAGGGAGTATCTCATGAACCACGACCTTGCCGGAGCGCCTCCGGCATCGGTCACGGAACCCGGAACGTGCCCGCACCCTTCAGGACATCCAGACTCACGTCGAAGTTCCTGACCGTATGGGTGAGCGCACCCATGCTGATGATATCGATCCCGGTCGCGGCGTACCCGGCAAGGTCACCGGCCCCAACTCCTCCCGAGACCTCGAGGGTCAGATGGTCCCGGAGGCCCTGCTCGTTAAGCACCCGGACAGTCTCCCGGACTGCGTCCGGCGCCATGTTGTCGAGCAGAATGATGTCGGCTCCGGATTCGGCAGCCGTGATTGCGTCCTCAACCGTCTCGACCTCCACCTCGACCGTCCGGTAGAGGCTCTGCTGCTTCGCCCTCCGGACGGCCTCCGGGAGCGGCACCAGCGCAAGGTGGTTATCCTTGATCAGGACCATATCCGAGAGAGAGTAGCGGTGCGGGTCGCCCCCGCCAAGCACCACCGCCTTCTTATCCAGCATCCGCAGCCCCGGGGCCGTCTTCCGGGTCGCGGCGATCCGCACGGCAGGCGAGACTTTTCGGACCGCATCGACCGCCTCCCGGGTCCGGGTCGCAATCCCACTCATGCGCCCGATGATGTTGAGCGCCGTCCGTTCCACGAGGAGGATCGCTCTCGCAGGGCCGTCGAGTTCGAGGAGGGCCGCTCCCGGGGCAACCGCCCTGCCGTCAACGGAACGCTCGCGCACCGTGACCCCGAAATGCTCGAAGAGCGCCCGTGCCTCCGCGAGGCCCGCAATGATCCCCGAATCCTTCGCCCGGATCACCGCCCGGCATACGACGTCGGGAACGACCGCTTCAGAGGTGACGTCCCCCCACGGCGCATCCTCCCGGACGAACCGGAGCAGGTCCTCGATCGGGATCATCCGCACTCACGCCCCGACGGCGATCATCCGCTCGATGGCTCGCCGTGCCCGGTCCATGATCTCCGGGGAGAGGACGACCTCATGCTCCTCGCGCTCGAGCGCCCGCCGGAGGTCGGCGGGGGATATCTTCTTCATATCCGCGCAGACAGCCTCCGGCTTCTCGTAAAAGACTCTTCCCGGGTAGAGCACCCGGAGGCGGGAGGCCATCTCCCGCTCGGTAAAGACCGACCAGGGTTCGTCCCCGCCGGCTGCGTCCCGGACCATGCCCCCCGTGGAGGCGATCAGGTCCGCCTGCTCCTGGACTTCCGGCAGGCATTCCGGGTGGCAGACGACCATGCTGCCCTTCTTCCGGGCCGTTTCGACGTCGGCAAGGGTAAACCCGGCGTGGACGTAGCAGTGGCCGCCGGGCGGCATCGGTATGATCGTCTTCTCCGGGAGCTGCCGCTGGACATATGCCGCAAGGTTTGCATCCGGCCCGAAGAGGATCGTATCGTTTGGGAGCGACGCGACGACCCTGACCGCGTTTGCAGAGGTGCAGGTGATGTCGGCGAGTGCCTTGCTCTCCGCCGTGCTGTTGACGTAGACCACCACGGCCGCATCGGGATACCGCTGGCGTGCCTCCCGGATCAGGTCCGGGGTCAGGAAGTCGGCGAGGGGGCACCCCGCGTCCTCTACCGGGATGATCACCTTCCGCTCGGGGTTGAGGATCTTTGCCGTCTCGGCCATGAACCGGACACCGCAGACGACGATCAGGTCCGCCCCGGTCTCCTTCGCCTTCACCGCGAGCTCGAGGCTGTCGCCCACCACGTCGGCAAGCGCCTGGACCTCCATGGGCTGATAGTTATGCGCCATGACGACTGCGTTCTTTCTGGCTTTGAGCGCACGAATCTCCTTTTCCATTGCTACGTACCCACCACCAGAGGGTTCTCGAGGTTCTTTAAGAGCGTCAGGATGGAGAGGGCCGCCATGTAACTCGTCGAGGGGTTATCGGGGCTCGGGACGTTCCTGACCCGGACGTAGATGTCCCCGAAGTCGCCCTCGACGAATATCTCGTGAATGTTCCTCTCCGCTGCAGGGTCGACCCAGAGTTCCACGTCGGCGTCCCTGCCGGCAGCGAGTCCCAACGCTACTGCGACATTGATATTTTTCGGGTATTGCTTGATACAGTCGTGCGCCAGCCCCTTAAATATCTCCGTCGGGGCCGCGGCGGTCACCCCGAGCGACGCGGGGGGTTTTGTCGTCCGGAGGAGGAGTTTCGTAGGTGGTGAAATCTGGCCGATCTTGAGGTTATCGAGCCCGATGATGGCGCCGCTCGGAATACGGATCTTCTTTCCCGCCTCCCGTGCGACATCGACGAGATGCTCGCGGAACTCATCGTCCGCGAGAGCTCCCCCTGAGAGGACGATGATGTCCCGTCCCGACCGGAGGACCGCCTCGCCATAGAACCTGACGGCATCGACCGAGGCGGCTTCCACGACGATCGAGAAGTCATCCCGCATGAAGGCTTCAAAGTCCGTATACGGCCGCGCATGGCAGAGCGCCGCCAGTTCTTCAGCCCGACCGGGGATGATATCGAAGACGGCGACAACCTGGATGCTCTCGGCGTGTGTGGCGATGATATGCCCGACGTTGCCGCATCCCAGCAACCCTATTTTAATCATTAAATAAAGAGGTTGTAATATCAGCGGTTAAGTATTGTGCTCGGCACAAAACCGGCCGGAAGATGGTAAAACATCCTCCGAACGATACGGGGGATCACACCCCCGCGGGATCGGTCCGGCTGCCGACCGCGCGCAGGGAGTCGATTGCTATTACTCTTGAAGATCTGCGGGGAAGACGAATCTACATCGAAAGTTACGGATGCACCTATAACCACGCCGACACCCGGAGGCTGGAAGCGATCCTGGAAGGTCTCGGCTGCAGGCTGACCGGGCCGGACGAGGCGGAGACCGTGATCATCAACACCTGCACGGTGATCGAAGCAACCGAACGGAAAATGCTCCGGCGCCTGACAGCTTTCGCCGACCGGGACCTCTACGTGACCGGGTGCATGCCGCTCGTCCAGGGGGAGTTGATCCGGGAGGTCTGCACGGCGCAGATCATCCACCCGGAAGAGATCCACGAGCACTCCGGTGGCGTCGGCACCCCGGGAGCCGGATCGATCGGCGTGGTGCAGGTGGCAAGCGGGTGCGTCGGCCGCTGCAGTTACTGCATCACCCGGCTCGCTCGGGGGCGGCTCAAGAGCGCATCTGCTAAAGAGATCCTCGATGCCGTCCGGCGCCTCGCCGCGTCGGGCGCCTGCGAGATCCAGCTGACCGGGCAGGACGTGGCTGCCTGGGGGCTCGACCGGGGCGAGTCGCTTCCCGACCTCCTGCGGGAGATCGCCGATATCCCCGGGAGATTCGCCGTCCGGTTGGGGATGATGAACCCGGCCTCGGTGCTCAGGATCCTCGGGCCGCTCGTCGATGCCTACGAGAGCAACAGGGTCTTCCGGTTCCTCCATCTCCCCGTTCAGTCGGGTTCCGATACCGTCCTCGAACGGATGCAGCGCGGTTACTCTGCGGCCGACGTCGTGAAGATCGTCGATGCGTTCCGGGAACGCTACCCGGATATGATGATCTCCTCCGACTTCATCACCGGGTTTCCCGGGGAGACGGACGAGGAGTTCCGGCAGACGATCGAACTCCTGCGAAGGGCGGCGTTTGTGAAGGTGAACATCACCCGCTACTCCCGGCGGCCGGGCACGCCCGCCGCTGCCTTAAAAGACCTCCCCGAACGGATACGCAAGGAGCGGTCCCGGGCGCTGCTTGCCGAGGCGAACCGGATATACGACCGCTACAACGAGCGCTGGATCGGGAGGGAGACACCGGTCGTTGCGACCGAGAAGAACGCGCCCTCCTCGACCGTCTGCCGCAATCCCTGCTACCTCAACGTCGTCGTGAGGGAGGACCTGCCGTTCGGGTTCTCCGGGAGAGCGGTGATCGCCGAGAACCGGCGGCACTACGTCATCGGCAAGCTGATCTCTTCCGATGCCGGGCACGGGGTTTAGCCCCCCACGAAACTTTTTCTTCCGGCAAAGCATACCCTCTTCCATGCAGGGATTCACCGGACACGAACTCTCCTCGAGGAAGGCCGAATACCTCAAATACATCTATATTCAGGACGATGTCGTGAAAACGACCGAGATTGCCGCCCAGTTCTCGGTCGCGCCCTCGACGGTGACAAAGGCGCTCACGGAGATGGCGAAGGCAGGATACATCGAGCATACGCCCTACCACGGGGTGAAACTCACAACTCTCGGCACCGACTACGCCCGGTTCCTGATCAGGCGTCATCGGATCGTCGCCCTGGTGCTCAGCCGGTACGGCCTTGAGCCCGACGAAGCCTGCAGGGAGGCGAAGAAGATCGAGCAGTGCATCTCAAAGGACCTCACCAACAGGATGTGTATGTCGCTCGGACATCCGATGATGAGCGGCTGCGGCGAGATCGAGCACGACGACTGCTGTTGCTGCCCCTCCGGCGACCGCCAGAGGTGACGGCAAACGTTTTTATCCCGCATGAGGGAAAGTTTAGACTCGTACCAAAGCAGGAGTGAAGAACCGTGGGACCGCAGGATAAAGGCAATATCACCTCCTTATCGCTCGTTGCAGCCGTATTCGGGGTCCTCCTGCTGGTAGCAGCCACGGCGGGATGCACCGGGACCGACCGGCAGGAGGATGGGAAGATCGTCGTCGCGGTCACCATACCGCCCGAGCAGGAGTTCGTGGAGCGGGTGGGGGGCGAACACGTCCGGGTGATCCTGCTGGTGCCGCCCGGGGCCGACCCGCACACCTACGAACCACCGCCGGGAGTCCTCGCCGACGTCTCGGAGGCGGATATGTATGCCGTGGTGGGGTCGGGGATAGAGTTCGAACTCGCCTGGAAGGAGAAGATCGCCGCCCTGAACCCCGATATGCTGGTCGTCGACTGCTCGCGCGGCGTCGACCTCATCTCGACCGGGGAGGGCGGCCACCCGGGGACCGACCCGCACATCTGGGTCTCTCCGCGGAACGCGAAGATCATGGTCGAGAACATCCGCGAGGGCCTCGCAGAGGTCGACCCGGCAAACGCCGACGATTACAACCGGAACGCCGGGGCATACCAGGAGGAACTCGATGCCCTTGATGCGGAGATCGCCGGGGTGCTCGCCGAATCGGGAGTGACGAAAGTCATGGTCTACCACTCGTCGTGGGCCTACCTGACCCGGGACTACGGTCTTGCCGAGGTCCCGATCGAGGACGAGGGAAAGGAGCCCTCCCCCCAGAGAATAGAGCACCTCATCACGCAGGCGAAGGAGGAGCAGATCCGGGTGATATTCGCGTCGCCCGAGCACTCCACCCGGAGCGCCGAGGTGATCGCGGACGAGATCGACGGCACCGTGGTGCTGGTAAGCCCGCTCGCGAAGGACTACCTGGAGAACATGCGGCACGTGGCTTCGGCATTCGCAGGGAGCAGCAGGCCATGAGCGCCCCCGTGATCGAGGTCGACGACGTCTGGGTCAGGCTGCACGGCCAGACCGTGCTCGAGGGGGTGAGCCTCGCCGTCTACCCTGACGAGTTCTACGCTATCATCGGGCCGAACGGCGGCGGGAAGACGACGCTCCTCCGGGTGATCCTCGGCCTCCTCGCCCCCTGCCGCGGCGAGGTCCGGATCCTCGGCACCACAGAGGCAGAGATGCGCAGGTTCCTCGGCTACGTCCCCCAGTTCCGGACGTTCGACTTCGAGTACCCCATCACCGTGCGGGAGATGGTCCTCTCCGGCCGCCTCGGCCACATCACCCGCCGCCCGCGGCGCTACGATGCCGAAGATCGCGCCCGGACGGAGGAGGCGCTCGAGACGATGCGCATCGCCGATCTCGCCGACCGGCAGATCCGGGACCTCTCGGGCGGGGAGCAGCAGCGGGTGATCATCGCCCGGGCGCTCGTCGGCGACCCGAAGGTGCTGCTCCTCGACGAACCGACGGTCTACGTGGACGCCCCGACAGAGGCGCAGTTCTACGGGATCCTGGACCGGCTCCGCGAACGGATGGCGATCGTCCTCGTGACCCACGACATCGGGGTGATCCCGGAGCACGTGACCCGGGTCGCCTGCTTAAACCGGCGCCTCTATACGCACGACACGAACGAGATCACGCCGGATATGCTCGAGGACGCATACCACTGTCCGGTGGACCTGATAGCCCACGGCGTTCCCCACCGCGTCTTTTCGGAACACTCAAAGGAGGAGTGAGCATGTTCGAGGTCCTCGAATTTGAGTTCTTCAGGAACGCGCTCGTCGCCGGAGCGCTCGCGAGCGTCGCCTGCGGCGTCATCGGCACCTACGTCGTGGTGCGGCGGATGGTCTCGGTCAGCGGCGGCATCTCCCACGCAGCCTTCGGCGGGATAGGCCTTGGCTACTTCCTCGGGATAGACCCGCTCATCGGCGCCACCGGGTTCACCGTGGCGACAGCGCTCGGGATGGGCACGCTCCAGCTCCGGGCCAGGCAGCAGATGGATACGCTCATCGGCGCGGTCTGGGCGGCCGGAATGGCGCTCGGCATCCTCTTCGTCTACTTAACACCGGGATTCGCCCCCGACCTCTTCTCCTACCTCTTCGGGAATATCCTCCTCGTGCCGCGGGACGATATCCTGCTGATGGCGATCCTCATTGTCATCATCGTCGCCGTCGTAGCCTACCTCTACCGGGAGTTCCAGGCGATCACCTTCGACCCGGATTACGCGACGGTCATGAACCTCCCGGTCGAACGGCTCTCGCTCCTCCTCCTGGTGCTGATTGCACTCACGGTGGTGATGCTGATCCAGGTGGTGGGGATCATCCTCGTGATCGCCCTCCTCACGCTCCCGGCGGCGATCAGCCGCCTCTTCACCACCCGGATCTGGAGCATGATGCTTCTTGCCGTCGCTCTTGGCATCGTCTTCTCCGTGACCGGAATATGGCTATCCTACCTTTTGAACGTCCCCTCAGGGGCGACGATCATTCTCGTGAGCACGCTCGCGTATGCGGGCGCTCTCGGGGTCGAACGCCTTCGGCAGGGCGACTAGCGGGACAAACCGGTGTGCTTATGCCGGCGTATGCAAGAGGTGAGTAAGCAATGGATCCGATCATCGAAGAGGGATACGCCCGGCTCCTCGAGACCCTCGAGGACCTGCAGGCGAAGAAGGAAGAGTCGGCCTCGGAACTCCGGGGTAGCGTAGGAGCCCTCCTTGCGCGGATGGCCGCCGATACGGCGCCGGTCGTGAAGCAGATCGGCCTGGAGATGCTCCGGCGCGCGAGGAGGGAGGCATCGGGGGAGCTCTACGACCAGGAGTTCTACGATAAGAAGATGATCGTCCTCGGGAAGGGCGAGCCGCTCCCGTACCGCCCGGACGACCCGAGCAAGCCCGTCGATGCCCAGATATGCGTTCTCGACGAAGACGGGGCTTTCCACGAGTTGATGTACACCACCACCGAGATCAGGACCGATTCGTATCTCGCCCCCCTGACGCCGGAAGAGGCGTTCGACGTCTACGGCTACGAACTCGTCTTCATGCTCTACCGGGCGCTCTACGAGTACGCGGAGAAAGACGAGGAACTGACGGCCGCGCTCGCACAGACGCTCGAGTACCTCGGTTCATAAAACATTTTTTGCTATTCCCGGATACTGATGGGATCGTCCCAAAAACCTGGCGGGGAGGGGCCGGAGCGCCGTCTCCTCTCACCGACGCCCGAAGATCGGGAACACCGGTTCCAGGAGGTCACGCCCGGCCCCGAGCGCCGTGAGCGGATATGAGCGCGTAAACTGCTGGCCTTCGTCATTTTCATACGTGACGACCGCTTTTGCCTCCACGAGCATCGAAGCGAGGCCAAATCCTGATTCCTCGTCAGGGTCGAGCGAGGCGATCTCGAAATCGATGTCGAGCGGGACGAGAGCGACGTGGATGTTCTGCGCCCTCGCGGTGCCCGTATTGGTGACTATAATCTCCCGCGCATCTTCCGAGAGCTCCACAGCGACGAGCGGGTAGTTGCCGGAATCTCCCATGATACGGAAGCTCATCAGGAGGACGAGCACGATGACCAGCGCGATGAGGGCGAAGAAGATGTTGATGAAGAGTAGCCCGAGCGTAATGAGGCCGCCCATCACCAGAACGATCTTCTGGTTCTTTTCCATGCTACATGGGTTGGTTCGCCGGGAATTATAAGAGTAGGTTTTAGCCGGGGCAAGAGGACATGGTCTGGACGCTCTGCCCCGGGAGTCACCTGGACTCAACTCTGCAGAAGGGCAACATGACCATATACCGTCATGGCGAAGTACGTACAGAGAGACAGTATGCTTGAGTTGAAGTTCGTTCGTGCACACCCCGATATCGTCAGGGCAGACCTCACGAAGAGAGGAGATACCGAGAAACTAGCCTGGGTCGACGAGGTGCTGGAGATGGACCGGAGGGCACGGGAACTCACCGTGGAGATCGGGAGCCTGCGCAACCGGAAAAACGTCATATCCCGCGAGATCAGCCAGGCGAGGAAGGCAGGAGAAGATATCGCCGGGCTCCTCTCTGAGGCGGCAGACCTTCCCGCGCGGGTCAATGAGGCGGAGACGGAGTACGATAAACTCACCGAAGCAGTGAAGTACCGCCTGATGCGGCTCCCGAACATCCTGCACGAGAGCGTGCCCATCGGCAAGGACGATACCGAGAACGTCGAGATCCGGCGGTGGGGCAAACCGGAGATCCCTGCGTTCGACCTGAAGAACCACGGCGCACTCGCCGTCGAGCAGGGCTGGGCGGACTTCGAGCGCGCCGCGAAGATATCCGGGTCCGGGTTTTACTTCCTGAAGGGCAGGCTTGCCCTGCTCGACATGGCGCTCCAGCGGTTTGCGATGGATCTCCTTGTCAAGCGCGGGTATACCCCGGTGATCCCCCCGTACATGCTGAACCGGGCCGCATACGAGGGCGTGACCGACCTTGCCGACTTCGAGAACGTCATGTACAAGATCGACGACGCGGACGAGTTCCTGATCGCGACGAGCGAACACCCGATGGCTGCGATGTACAGCGACGAGATCTTCGAGGAGAAGGACCTGCCGCTCAGGCTTGCCGGGGTGAGCCCGTGCTTCCGGCGCGAGATCGGGGCGCACGGGATCGATACGAAGGGGCTCTTCCGCGTCCACCAGTTCCACAAGGTGGAGCAGTTCGTCTATGCCACGCCGGAGCAGTCCTGGGACCTCCATGAAGAACTGATGGCAAACGCCGAGGAGGTCTTCCAGCAGCTCGGCCTCCCCTACCGGGTCGTCTCGATCTGCACGGGGGATATCGGGACCGTCGCCGCAAAGAAGTACGACCTCGAGGTCTGGATGCCGCGCGAGGAGCGCTACCGCGAAGCGGTGTCGTGCTCGAACTGCACGGCATACCAGGCGGTCAGGCTGAACATCAAGGTGCGCGACCCCGTTGAATTCACCTCGAAGCGCTACGTGCATACCTTGAACAGCACCGCGATCGCGACGTCCCGCGCTATCCGGGCGATCCTCGAGAACTATCAGAACGAGGACGGCTCGGTCATGATCCCGAAACCCCTCAGGCCGTACCTCTACGGCGAGGAGACGCTGTAGGTAGCCCGGGTTTGTTGAGAGACCGACAATACTTTTTTCGATCCGTGGGACGCCGGGTATCGACCTACTTTCGTCGCAGCCCTGCGATCTCACCTACCAGCGTCCGGTATACCCGGCGCTCCTCGGTGACGTCCTCGTAGGTGACATACTGCGTCCCGTCGCAGAGTTCGACCGGCAAAAAGAGGATCGCCTTCTCCTCCCCGTGCTTGCATCGCACCGGGAACGTCCGCGGGCGGGTTCGGCTCCTGCCGGCCTCCTCCCGGTCCGACTTCCAGGCGGCGATCGCCTGGCGGCGGCGTGCAGGGTCGGGGAACGCCAGCCGGAACCAGTCTCTCCCGGTGGGGATATCGGCAAGCGTATACCCGAACATCTCCGTGAACGCCTGGTTGAGGAAGGTGTAGCGACCGTCGGAATCGATGATCGCGGCGGCAAAGGGCGAGAGGTCGATGACGTCCCGGAACCGCCGTTCGCTCCGGCGGAGGCTTCCTCTCGTATGACGGCGCAGCAGGGCGACAGAGGCTTGATTGGCGAACGCCTCGATGACTTCCCGGTTCGAGACATCACCCGGTCGGACGAGCTTGATCGTTACGCTCCCTGCTATTCCCTCCCTGCAGGAGAAACCCCTGCAAAACCCCCTGCCGAGCCCGAGTTCTGCCTCGGCCTGCATGCAGCGCTCTTCCGGGATCCGGTGAAAGAAGGTATGGTAGAGGGAAGGGCTTTCAGGGACCCTGTCCACGGAGAGGTCAAACCCGGACTGAAGCACCTCATCGACGGCGAACGGCATGCCGAGGAGGTTAATGCCGAGAACGTCCCATAGCCGGCCGATCCGGGCCTCATCCCCCACGACCGCCCGGAGCGTTATCTCCCGGCGCTCTGCGTCCAGGGAATTGACCAGGACGATGCTGTCGGGGATAAGATCGTGGAGGCGGTCTCCGATGTAGCGATAGATGTCGGCGGAGTCGTCCATCTCGATGAAGTCTATCGCAGTCCGGGAGAGGAACAACAGGTTCCGGACCTGCTCCTGTTCGCGCGCAAGGCTCTGCCTGAGGCCGTCGTCGGCGATCTTCCTATCGATTGCGATCGCAGCCTGCCGGATAAATGCCTCTATGAGCTCCCTATTGGGCAACTCGGAACCGCCCTGAACACTTATCCCGACATCCCCCACAATTCTCCCCCTGGAGACGAGCCCCATCAGGTAGGTGTCGATGCTCCCTGCTGCCTCCTCTATCTGCCGGCAGACGTCTTCGGGGACCTCCATGTGCATGAGCCTGTAGAGTGAAGGGGTCTTGACAAGTTTCAGGTGACGGATGAGTTCCGCTGTTTCAGCCTTATCGATGGGAAACGCCATCCCTTCCATCTTCATTCCTATAAGCTGCTCCGTAGTCGCGATGGCGATAGGGTTTCCGACGACGCTTCTAAGAACGAGCATCTGGTCCGTCTCATCGATAATGCCGACCCAGATCAGAAATCCCGGAGCAAGAGAGTATAACTCCCGCGCAACGTACTGGAAGATGTCATCGGTCTCATCCATATCTCTGAGGTCTCTGCCGGTTCGGGCGAGGCATTCCATGTTTCGGACATAGCGCTTCCGCTCGGTGATGTCCTCGAGGACGAGGGTGCAGCCCTTCTCGCCGTCCTCGAACGTCGTCGGGATCGCCTGCATCTGGTAGAAGAACTCGTCGTTCTCCCGCGCATAGCGGACGTCGGCGATCACCTGCTCCCGTTCAAGCCCCTCGATCACCGCGAGGGCTTCGGGGGTGGAGACGACGGGAAGGGCGGTCTCGCGAACCGTCCGGCCGATCAACTCGTCCTTTGACCGCCGGAGGTGCCGGAGGCACTGGTCGTTGACCTGGACGATCCGCTGATCGGCGTCAAGGATGAGGATCAGGTTCTTCGTGAAACAGAGGAAGGCGGAGATCGGGACACGCTGGGCAAGCGAGAAGAGTTTCGCGTTGCCGATGTTCCGCACCTCGACTTTGCCGGCGATCTGCAGGATCTCGAGGTGCTTCGAGACCGAATTCCGCGTGACGCCGAGTTGCTTTGCCACCTCGGTGATGGTCATGCCCTTCGGCCGGAACCGGAGAGCACGAAGGATACGGGTCGGGAGATCGTGCTCCTCCTGCATAGTGCGTGCATCCTTGCCGCACCGGTATATCATGCTTTTGTCGGTGACAGGCATGGGATGCCGGTGGGGAGATCCGGTACCGGCCGTATCCTCCAGATCCCCGATTTGGGACGCCCTTCGTCCAGGTGCGACGCAGGATATCGCCACATCCGGCGATCGCCGTTTTGCCTTCCTCCCCGGGAGAACCCCAACCCCGGTCCCGTCCCATAACTCACGGGATCGTCCGGATGATCCGCTCCTTCGTCACCTTCCCGGCGATGACGCGGGCAAGGGCGAGGAGCGCGATCCCGACTGCCGCGAGGACCGCCTCCGTCGTCGCCGAGATGCCCGGCCCGCCCGATACGATTCCCTGGAGCCCGGCGATCAGGAAGATGAACCCGAATATGAAGACGAACCCGAGGATCTGGTTCTCCCGCATCCCGAGCGCGAGCTGGGCCGCGCCGATAAGCCCGGCCGCGGCGACGATCCAGACCGGGACGACGACCGCGAGGTGGAGGAGGAGCAGGGGTTCGGTGGCTACGGGAGCGCCGGAGAGGGTGGAGACCGCCGCGACGGTCACCGCGGCCGAGAGGAGGGTCGTCAGGTAGGCCGGGACGGCCACCCCTGCCGCCTTCCCCTCCCAGAGGCGGCGGAGGTAGACCGGGGTGCAGTGGAGCGTCTCGATGGTGCCGTCCCGCTTCTCCCGGAGGAAGGCGTCGGCGCAGAAGAGGTAACCCATAAAGACCCCGACGGGGAGGGTGATCGCGGCGATGGCGCCGGCAACGGCCGCAGCGTCTTCACCGGCGCCCGCAGCGATCCCGAGGGCCGACATGACCGGGAACCATACGGCAAAGATGAGCGCCGAGATGAGGACACCCCGGTTCCGGAGGGCGAGCCGCATCTCGCGGCCGGCGATGACGCCGAGCGTGCTCATGCTCCGCCCTCCGCCCGGCCGACATGTTCGAGGTAGATCTCCTCAAGCGACCGGGAAGACCGGCGGACCTCCTCGATGCGGAACCCGGCACCGACGAGGGCCGCGACGAGGTCCGGTGTCGCGCCCGGGTCGGAGAGCGTACAGAGAAGAGCGTCGCCGTCCACGTCGCACCCCACAACGAACGGCAGTCCCCCGGCGGTCTCGCACGCACGGGCGCGGTCGCCCGGGTCGGCAAGGGAGACCGTCACGGCCGG
>JAENZF010000032.1:15962-16646 GCA_016841385.1 Methanobacteriota archaeon | reverse complement strand
CCTACACGGTCAGGCTGAACGTGACCCTCGATGACGGCACGGCATGCAATGCATCCGAAAATGTCACTGTCTCTCCGCCTCCCCCGGACAACTGCTCCTGCACGGCTGATTTCACCTGGAGCCCGCAGAGCTCCGGCGTCAACGACACGGTCGACTTCACCGACCAGACCACGGTCTCCGGTGACTGCGCTGTCCAGGCCCGGGCATGGGACTTCGGTGACGGAGCGACCGGTGAAGGCGAGACCGCCAGCCACGCCTACGCAGCGGAAGGAACCTACACGGTCAGGCTGAACGTGACCCTTGACGACGGTGGGGCGTGCAATGCATCGAGGGACGTCACCATTTCGCCGTCTCCACCCGAGAACTGCTCCTGCACGGCAAGCATCGCGAAAGACCGCGACCAGGCCGACCCTGAGCAGCCGGTTGCCTTTACCGGTTCGGCTACGGTCGACGGGGACTGCAACGTCCAGATGTGGTCCTGGAACTTCGGCGACGGAGCGACCGGTGAGGGCGAGACCGCCAGCCACGCCTACGCGGCGGCAGGAAACTACACGGTCACGCTGGTCGCAACGCTCGACGACGGCACCACCTGCCAGGCAACGACGGATGTCACGGTGGTTGCTGCTGCTCCGACACCGACACCGACACCGACACCGACACCGACACCGACACCGACACCGACAC
>JAENZF010000032.1:0-15952 GCA_016841385.1 Methanobacteriota archaeon | reverse complement strand
CCGACACCGACACCGACACCGACACCGACACCGACACCGACACCGACACCGACACCGACACCGACGCCCTCGCCCTGATCTTGCTCGGCAAGCATCACGACAAGCGGGAACTCGTTCCACGGCGACGTCGATATTGAGGGCGACTGCTCCGTGACCGACTGGACGTGGGACTTCGGTGACGGAACGACCGGCAGCGGCCAGGACGTCACCCATGATTACGCGGCGGAAGGGACCTACATGGTCACGCTGGTCGTAACGCTCGACGACGGGAACAGGTGCCCGGCTACATCGGAGTACGACGTACTTCTCTGATGCGTCCGCGAAAAAACGGCGGGGAGGCGAATCCCCCCGCCCCTCTCTTCTGGTGGCGCCCGGATGCGCTCCGGTTCCTGATATAAGCCGTGAAGGGTCACACCCCGACGGCCGCAGCCTCGAAGGCATCCTCTTCGAGGTTGTCGGCGTGAACCTCGTCCCTGCTTAGGAAGGCGAGGGCGACGACGGCGAGCGAGACGGCGAAGACGGCAACGAAGATCATGTCGAAACCGGTTGCAAGCACGTCTATCCTGATCTCCGCCGGAGAAGACGTCGTGACGTGGCGGTGCGACGCGACCGTGAGCATCGCCTGGACGAAGAGCATGCTGATGAAGGAGATGCCGAGGGTTATCGGCCCGGAGCGCTCCACGGAGATGAGGCTTGAGACCATGCCGTTCCTGTCGCGGGGGGCCATGTTCATCACCATGTTCGTGCCGGGCGAGAGCATGAGGCCGAGACCGAACCCCACGGCGGCAAGCGTGGCGATGATGTAGTGTATCGTGCTCTCTGCTGAGAAGAGGTGGAACATCAGGTACCCGGCGGAGACGGCGAGCGCGCCGGCGATACAGAGTCTCCGGTTCCCGATGCTGTTTATCAGCATGCCCGAAAGGAAGCCGCTCGCCATCATGGCGAACGACAGCGCGGTGAGGACGAGCCCGGAGGTCGACGGGTCAAAGCCTTTCACCAGTTCGAGGAAGAACGGGAGGAGGTAGTTGACGCCGCCGAAGAGGAAGTAGGAGAGAGCGAGCATGAGGTTGACGTAGAGGAAGTTCCTGTTCGCAAAGAGCCGGAAGTCGAGCAGCGGGTCGGCCGTCTTCTGCTCGTGGAGGACGAGGTACCCGAGTGCGACGCCTGCAGCCGCGAGTGCCGCAAGAATCGTCGGGTCGGTCCAGCCGAGCGCGGAGCCTTCGCTGACGGCGTAGATGAGGGATCCGAGCCCGACGAAGATCAGGACCGCGCCGAGCCGGTCGAACGGCGAGGGCGTGCCGGCTGCTGTCCGGCCTGCCGGTATCGCGTATGAGCCGAGCAGGATGGCCGCGATGCCCACCGGGATGTTGATGTAAAAGATCCAGTTCCAGGAGAGGTACTGCGTCAGGATGCCCCCGAGGATCGGGCCGGCCGCTGTCCCGAACGCTGCAAACGTCGTCACGACTCCCATCGCCTTTCCTTTCATCTTCATCGGGAGGAACGCCGCGACCAGGGCCGGGGCGATAGCGGCGATCATCGCTCCGCCGATCGCCTGGAGCACCCTCGAAGCGATCAGCATCCCAAACGAGTCAAAGGCCTCCGGGAAGAAACCGCAGAAGAACGAGCCTGCCGTGAAGACACCGAATCCGGCGAGAAATACTGTCTTGAAACCGATCCTGTCCGCCACCTTGCCGAAGACGAGGATAGAGCCCGTCAGCACCAGCAGGTATGCCGTTGCAACCCAGCTGACTGTTGTCGAGGGGAGGTCGAAGATCGTCGATATCGTCGGGAGGGCGATGTTCACGATCGTCCCGTCAAGCGACGTCATGAACATTGCTAGAGCAATCGAGACCATGAGCAGCGTATACCGGTGCTGTGAGGCGGTGCCGTCCGATTGATGCATATTGAATCTGCTCGCTATTGGGGTTAAGATTTTTTGGAACGGATGTGCCCGAACGGGCGTGTGCGAACGGGTACGCCCGAACGAGTGCGCCGGGCATCCCCGATTCCCGGATGGTGCCGGGACATTCCTCTCCCGTCCGGGAGGCTGCAAGGTGCCCCGTTCTGCCTGGACACTCGTGAGTACGGAGGTGTGCAGCCGTATGGGGCGCAAATCCGTCGTTTTCCGGGTCTCATCCCTTCGGCCGCACCGGGCAGCAGGCGTTGCCGCATCCCGGGCAGACGCGGCGATTGATCAGGAAGAGACCGGTGCCGCCGAGCACCCAGAAGAGTGCAAAGAGTCGAACCTGCGAGAACAGCCAGTACTGGGGAACTGCAACGATAAGGAGGATCCCAGCCGAGACTGCGGCGATATCAACGGCCGTATACTTCTCCTGCCGGGCCGGAAGGAGGGCGGCGATCCTGCCGGGAAGGAAGTGGACGCACCCCTTCCCCCGCATCGGGCATTTCGTGAAGAAGATTGCGATGACCGCCCCGGACAGAAGGGCGGCGACGGCGAGGTACGTTGCGGCGTACAGGGGGGATGAGAGGCCTATTGCGATTACTCCGGTCACGAACGCTCCTGCAAGCAGCATGAGGGCAAAGACGCCGAAGGCGGCCCTGTTCATGCACCGGATATCACTGTCGCAGGTGATTATCTTTTTCTGGAGAGCGGAACGCACCGGCGCGGGTGAGGATTGGTATGCCGGGCTGGGACCGGTCTATTCCGGGGAGGCGAAGACCTCCGTGGTTATTCCCGGAGGTCCTGATCCTGCTCCGCCCGTTTGAGCGTGAACCTGAATGCCGCCCCCTCATCCGGGCATCCCCGGAGTCGGTCCTCGATCCAGATCCGTCCTCCGTAGCGCTCGGTGAGCGTCCTGCAGATGAAGAGGCCGAGCCCGTCGCCTTTCCCCCGGGCTTTCCCCCGCTCGAACCGTTGGAAGAGCTTCTCCTTCACGTCGTCGGGCACACCGGGTCCGTCGTCTTCCACCGAGATCAGCACCTCGTCGTCCCGCTCCTCCGCCCGGATGACGATCTCCACGTCCGGGCCGCCGAACTTGACGCTGTTGCCGATGAGGTTCGTAAAGACCGTCGGCAGGAGGTTGTCCGCCAGGACATCGAGCGACGGGATCTCCTGCCGTATCGATGCTCCGCGGAAATTTTCGATCTCCTCCCTGATGACCTCATTGAGGTCCACCGGCCAGAATTCCGATGATTCGGCATGAATTCGCCGGATCGTCGCCACGTTCATGAGGATCTCGGTACTCCGCGCGATGCTGTCGTGGAGTTTTTGAGCGTAGGTCTTCTCGGTGCCCTCGAGCAGGTCGAGCATGAGGTCGGCGTAGATGCCGGAGACGTTGTTCGCGTTCCTGATATCGTGAGTGATGATGTCCAGGTAGAGGTTCGCCTCCCGGTGCGCCTCCTCGAGATTGGCGATCAGCCTGTTGCGCTCCTCCTCGGCCTGCTTTCTATCGGTGACATCGCGTGCGTTCACGATGAAACCCCGGCCGCTCCCCTCCCTGAGCAGGTTCGCACCTGTAACATCGAAGAACAGCCATTGTCCGGCAGAATCCCGGATCCTGACCTCGAAGGTGGGTCTCGCCGAGGGCCGGGCCGCCCCGGTCCTCATCGCTTCCGCTACCTTCAGTGTGTCATCGGGATGTACAATGTCGAGTACGTTCATGCCGATGAGGTTATCGGGGTTGTAGCCCCCGATCCGCTTCACGGAAGGACTCGCGTAGGTGATGTACCCTTTCATATCGAGAAGGATGACGATGTCGGACGCATTCTCGATGAGAGAACGGAAATGCACCTCGCTCTCCTGGAGGATCCGGTTGAGACGCGTCAGTTCATCCCCTTTCTGCTGGAGCTGCTCGGTGGTGCACTGCAGTTCTTCGTTCTGGACCTCCATCTCTTCGGCGAACTGCTGCAGCCGTTCCAGGAGCTTCTGCCTCTGCGCTTCCGCCCGCTTCAGCTCCGTAATCTCTGTTCCCACGGCGATGACGCCGGTGACGTCTCCCTGCGCGTCCCGCATGGCTGTCTTTGTGAAGTAGAAGATCCTGTCACCGACCGCTTCCTCGAAGGTCTCGGTGGTCCCGGTCTCCATCACACGCTGCTCGTTGGCCACGACGGACCCGCCGCCCTCGGTCCCGAAGAGGTCGATCGCCGATCTGCCGAGCACCTCGGATGCCGGTCTGCTGAACATCCGGAGCACGGCAGGGTTGCACATCACAAAACGGCTCTGGCGGTCTACAGCGTAGATAGGTGCCGGCGTGTTCTCGGTGATGGCGTTAAGGACGGCATTGGCCTTCGCGAGTTCGTCCATGCGTTCGATTACGTGCTCCTCAAGCGTTTCGTTTAACTTCTGCAACGCTTCCTCGGCCCGCTTGCGCTTGGTGATGTCGATACCCACCTCCAGAATGTGGGATGAACCATCCACGTCGGTGAAGGGGAAGTCGAAGATATCGTAATCGCGGTTGTCCGGGCCGGTCCACTCCCAGTGGTGGGGCGCCTTCGTCTTCATGACGCGGTAGGACTCGCAGTTCTCGCAGGGCTCCGTGAGTCCGAAGAGGTACTCGAAACAGCGCCGGCCGCCGGACTCGCCGAACCGCTCCCGGAAGAAACGGTTCGCGAAAGGTACGTGATAGTCCGGCGAGAGCAGTACAACGTACGCCGGCAGCGTCTCCAGCACGTCGTAAAGGCGTTGCCGCTCTGTCTTCACCGCCTCTTCCGCCCGAGCACGCTCGGTGACCTCGGCCTGCAGGGCCTCGTTGGCTTCCCGGAGCTTCTGGGTGCGTTCAAGAACACGCATCTCCAGTTCGTCGTGCGCTCTCTGCAGCGCCTCTTCGGCGTGCTTCCGGTCGGTGATGTCCTGGCCCTGGGCTATGACCGACGAGACCGTTACCCGATCGTCCCCGTACACGGCGGCGGAGTTCCACAGGACGGTCCTGATCCTGCCGTCCGCCGTGAGTATGGGGATCTCGACGGTCTCCCACCGTTCCCCGGCGGTCGTCTTCCGGATGAGGTCCATCAGTTCTTCCCGCCGGGCTTCGGGGAAGAGGACTGCCGGGGACCGACCGATGACCTCGCCCGCGGCCCGCCCTGTCAGCCGCTCGAAGGCGTTGTTGAACCGGGTGATCCTGAGGCCTGCGTCCCAGACGATGATGGGGGCGTTCGCATACGCGATCAGGCTTTCGAGGTACTGGGTCGTTTCGCGCAGCGAATGTTCGCTCCTGCCCAGTTCGTCCAGGTTCTGTCTCAGCTCCTCTTCTGTTGCCGTCAGGTCTTCGTAGGCATCGTTGAGCTCCCTGTTCTTGCGGGTCAGCTCCTGTTCGATGCGGTTTCGCTCCTGCGCGTAGCGTATCGACCGCACGAGCGACGGACCCGTCAGCCGCCCCTTCACGAGATAGTCCTGCGCTCCTTTCTGGAGTGCCGCAAGACCCGTCGCTTCGTCGTCAAGCCCGGTCAGGACCACGATGGGGATGCCCGGAGCGTGTCCCATCACGGTCCCGACCGTTCCGATACCCTGGCTGTCCGGGAGATGGAGGTCGAGGAGGATGAGATCGATCTCTCCCTCGTGCAGGATGGAGAGCGCGGACGAGAGATATTGTGCAGATTCGATCCCGAGATCAAGCCCCGGGGAATCCGCGAGCAGTTCCCGTATCAATTCCAGATCTGCTGGGCTATCCTCGACCACCAGGACCCTCATGTTCACTCTCCACACCGGGGCGGCAGCGTCACGATCGAGAACCAGAACGCTTCTATCGACTGGACGATCTTGATGAACTCCTCGAACTTCAACGGTTTTCGGATGTAGCAGTTTGCATGGAGCCGATACGATTCGCAGATATCCCGCTCGTCCTGCGAAATGGTCATGACCACGACCGGTATGGAACTCAATCTCTCGTTCGCTTTGATCTCCGCGAGGACCTCACGCCCGCTTTTCTTGGGCAGGTTCAGGTCGAGGAGGATGAGATCGGGTTTCGGTGCGGCCGCGTACCTGCCGTGTTTCTGCAAGAACGCCATGGCCTCGTCCCCGTCCGTGACCACGTGCAGGTTGTTCGTGAGCTTGCTGTCCAGCAGCGCTTCCTGCGTGAGGGCAATGTCGGCGGGGCTGTCTTCAACGAGCAGTATTTCAACCACTTTTGGGGTTTCCTGGTTCTTGTCGGGCTTGTTCATGGTGTAACCTCCGAATGAGACGGGATGGAGAAGGAGAACGTCGATCCCACCCCGGGCTCTGACCGGACGGTGATCTCGCCGCCGTGTCGTTCGACGATCCTCTTGCAGATGGTAAGGCCGATGCCCGTACCATCGTACTCGCCTTTCGCATGCAGGCGCTGGAAGAGCCTGAAGATGCGGTCGATGTGCGCAGGATCGATACCGATCCCGTTGTCCGTCACCGAGAATACCCAGGCATCTCCATCCCGGGAAGCGGAGATGTGGATCTCCGGGACCGTCTCCGGCTTATGGAACTTCAATGCGTTGCCTATGAGGTTCTGGAAGACCTGGGTGATCTGGATGTTGTCGGCAAGGACCTCCGGGAGCGGGTCCTTCGTGACGACGGCGTGTGTATCCCTGATCGACGCGTGCAGATTCAGGAGCGCCTGGTCGAGCGATCGGTTCGTGTCGATGAGGTCGAATTCATGGGCTTTGGTCTGTACCCGGGAGTACGCGAGGAGATCCTGGATGATCTGCTGCATCTGCCTGGTGCCGTCGACGATGAAATGGATGTATTTATCCGCTCGTTCATCGATCTGACCTTTATACCGTCTCTCGAGCAGCTCCGCAAAGCCGGAGATCGCCCGGAGGGGCTCCTGGAGGTCGTGAGAGGAGATATAGGCGAACCACTCCAGGTCCTGATTGCTCCGCTTGAGATCTTCGGCATACTTTTTCAGTTCTCCTTCGGCGAGCTTTCTGTCGGTGATGTCCTGTCCCTGGGCGATGGTGGCAATGACCGTGATCCTGTCCTCGTCGTGGATATTGGCCGAATTCCACAGGACCGTGCGTGCCGACCCATCCTTCCTCCGGATAGGGATCTCCACGGCGTTCCAGTAATCTCCAGATGAAGTCCGGTTGATGTGGGCAAGGGATCTCTGCTTTCCTTCCTCAGGGAAGAGGAGTTCGAGGGATCTCCCCAGCACGTCGCGAGCCGCATAGCCCGTCAACCGTTCGAAGGCGTGGTTGAACCGGGTGATCTGCCTCGACGTATCCCAGACGACGATGGGTGCGTTGGCATGGTCTATCAGGCTCTCCAGGTAATCGCTCGTCTCCCGGAAGGCCTCCTCGGCCTGCCTGCGCTCGGCAAAGAGCGTGGCGTTCTCAAGAGAGATGGCCGCCTGCGAGACCAGCAGTTCCACCATATCCGTCTTTCCTGGTGTGAACACCCCCTCCGACAGGCGGTTTTCCAGGTACAGCACCCCGATCATCTTCGACTGCTTGATCACCGGGAGACAGAGCACCGAGCGGAGGTGCATCTCCTGGACCTCCGGGTTGTCGATGAACGGCCCTTCCTTCCCGGCGTTCTTCAGGATCAGCGTCTCCCCGGTCCGGTACACGTAGCGGACGATCGCCTTGCAGATCCCGGACGACTCCTCCAGTCTTTTATTGGAGGTCTTTACCGCTTCCCTGTCGGTGACATGGCTTTCTGCGCGGATGAACAGGTTGCCGTTCTCTTCCATCAGGAGATACCCTGCCTCCGCCCCCGAACTCTCGATAACCACGTTCATGATCTTCTCGAGCAGGGCTTCCTGCTCGATCTCGGCAGAGATGGCGAGCGAAGACTTCATGAGATATTCGACGTCGAGATCGGGAAGAATGCGGGCGGAATGCTCCGGATCGAGGTGCGGGTACGAAGCGACCTCGTCCTCAAAGTATTCGGGATAGCGTTCGACAAGATTGACCGCTTTTCGCTCTGCACGGCATTTCCTGTACAGACGCCCTGCCTCGGTGATAAATGCCCTTCCGGAGCACCCTCCGGCCTGCTGGAGAAGTTCCCCGAGGCATTCGTTGAGGTGCCCTGCGAGGAACGTGTAGTTCTCTCTGTGTGCGGCGTCTATCGCATCGAGGTAAAGGCTTCTCGCCTCCCGGTAATCGCCGGTGACTCTCGCGAGTTCGGCATACACAAAGGCAAGATAGGGTTTCAGCAGAGGCCCGAGACTCGCCCAGGTCTCAATGTTCGCGATGATCGGCCGGATCTCCGCGAGCAAGTCGTCTTCACGCTCAAATCCGAGCCCCATCTCGTGCAGTTTCAGGGCGTTGAGCACCAGAAAGACGTACCACTCCCTCTTCAGCACGTTGTCGGTCAGGCCCGACAGATACTTCCGGACACCGGCGAGGTATTGTCCGGCCTCTTCGTACTCTCCCAGGTAGTAATGCGCGAGAGCCCTGTGGACGGAATAACTTCCGGCAGAAGCGATGTGGTTGTCCTGCTCCCACTGCCTCAGTTTTTCGTCCATGGGCACCGGTGCGGAGCCCTTCTTCATGGGCTCGATCCAGCCCGCCTGCATCGCCTCGGCGAGCCCGACGGAGAAGGAGAGGTGGTACCGGTTGGAGAAGTGGAGGCATTCGGCGGCATACTCTTCGATAACGGAGAAGTCCGCTCCCTGGACCTGCAGGTTCCACATCAGGGGGCCGTAGGAGAGGCCTGCATTGTAGAGGTCGCCGCAGTTCTTCCCGCACTGGATCGCCTTGAGAGAGTAATCCACGATCTCCCGTGGATGACTTCTCGAATGCATGTTGCACCAGACGATCCCGTTCATGCCGCGTGTGGCGCCGAAGGTATTGGGGTATTTTGCCGAGAGGTCGCGGGCAAGGTCCTCGTACCTGAACGCCGACGCGAAGTCCTCCTGTTCCCCGAGCATGAGCCCCATGATGCTGAACGAGTAGATGACGGACTCGTCCATACCACCCGAGAGGCAGTGCCGGGTCGACTGCGCAGCCGAGAGGTAGAGTTGCGGCACCAGCCCGGACATGTAGAGGTCGGGGATCAGCTCGCTGTAATAGGCAAGCTCTATCTTACTCCTCCTGTCGGTGGTAAACGGCATCTTCCGGATGGCATCCCATACGTCGATCCCCATCGAGGTGATAGCGGCCATCACAGCCTCTCGTCTCCTCTCCGCTTCGTCCGGATCGTCCGGGATGGATCTGCCGAAGTAGGCGAGGCCCCGGTTCGCGGTCTCGATAGCCTTGTTGAAGTTGCCTATGGACGAGAGCGACGTGGTCTGCTCCGCGAGACACTCCGCCCGGTCGAGATCCGTCCCGGCATGGTCGAGGAGGTGGTTGAGCAGCCTCTCGGAGTCCCCGTAATTCCCACACATCAGCTCCGTCTTTGCCGCTCTCTGGAATATCCTGAACGTGCGCTCGTAGTGGCTCTCCTCCCAGCAGTCGTCGGGCAGGAGTTCCCTGCTCCGGTTGAAGTAATCGTTAGCCGCCTGTGTGGCGAGGGAGTCGAGTGCCTTGTTGCCGGCATGGTAGTTGATATCCGAGAGGAAATATGCCGTCTGCGGGTCCGGTTCCTCTTCCAGGCCCAGATTGAGGTGGGAGACGATGGTGAAGAGGTTTTCGAGTTTCTCCATCCCCGTAAGCGCCTCCTCCGGGACGGCACGGAGGAGGTGGTTGCCCACCTGCCAGTGGATCTTCCGGCGCCTCTCTGCCGGTATGGCGGATAGCGCCGCTTCCTGGACTTTGTCGTGGATGAACTGCAACTGGTTCTTGCTCTCGACGAGCAGTCCCTGCCCGAGAGCCGGTTTCAGCACCTCGAAGGTCTTGAGCAGGGTCATCCCCCGGATGAGCGAGACCTCGGCAGGCGAGAAGGTGTTGCCCATGCAGGCACAGTATTCGAGCAGGGTGATCAGGTCCGGGGGGAGTTTCTGGATCTTCGAGGCGAAGAGGGCGACGATGGTGGTCGGCATGCGGGACCTCTGGATCCTCTCAAGGTCCCACCGCCACTGGCGGTCATCGTCGAGGTACAGAAGGTCTTCGTTGTGCAGGTAGGAGAGGCTCTCGCTGACAAAGAGCGGATTTCCTTCGGTCAGTGCAAAAATAAACTCCGAGAGCGCCTCTGTCTGCAGAAGGGGAGAGTCGAGTATGTACGAGACCATCTCGTGGCAGTGTTCGGGTTTCAAGGGATCGAGCCGGATCTCCTTCAACGGCCGGCCGTTCTCCTTCGCGTTGCGGATGAGCCTTGAGAGGGGATGGCTCTGGTCGACCTCGTTATGGCGGTAAGCCCCGAGCAGGAAGAGGTAAGGGTGATCCCCGGAGCTTGCGAAGACGTTCTCCAGGAAGTCGAAGGATGCACCGTCGCACCACTGGAGGTCGTCGATGAAGAGGGTCAGCGGATTCTCTTCGCTTGCAAGACAGCCCAGAAACCGGCCGAAGACGTCATGGAACCGGTTCAGCGACTCGACCGGGGGGAGAGGCCCGACCGCGGGCTGCGGGCCGATCAGGATCTCCAGTTCCGGGATGACATCGGTCAGGACCTTCCCGTTCCGGCCCACGGCCTCCGTGATCCTCTCCCTCCAGAGAAGGACCCGCTCGTCGCTCTCGGTCAGGAAGGTCCGCAGCAAGTTCCGTATCGCCTGGATCAGGGAACTGTAGGGTATGTTTCTCTGGTAGACGTCGAACTTTCCCGATGTGAAGTAGCCCGCGTGCCGCACGATCGGCTTTTGTAGTTCCTGTATCAGGCGGGTCTTTCCGATGCCGGAGAGCCCGGAGATGAAGAGCGAACGGAACTCGCCCCGGGCAACCTCTTCGTATTCTCCAAGGATGGTCGCGGCCTCCCTGTCCCGGCCGACCATCCTCGAGATGAATGTTGCCCTGTGGGTGTGAACATACCGCTCCAGGGGGAATTCACGTATGCTCCGGGTTGCCGCATACTCGTCCCGGCACTGTATGAGATCGGCGAGGAGCCCGCTGCAGCTCCGGTAACGCTTCTCGGGCTCTTTCTGCATCAGCCTGGCAACGATCCTCGATACGACGACGGGTACTTCGGGGTTTACTTCGTGGACCGGCACCGCTTCCCGTGCAAGGTGAGAATGTATCAATTCAAGGGGATCGTCGGATATAAAGGGGAGACGGCCGGTCAGCATCTCATAAAAGACGACCCCGAGGGAGTACAGATCCGAGGAGACGGTCACCCGATGGCTGATGCGGCCGGTCTGTTCCGGAGACGTATAGGCCAGCGTCCCCCTGACGAAAGAACGGTCGTAGATGAAATGGCTGATATCTCGCACATCGACAGCGCTGACGAAGTCGATCAGTCGCACTTCTTGCGTGTCGTCTACGAGGATGTTGTTGGGTTTGATGCCCCCGTGGATGATCCCCGCTTCATGCACTTTTTCAAGCGCCGACGTGAGCGCACAGGCTATGGTGAGGAAGTCCGAGAGAGAAAGCGGCGAGCGCGCTTCCATCAATGAGCCGAGGGTGATCCCGTCGAAGTACTCCTGGGCGAGAAAGCAGGTCCCGTCAAGATCGCTGAACGATATGGGGATGAGCAACCGGGGATCGTCCAGGACCTTGAGGTGTTCGACCTTCTGCCTGAACCGGGCCAATTTGTATTCGGAGAGGCCGTTCTCCTTCAGGACCTTGAGCGTCAGCAGTCGATCCGGGTTTCTCTTGTTGTACGCCTTGAAAACGGTAGCATGAGGCGTTTCAGCCAGTCTCTCGAGTAACTCGTAGTTGGATATCAGCATCCTGTTTCTCCCTTAGAAGACGCGTCATCGAGCGGATGGGTATCTCCGGGAGCCCGCACCAAACTCCCGGTATATTTTGCCTGTTCGCTTACTTTTCAATCCCGATCCGGCATACCCGGTCTCTGGCTGCCCAGGGCGCCGTGAGGATTCCCTCTCACGGTAGGTCATCCATCTGCCGGACAATGAGCTTTTTCAGGTGTATACTCGTGATTTCCAGCCACAATCCTGATATCTCAGTCAGTTGATAAGTATGGTTCTTCGAGTAATTGCTATTAACATTTGGCCTTGAGGCATCCCAAAACCCCTGCAGGGATAGATTCCATTTCACCTGGGAGTTCAAACTCCGGACGTTCCACCCATTGCTCCTCTGGCAGTATGCGGCCGGCCGAAGGTGTGACGGGTGGAGATCCAGAGCGTGGGCACCGGAAGTGAGAACGCAGGAGTCTGAAATTCCCTGAGACTTCGAAGGCCCGAAAAAGCCTTATTTTGGGGGTATGTGGCCAATGGCGGCTTGTATTGTCGATACTACGAATGAGGGCAAATCGATCGGTTAAATCTTCAGCGATCCGGATAAATCTGGGACGGGCTCCCTGTGCAGCCGAGTGGGGGCTGCCGGAAGTACCTACTCGAGTCGTTTTCGGATCTCCCCTCATGCTCCCGGCGGCACGCCTGGGCATCCCCGCGGCCGTGCAACGAGGGTTGTCCATAGCCACGGAGAATCCTCATCCCTGCTCCGGGTTAGCGAATCGCTTGCGGATCAGCAGGTAATCGGCAGCGATCAGCACCGCGACCAGAGCCAGGGCAAGCGCTATCGCACCGGGGTTCGGCCGGGCCAGTGCCGCCGGATCGATACTCTGGAGCACCCCGAGCGTTCCCATGAGGTTCTGGAAGACGATCGTCGAGTAGATCTCCCGAACCGTGAAATAGAAGATGCTCGTCGCAAGGCCAGGGAGCATCAGAAAGACGATCATCATCGGGGTGTTGAACGGCGGGCTGTGGGCGACGTGGTAGACTCCGAAGAAGATAGTTGCCGCCGCGATTCCGGTGATGAGGGCGAGGTACTTTCCCGCCGGCTGCGCCAGGGATTCGCTCACCATGCCGATGGCCACCCAGCAGACGAAGACCTCTGCGACGGACGTCGGGAAGACCTGCGCGAACCCGTTGAGAAAGACGACCGGGTCCGACGTCGGGAACCCGGACAGGGCGTAGATGAGCGCCCCGACGATCCCTGCGAGAACAATTGCACCGACCGCATACGGGACCGGGCGGAATCCTGTTCTGTCCGGGGAGAGTACGCCGGCCGAGATGAAGGCGCGGATGGCGACGAGGGTTATCAGGGTCCCGATGATGATGTTCGCCACGACGGCGTAGATGAGTCTTCCCGTCGGGTCCGGGCTCTGTAGCAGGAGGATCCTGCCCTCGAGCAGCCAGGTGGCGAAGACCCAGACCAGGTAGAGCGTGACCGCGATGCCAAAGGCTTTTCCTCTGGAGAGCCCTGCACTGCCGGGGACGGTTTCGACCGATGGCATATAGATGAACTATATCCGAAACGGTAGATAACCTTTTTCTGCCGGGCCCGATCTCTTCAGATCCTCCGGGTGTTGCCCCCTTCTCTGCATCTCATAAGCCTCCGCCCCGATACTCTAGGCAGGATGCCTGTGTGGTGCGAGAGTGAGGCCGTCTTCCGGAATCCCATCCCGGTTCACAGGGATACGTCAACCCGGGATCAATCCCCTCTCGCGCAACAGTCTCTGCTCGTCTCCGGTGATGTACCCGAAGATCCTGGGCTGGTCTCCGACCGTCTGGACAAAGTAGATGACATCGAAATGGATCCCTTCTTCGCTCCCGTCCTTCTTTTGGTAGAGCGCTTCCCAGTGTACCTTTGCCATCAGGTGGTAGTCGTCCAGAGGAGTGACCGTGAGCGACGCGAGCTTCATGGATTTCGTTCCGATGCTCCTGTAGAATGCAAAGCCCTCCGGGATCTGGGTGCGGAACTGCTCGTCGTTCTTCCCACAGAGGACACCGTTCGGGCTTGCCTCGATGAAACAATCGGCAAACGCCCCTGCCGTAGCCTCGACGTCGATCTCCGCGGAATCAGCAAGGGCTCTATTGAATCCTGCCTCGTATGCGGCAAAAAAGTCCTCAATCATTTTCAAGCGTGCGTCAGTGTCCATTGTTTTATGAGCAGCCCTGCAGGCCATATAATTTATGCCCCTCTGCCCTGCCGTGCAGAACGGTACATTGATTTCTGTCGGGCACGATCTCCCGGAGCTCCTGTCCTGTAACCCCGGTGAACCTGCCGCGATGCCTGTTGGATGGCAACAGGAACAGAATGGCGCTATTTCCGTGGTTACCATCCCGTGGTGGCGTGTATTCGGGATCGATCGGTTTAACTCCTATGACAGAAGACAGTACGGATACGCATGGCGCGGTTCTCGGACTTCTCGGCCATCGCCCCTGACCTGGGTCGTATCTTCCTCTTCATGGGTCTGATATCCTATCTCCCCCTGCTCATCGGTCTCTTCTACAGGGAGGATGGCGTCCTGCCGGCGATGATTTCCGCTCCGACGATCTTTATCGTGCTCGGCTTCCTCCTCACCAGGGTTCCGGAGAGCGAGCAGGAGCCGCCGCTCTCCATCGTTCTCGGCTCGGTCGCCCTGATCTGGCTCGTCGCCTCGCTTATCGGTGCTCTTCCGTTCGCTCTGGGTATAGGGATGCCGTACACCGATGCAGTCTTCGAGGCGATGTCCGGCTGGACGTCGACGGGCCTGTCTCTGATCCCCAATGTCGACGCCGTGCCCCGGACCATCCTCTTCTGGCGGTCGCTCACCCAGTGGGTGGGCGGAATCGGGATCGTCGCCTTTACTCTCGCGCTGGCGAGCCGGTCGAGCCTGACGAGCTTCCGGCTCTACCGTTCCGAGGGCAGGAGCGAGACGCTGATGCCCAGTGTGGTGGCAACAGCGGTGCAGATGTGGCGTATCTACCTCTTCCTCACCGTGACCGGGGTCGGGTTGATCCTGCTTTCCGGAATCTCCCTCTGGGACGCAGTCAACATCTCCATGACCGCGATAGCCACCGGAGGGTTCTCGGTCCACTCGGAAGGAATTATGTACTACCAGAACCCGCTGCTCGAAGTGCTGATCGTTCCCATCATGATTGCAGGCGCCTTACCCTTCAAGATCTACTACCTGATGTATTATCGGAGACAGCTCCGCCTCTTTGAGGATTCGCAGGCCCGTCTGCTCTTCCTGCTGATCGCGTTCGGTACAGGTTTGGTCACCTATGACCTGATTGTTCTTACGCAGGTAGCCCCCCTCCAGGCCCTCCGGGAAGGGCTTTTTATGGTGACGAGCGCGGTCACCTGCACCGGGTTCAACAACACCAACCCGTTTGCCTGGTCCAGCGTCACGGTGCTCTTTCTCTCGATGTTCATGCTTATCGGCGGTTCGGCGGGGAGTACCGCCGGCGGGATCAAGTTGTCACGGGTGAACCTCGGTGTAGAGACACTCCTATGGTGGTTCCGTCGGCTGTACAAAAGCAGTCGGGTACTTATCCCGTTTCGTCACGAGGGAAAGGGGGTAGGGAACAGCATCGTCGAGCATGAAGTCTCCAAGAATATGCTCGTCATCGTACTCTTCATCCTGACCGTTTTTGTCAGTTCGATCCTGCTCCTGCACCTGGACCCTGCATCAACGTTCGACTCGAGTGCCGTGATCTTTGATGTGGTCTCCGCTATCTCGAACGTCGGGCTGTCCACCGGGTTCGTGAACCCGGAGATGGGTCTGGCCGGAAAATGGCTTTATATCGCGATCATGTGGGCAGGCCGGCTGGAGATTCTCCCGGTGATCGCCCTTGCAATGGGGTTGTTCCGGCAGGCTGGTCTGAAACAGGCGTGATGCGCGATCCCCTTGAACTGTTCTGGAGGGACCGCATCTGCAGATTCTGTATGATTCCGGCTTTTCGCCGGTGGACGTTCGGGGTCACGGTCACCAGCACGGACGAACAGCGGAGGGCGTGGCTTGACGAGGTGCGGATGCCGGCCCGCGAAGTGTTCCTGCCGGACTCTGCCTGATCTTTCCTGCAGACACTTTTGATCATCGCTTCAACGTACATCGAAAATGAGTCTATTCAGAAAAATCTTCCCGAAAACAGCGACAAGCAATTCGCCATCCTTTTAAATCAGGGTTGTCTCTTTTCTTTATGCGAAAGCGTATCGGTAGAACTGGTTTTTTACGAAGTGGCCTGTACCTGTTCGTTGCGTTTCTGCTTGTGTCGGCAAATGCAACGGCATGCACCACCTTCGCGATAACGCCCGGTGCATCCGA
>JAENZF010000031.1 GCA_016841385.1 Methanobacteriota archaeon | reverse complement strand
GCCCGGTCTTCATCACGCCGACCTCGATCTCGCCCATCACCTGCCGCAGGAACGCGAAGTCACGGGACTCGGGCCGCTCCACACGGGAGAACTTCGCGGGGATCGTCCGGGGCTTCCGGAAGGTGCCGTCTTCGGTCACGTACCCGAGCGGCATCGCCTCCACGAGGATAAAGACGTCCTCTCCGATCCCGTAGAAGTGCTCGGTATGGGGGCGAGTGTCCCAGTTCGGGTCGGAGAAGTTGCAGTCGTGGAGGAGGTCGCTCACCTTGGCAAAGAACGTCAGCCCTTTGACCTGATCGGTGATCTTGAGGATGTCCCCGAGGAAGAGTTCTTCGTCGTGGGGGACGGCGAACCGGTAACTGAGTACCCGGTCCCCGATAAGGCGATACTTAGAGGCGTCGTCGCCGTCAATATCGATCAAACTCGTCATGGTAGTCTCCAAAGATGGCGGTGTAATCGGCGAGGTTCATGCCGAGCCGGTCCATGCCCCGGATGATGTCGTGGCGGACCTGGTCGACCGCATCCCTCCCGATCCTGGTGGTGAGGTGGGCATCGAGGAGCGGGTAGGGGTAGCCCGTGACCCTCCCGTCGTCGGCGTAGGCAGCGAGTGCAGAGAAGACCTGTTCGACTTTATCCGGGCCGTAGTATTTCGGGATCTCCACCTTGAACGCCCGCTGTGCCCGCGGATGAAGCCGCGCGACATACTGCTCGCCCCGCTGCTTCCAGAGGTATGTCTCCCGGCGGTCGATCAGGCCTTCGGCTGTGGAGACGCAGAGGTACCAGGGCTCAGGGATCCCGAGGTCCCGGGCAAGTCCCTCTGCCGCGGGGACGATCGGGTGCCCCCCGTCCCAGGTGAGCGCCGTCCGTTTCGTCACCGCAGCGATGAGCACGCCCCTGAGGTTGCAGAGGTTCAAGAGATTCTCGACGACCTCGTCGTGGCTTGCATGGCGGACCTGGAGCGTGCCGTCGAGGACGATGAGGTCCCCGGTATCGAGCTCCGCGGCCATCTCCATCGCCGCCCAGAACTCGAGGGTATCCCGTATGACGGCGGTGTTCCGGATCGGGTCGTCGTGGTCGAGGTGCACCTTCGGGGAGCAGTGGAAGCAGTCGTAGAAGAGCGCGTCGAAGTCCTCGTTCCCGGCTCCGGGGTTGACGGTGACGATCTGCAGGGGCGTCGTCCGGTGGTAGAGACGCGTGCCCCCGGTATACGCGCTGACCGATGCCCGGACGGCTGCAACGGCAAAACTGCCTGCATCGAGAACGATCGTATTGCTCCCGTCCACCGCACAGACGGCCCCGCCTGACTCGGGCCGGCAGCGGCGATACGATGCCGCGTCAAACCCGCTGGCGGCCGAGAACCTCCCGGCAAGGTCCTCCGGGGCGGCCTCCCTGATCCTCCCTGTGACCCGCCGGATCGCGTCCCGGTAGAGGTCTTTTTGGTCCATCACTCGAACTCCCGGACTGTGCTTGCCTGGTCCGCCCCCATCTCGACCATGAGCGTCGTCGAGAACTCGTCCTGGACCTCGGTGATGTGGGATATAAGGAGGATCTGGGGGAAATGGGCCTCCTGGGTCCGAAGGGCCCGCAGAAGGTTGTTCCGCCGTCCCTCATCCTGACTCCCGAAGATCTCGTCGAAGATCAGGAACGTGGAGTCGTGCACCTCGTTCACCTCGGCAAGGAACCGGGAGAGGGCTACCCGGAGCGCGATGGCAATGTCGTCCTGTTCTCCGCCGCTGAACCGGTCTGCCGGGTAGTCGTCTCCCATATCGTGGACGAGGACGGTGAAGTCGTCGTCCAGCATCACGGTGCCATATCGCCCATCGGTAATCTCGGCAAGCACCCTCCCTGCCTCCTCCTCAATCCTGTCCCTGACCACCTGCAGGAGGTAATCCGTGTAATCTTTGATGAGCGAGCGGGTCAGTTTCAGGCGCCCGATCTCCTCGAGGAGCGCCTCCTGCTGCCGGAGGAGGTCTTCTGCCCGGGAGAGTCTCCCGGCCTCATCCGCGAGATCCGCCTGCAGGCTGGTTATACGGGCGGCGATGACGTACCTCTGCTCCCGTGCCGCGGCAAGGTCCCTCTCGCAACCGGCGAGCGTCTCCTGTGCTGCCGCGACCTGCTGCTCGTCAAAGCCGATATCCCCGATCGCCGCCCTGACTCGCAGCAGTTCGGCCTCCCTGTTCGCGAGGATGCTCTGCTTCGCCTCCAGCGCCTGGAGGAGCCGTGGGACCTCTTCGAGGCGGACGCGGAGTTCAAGCGTTTTCTGGTGCGCCGCTTCGGCACGACCGCATTCCTCGCCGAGGCATGCGAACCGTTCCGGATCGAACGAGAGGCGGGCGAGTTCACTCCTGATAGACTGCAGCCTCTCCTGGAGTCTGTCGATTCTTTCCGCAACGCCTCTCCGCTCCTCTTCCAGTGCCGGTCGCCGCAGAAGTCGGGCCTGTGCCTCCGCATACGCGCGGTAGGACGCTTCAAGGGCCTGTGCCTCCGCCTCCAGGCGCTGCCGGACCTGGGGGTCGAACCCGAGCCCCGAGATCTTCGTCTCGGTCTCCTCTTTACGGGCGAGGTAGCCTTCGACGTCGGCGATGAGCCGCTGCCGCTCCTCCTGGAGGGTGGGGAGGCGGCTGCACTCGCCCCGGAGGGTATCGGCCGTCGCCCGCTTCTCCGCGAGAGAGCGGATCCGCTCCTTGAGGGCGGCGTGCGCCGCCGGGTCATACTCTTCCACACCGAGCGCCCGTATCGCGGCACGGTGCTCTCCTGCCTCGGCCCGCCACCGCTGCACGACACCCGCGCTCTGCTCGTACCGGGACGAATACAGCGCATGCTGCTCTTTTAAGCGCTGGCAGGCGATGCGCTGCCGGTGAAGATCCTGCAACCCGGCGGTGAGGCCCTGGTGGTCGGCGGTCGCCCTCGTATACTCGTGATCGAGGCCTGCAAGTGTGGCCTGCATCGACGCGCTGGTGGCTGCAAGGTCGCTGACCAGTTCCTCGTAATGTTCGCCGAGGCCCTGGTGGCACGTCGGGCAGGACCCTTCCGGACCCGCGGTGAGGATCGCTGCCCGGTGTTCGGCCAGCCTCCTGATCTCTTCACGGATCGTCTCCTGGCGTTCGGCGCAGGCGCTGATCCGTGAGGTCAGGTACTCCTTCCGGCTCTCCGCCGACTCGATCTCCTCCTCGATGGTGCCCATCCCGGCGAGCTGCCGGGCAAGGCCGGCGATCTCGCTCTCGAGCAGGCTCATCTCTTCGGAGCCGGCATCAACCTCCCGCAGGCACCGCTCTTCCTGCCGGGCGTAATCCGCAGCCAGAAGGAGCACCTCTTCACGGGCCCGGAGGCTATCGAGCTCCCCGGCCTCCGCTTCGAGTGTCACAAGGTGTCGTGCCTTCTCCTCGACCTCCTCGATCTCAAGCCGGTTCTCCCGGACGCGCCGCTCCGTCTGGGAAAAGCGCTCGTCCATGCGGGCGAGTTCTTCACGGAGGGCGTCGTACTCCGGCTGGAGTGCCTTCATCACCGCGATACGGTCGCGGAGGGCCTGCCACTCCCCGACCTCCCGGGCAAGGCCGGCAACTGCCAGCTCGTCCTCTGCAAGTGCGGCGAGTTCGGCTTCAAGCTTCGCGCGGCGTTCGTCGTACTCCCGGACCTGCTCGCCTGCGGCGCTCGCCTCACGGGTCAGGCGGTCGGCGAGAGCCTTCTCCTCCGCCATCGCGCCAACCTCTGCTTTCAGGGGCTCGTAGCGGCCGGCGAGGAGAGCGAGGCCTTCGAGTTCGTCCCGCAGCCGCTCTCGCTGTGCGATCTCACTCTCCCCCTCCCGGCACTCGTTTCGGAGCCGCGCGATCTCACCTGCGAGCGCCTCTTCTTCCCGTGCCAGGTGCAGGTGCCGATCGCGCACGGAGAGCAGCCGGTCGCGCTCCCCCCGGGCGTGCTCGAGCAACTCGGCGGCACCCTTCTCGGTGGCACCGGCCCTCTCCGACTCTCCTTCTGCACCGGCAAGCCCGGCACGGAGCCCCGCGATGCGGTCGCGAACCCCGTCGGCATCCAGTTCCTGAAGCCTCCCGGAGAGCTCCCGGAAGACCCCTTCCCGGGCATCGATGATCGACTTGAGGTCTTCCATGCTGTCCTTCTTGAGGTAATCGATGCCCAGCACCTGCATGAACCAGTCTTTCCGGGACCCGGCGCGGGTCTCGATCAGGGCGAGGAGTTCCTTCTGCCCGGCGTAGATGGTGTTCCGGAAGTCGCCCGGGGCCATGCCGACGATCCGCTGCACTTCCTGGCCTACCTTCTGCACGCTGCTTGCGAGGAGTCTCTGGTTCAGGTAGAGGTTTGCTTCGTGGAGGGTCGAGGAGGAGCGGCGCCTGAACTTGCGGACGACGGCATACTCGTTGCCGCCGACCAGGAAGTCCAGGCGGACCTCGCAGACGTCTTGTTGGCCTGCAAAAGAACTGACGATGTAGTTCCCGTCAAGCCCGGTCCCCTGGAGACCGTAGAGTGCGAAGAGGATGGCACTCACGATGCTGCTCTTGCCGGTCCCGTTGTTCCCGACGATACCCGTGATGCCGTCCTGGAAAGCGATCTCCTGGTCGCGGAAGCGTTTGAAGTTGCGCATCCGGAGTTTATTCAGCAGCACTCTCTCCCTCTTTGTGGCGTGCGATGACCGAACGGAGGACCGCAGTCCCGGCCTTCTTCACGTACTCCTCCTCCCCGGGAGCAAGATGCTCTCGCTCCACGAAGCGCTCGAACTCACCGATGTAGTCCACACCAACGAGCGAGTCCTCATAAAAGATCCGGGACGGATCGTCGGCGGCTATCACCTGCAGTTTGAGGTCCAGCATCCGATTCCGGATCTCCACAAGAGCCTTCTGGTCGAGGGAACGGAGCGTTTCGCGGCGTATTCCGTCGAGCGTGACCTGGCAGATCGCCTGGTAGGTCTTCTTCCCGGTTGTATCGGCCGCATCGAGGATGCCGTCCACGACCTCCCGGGCCGACAGACCGTCGCAGTTGATCCGGCCGAGGCCGATCATGGGGGTGTGCGGGAGGTCGATGTGCCCGACATCCCCCGTCTCCAGGTCCACGGCGAGGCCGCCCTTGACCTCGGCGATCTCCCCGTAGTTGCAGTATTCAAGCGACCCGCTGTACCAGGCGTTGTCGGCGACATGCACCTGGCCGTGGAAGTGACCGAGCGCGATGTAGTCGAACCGGTCGGAGAGGATGGTCGCATCCAGTTCGTGCTCGGCAACGGTGTGGAGCCTTTTATCCTTCAGGATGCTCGCAAGGCCGTGGGTGACGAGCACGTTTGTGCCGGGAGAATACTCGATCCCCTCGAATGCCGTCCGGTACCCCTCAGAGAGGAGCATATTTGGTATCAGGTGAAAGACGGCATCCCCGAGTTCGACCCGCCGGTAGCGGTTATTGTGAGCGACGTAGAGGTCGTTTGCGCGGGAGCCTCCCCGCTCGAGCACCTCGAACGGCGATGCCGTATACCGGGTCTTGGCCATGCTGTGGTTGCCCGCGACCACGAGCACCGGGATCCCCGCATCCTTCAGGCGGGAGAGGGCATCGAGCGCCGTCGTGTAGGCGCGGGTCTTCGGCTTGACCTGGTGGAAGAGGTCTCCTGCATGGACGAGCGCATCAGGCCGTAAGGCAATGATCCGGTCGATGGCGGCAAGGAAGTTGTCGTAGATGAGCTGTTCTCGCAGGTTCATCCCGGTCTCCGGATCTACCCGGTTAAAAGCCGATAATCCGAGATGCGTGTCTGCAAAATGAACGATCTTCATGCCCAATTAGTCTCCATGTCCCTTGAGTATAAATGCCTGATCTGTGCGGTGTGAATGTGTCCGGCACCGGGCCGGTGTCTGGAACACGCTTAAACTAATATATCCTCACTGATATTTGTATGGTGATCACGTGTCAAAAAGAGCCGTTGATGCAGTTTTTCAGGCGCTCTTCATCCTCTCCGACCTCCGGTTCCTGCTCCGGGAGACAGCTCCGCAGCATGACCTCGATGAAGCACAGAGGGAGCGCGCCGCAACCTCCCTTGAGAAGGTGAAGCGGCAGATCGCAATCCTCGAAGAGGAGATGGTACGGTGAAGTGCGCAGTCGATATCGAATCCCGTGATGTCGAGGAGATGTACATCAACATCGACCCCATCCAGGCGGGCGGACGGCTCACTGCCGATGCCATGAAGGCGGCAATATCCTTCGGCGACGGCTACTCGGTCTGCGACAACTGCCGGAGCCCCTTCCGGCTCGACTACATCCAGAAACCCCCCATCGCGCAGTTCCACGCGGATCTCGCTGCGTGGCTGAATATGGACGCCGCGCGGGTGGTTCCGGGAGCGCGCCGGGGGTTCCAGGCGGTCGCGAGCACGTACGTGGGGAAAGGCGACCCGGTCATTGTCACGGCGCTTGCTCACTACACCGAGTTCATGGCGGTCGAGGAGGCCGGCGGGATCCCCCTGGAGATCCCGAAGGACACAGCGAACCATATTACTCCCGACGCTGCCGCGGAGAAGATCGAGGCGGTGATCCGGGAGTTCTCGCGGACGCCGCCCCTGCTCTTCATCGACCACGTCGACTACCAGTTCGGGAACGTCCACGACGTCGCGGGCATCGCAAAAGTCGCCCACCAGTATGACATTCCGGTCCTCGTCAACGGTGCCTACACGGTCGGGATCATGCCGGTTGATGGGAAAATGCTCGGTGCCGACTTCGTGGTCGGGTCGGGCCACAAGAGCATGGCGGCCCCGGCGCCCTCAGGCGTCCTCGCGACGACGGAGGAGCACGCAGGGCGGGTTTTCCGGACGACGCAGGCAAAGGGGGACGTGACCGGCCGGACATTCGGGCTTAAAGAGGTGGAGATGATGGGGTGCACCCTCATGGGCGTCACCGTCGTCGGCATGATGGCCTCGTTCCCCCACGTCAGGGAGCGGGTGCAGCACTGGGAGACCGAGGTGGCGCATTCGCAGGCGGTCGTGGATGCCCTCCTCTCCATCGAGGGGACGAAGGTGCTCTCCGACTACCCGAGACAACACACCCTGACCCGGATCGATACCCGCGAGTCCTTCGATGCGGTGGCACAGCAGCACAAGAAACGCGGCTACTTCCTCTCGGGCGAATTAAAGAAGCGGGGGATCACCGGCGTCATCCCCGGCTCAACCAAGGTCTGGAAGTTCAACACCTTCGGGCTGACTGAAAAGCAGATCCGGCACGTCGGAGAGTCGGTTGTCGGGATTGCCCGGGAGAACGGGCTGAATATTCTCTGAGGGGAATCCTCGGAATTCTTTTTTAGGGCGGGTGCGTGCGGGTCGGCCGCAACGCTATCGCAGTTAAGATACAGAGTGCGCCAGTGAGAACTGCTGTAATCGATCAAAAGCCCGGTACAGTGGACCGTGGAGGTATCGCCACGGGGGGTGGGGACAGGGGAGGGGGGTCTCCTCCCTCCCCGCAAGGGAATACCCGTATCCCCACCCCGCCCGGCCTCCGGCCTCCTCCCCCGCCCCGAGGGGCGGGGGCAGTGCGTGGCGATAGCCGATGGAAATCCGTGCATGGGGTTATGCGAATTAAGATAAATTGAAGGTTTTCCAAGAACAATCGCGGATCAACATGCATTCAACGGTCGAGGACGTTCCTCACCGAACCTCCTCAACCTCCCCATTCTTCGCACGGTGCCGCCGCACCGTCCCCGCCGCCTGGGTCGCGAGGCTCTCCACGTCAAGTTCCTCCTCGATCTGGGCGATCGTCGCCGCGGGTGCCGCCGTCGAAGGGTAGCGGGGAGCGACCGTGCACCCGATGCTCCCGGGATGGGCCTCAAACGTCCCGATGGCGCGGGCGCGCTCGACGACCTCCTCCTTGTCGAACCCGATGAGCGGCCGGAGCACCGGAACGGAAGCCGCGGGGGCGATCACTACCATGTTCGCGAGTGTCTGGGACGCCACCTGCCCCAGGTTGTCGCCGTTGACGAGCGCATAGGCGCCGCGCTCTGCCGCAAGGATGCTTGCCACCCGGAGCATGAACCGCTTGCAGAGGATGCACCGGTAGCGGGGTTCCTTCAGGGCCGTGATCACCTCAAAGAACGGCTCCATATCCACCATAAGAAGATCGAGAGGGTGTCCCGGGACCCAGCGGGAGAGCCGGGCGTGGTTCTGCAGGACGTTCCTCTCTGCGTCCACCCCGCCGAACCGCCCGCTCTGCATGTGGACGTGCACCATCAGGCATCCCCGGCGCATCATCAGCCACGATGCAACGGGCGAGTCGATGCCCTCCGAGAGCAGGGCCATCACCTCCCCCTGCGTCCCGTAGGGGAGCCCGCCCGGCCCGCCGGTCTTCTCATCGTAGACGAGGCCGCCGAACTCCCGGGCTTCCACGAAGACCTCGTAGTCGGGCGCCGTCAGGTCCACCGTGGCCTCCGGGATCCGGTCGAGAACGGCCGAGCCGACCGCCGCCGCGAGTTCCTGGCTGTTGAACTCTTCAACACCCGAACGCCGCGCCCTGATCGCAAACGACATCCCCGGCCGGAGGTGCTGCTCTGCGTGCTCGACGGCTGCGGCTGCGATCCCGTTGATATCGGCGGTGGTCACCGTACAGACACTGACGTCCACCACCCCGAAGGTCTTCGCGGCGATTGCGGCGATGCGCCGGGGCTCGTTACCGAAGATCAGGACCCTTCCCCGGGGGGTCTCGATGCGGTGGAGGAGCCCTTCGGCCTCCAGCGCGAGGCTGATGTTCCCGGTCATTATCGATATGAACCGCCGTTTCACCGGCTCGCTCTTGAGAAAGATCTCGCCGTACCTGATCATCACTGCTTCCATGAATCCGCACCTCCCTCTCTGTAGCCCTTTGGAGCGATCGCTACATCCTCGAACCCGAGTTCCTTCACCGCACCGAGCAGCCGCTCCAGCCTCCGGTGGTGTGCCGGGTCGGCCTCGATGGAGGCCCGGGCGTGTCTCCCGGTGCACCGGACCCGTATGGTCCCGGGAATCTCCTGCGCGAGGAGGGTTTCGGCGGCCGCAACGAGCGCCAGGCACTCACGGGTCACCGGCTCCCCGGTGGGGATGCGGGTGGCGAGGCATGCGGACGGCGGACGAATGGAGACCCCGAGTTCACCTGCAAGGCCCTCGATATCCTCCTTCCCCATACCACACTCGGCGAACGGGCTCCTGATACTGAGTTCGGATAACGCCCGCATCCCGGGCCGGCTATCTGCCCGGTCATCGGCATGGGTCCCGTCGACCACCGTCCGGCATCCCCGCCGCTCTGCCTCGCGGACGACCGCCTCCATCATCGCCTGCTTGCAGGCGTAGCACCGGTCCGGCCGGTTCTCCCGGACCGCGGGGATATCGAGCATATCAAGCGGTATCACGACATGCGGGATGCCCAGGCGTTCCGAGAGTTCCCGGGCCGCCGCGAGTTCCCCCGGGGGGGTAAGGCCGGTATCGACGCTGATCCCGATTGCCCAGATCCCATGCCGTCGGGCGTTGGCAAGCAGGACCGAACTATCAGTCCCCCCGGAGAGCGCGACCGCAATGGGCTCATAAGATTTCAGGAGCGCTTCAAGCCCGCAAACTCTCGCCATCTGCTCTTCTTATGCTCGCTCGTCCTAGATGAATGTTCGCGAATCACGGCAATTCCGGCTCTCTGCACGAAGAGCAAATGATTTTTAACAGAGGCACTCCGAATGTGTACTGATATGGCGAAGAAAGCGAGTGCCAAACAGGCAGAACCCATGAAACTCTTCTATATTTTTTATAATCAGGAGCGCTGGGACAACTGGATCAAAACACTGGAGGGCGCTAACTTCGAGCCCGCGGAGGGCGAAGAGGTCTCCGAAGGCGAGCAGATGCTCTACGGTTTCACCGAGGACATCACCCTCTCGGTCTTAAAGATCATCCGACTCTACCAGAACGGCCGGTTCACGAAGGAGGAGGCCACGGAGAAACTCGACGACGTGGAGATCATCGTCATGACCGGGCTTCCCGAGGGAGAACTCGAGGATATCATCGGGTCGATCCAGCTCTCCCTGCTGGTGCTCTTCACCGCCTGCCGGAAGTATCTTGAGGGCGAGTTCGACAAGGATATCAAGACGCTCGTGAAGAAGGGCCGGGGTATCAACGAGGAGAACCTCGAGGAGGCGCTCGAGGTTGCGGCGAACATCGGGGCCGCCGTGGTCGACGGCGCCACCTGCTGTGCGAAGTATATCAAGGACGACGCGGAGAACCCCGGCCTCTTCGATGAGTGGCTCATCGAGATCGAGACCATGAGCAACGCCATGAAGTCGCTTGCGAAGTTTGACGAGGAGCCCGGAGAAACGTCGTGATTGCGAATAAGGCCCGGTTCCGGGCGGCGCGGAAGCTGGAGAGGGTTGCAGGGTTCCGGCTCCCGGACCATGTCTTCTCAGGCGCGTCTCTGGAGTCGCTCGGGAAGGCGATCAACTTCGAGAACCTCGACCGCCGGATGCACGAGCAGCTCCTTGCTTTTTTCCGCGATTTCATGGACTGCAAGTGCAAGAACGCACCCTTCTGCGGGTGCCCGGAGCGGAAGTTTACCCTCACCATCATTGAGTTCCGGGAGATGGGGCTCGATCACCGCCAGATCAGCGCCCACCTCCTCGAAGAATACGGGATCGACCTCTACCCTGCCGATATCCTGAGTTTCCTCGAAGACTCCGTCCACATGCTCGAGGCGATACGGGACGTTGCCGAGCTGCAGGGGCGTGAAAGACTGGCGGAGAACGCCATCGAGCACATCAAGAAGATCGAGCACTAGGCCCTGTTCTCGTTTCTCCGGTAATACCGGTGCTCAAGCCCGGGGGTTTCGCATCATAGGGGCGACGTTGCACCCCGCCATCTCCCCGAAGCAGAAGAGGAACCGCTCCCTGATACTTGCCGGTAGTTTCGCCTCGGGGATGGGTTCAAATCCGAGTTTTCCGTAGAACCCGATCAGGGGGAGGGTTGAGTGGATGTAGATCGTCTCGGAGCCGCATTCCTCAAGGAGCCTCTGCACGGCCTCCTTTGCATACCCGCTGCCACGATACTCGTCCAGGGTGAAGACGCAGTCCATCTCAAGGCCGCCCGGGTGGCGCGTGCAGCGGGCCGTCGCGGCAAGGACGCCGTCGACAAAGACGCCGAAGATCCTCTCCCGGCCTGGGTCTGCCTTCTGGCCGCGGTAGTGTGTCCAGACCTTCTCTGCAAGCGGAAACTCTTCATGCTCCAGTTCGCGGACTTCCTTCTTCATCGTCTTCCTCGAGTGTAGCCACACATTGCAGCATCTGGTATTTCAACCGGACGGGCAGGACATCCCCGACATTCGGGATGGAGAGGATAGTCCGATCCGGTGAACCAGTGAAGCGTCTCATCGGGTTCAGAGCGCACCGGGCCAGGGAATGCCGAGTTTTCCGGCCAGTTCCTTGAGTTCGTCGTGGATGCCCCGGTCGATCTTGAGGAGGGCCAGGAGATAGACCGGCCCGCCGAGCGCGACCGCCCCGAGAACGACAAAGACGTTCGTGAGCGGGATGACGAACGAGTAGCCCATGACGACGGCTGCCATGACGAACGCGGCAAGGACGATGTTGCCCACGGCCCGGGGCTCTATCCGCACCCGGATGCTCCGGGAGAGGGCACGATTGGCGAGCGCCGCGTTCAGTACCATGGTGACGAGCGTGGCCGCCGATGCCCCGACGATGCCGTATGCCGGGATGAGGAGGACATTTAAGCCGATGTTGACGGCAACCGCGATTGCCGTTACCCGGAACGAGTCTTTCGGCCGGTCGAGAGCGGTTAAGCACATCGTCTGGAGGAACATGAAGACGTGGACTACCTGGACGAGCAGGAGCAGCGCGAGAGCCGATGCCCCGGCGGCGAACGACGCCCCGTAGAAGAAGTAGAGGAGCCGCTCACCGAGGATCCAGCCTCCGGCAAGGACGGGGACGGCGAGCAGGAGCGAGTAGGTGAAGGCACGGGCAAGCGCGTTCTCCACCGAAGAGAGGTCAGCCCGTTTCCCCCAGTAACTGACCTTCGGGTAGAGGGTGGTACGGAGCGCGATCGTGATAAACGTCGCAATCGAGGTGAGCTGGAGCGCCACACGGTAGATGCCGACGTCGGTCTCGGTCAGGAAGTGGCCGATCATGATCGTGTCGGCGTACGAGAAGACGAGGTAGCCGCTTGCGCTGAGGAACGTCCAGAACGAAAAGGCAAAGAGGCTGGAGATGTGGGAGCGGCCAAACGGCGCGAGCGTTAGGTCGAGGAAACGGAAATTGAACAGCCCTAAGGCGAGGAGCCCGGCGACGAACCCGCCGGCGAGCCCGGCAACGCCATAGCCGAGGACGACCGCGGCGACCTGGACAGCTACCCGGGTCAGGTTATCGATCAGGCTGCTGATCTGGTTGATACCCACCTTCCCGGTGCCGTAGACCGCATTTGAGGTGATGTTCGTGAAGACGCTGACGACCAGCGCGATGACCAGCCAGAGAAAGACTCCCGACTCAGTGAGGTCGGTGAGGTATGGCCGCGCGACGAGGAGAAAGCCCACCGAGACGATCATCAGCACCACCCGGAGGGAGAGGAAAGCGGTGAAGAATGCGTTCTGGTCCTCGCCCTCGCTGATCCGCTTTACGGCAGCGCCCCCGAACCCACCGTCCCCGAGCAGGTTGAATATGCTGAAGTAGGCAACAAAGAGGAAGTATGCGCCCAGCATCGACGGACCTACCGTGTGGGCGAAGAACATCGTGGAGAGGAACCCGATCGCGGTGAGACCCAGCGTCGAGGCGAGGCTTATGACACTCTGGCGCTGGACGGGGTCGATGCGCATGACACGGGCAAGATACCCTGAGGGCCGGAACACAAGCATTGGTTTCGCTGTGAAAAACCTTATTGGTTTTGAACCGAAGCAGGGAGGCGGCCACGATCCGGCAGGGCGGATGTCCCTCGGGATGGGGGCCGCGATAACGTCATAGCGGAGCGGTGCTAATGTATAGTATTACTATTCAGTGCTCGCCGGAAAGAGCACGTACAATATCGGCGGTGAAATCTTGGACGTAGGGGTAATCGGTGTCGGAATGATGGGCAGGAACCATGCCCGCGTGTATTCGGAACTAAAAGCGGTGGACTCGCTCCACCTGTTCGACCTCAACCAGAAGGCGGCCGCCGAACTTGCCGGGGCCTTCGGGGCAACGGCCTCACCGACCGTTGAGAGTCTGCTCGGAAGCGTGGACGCGGTGAGCGTCTGCGTCCCGACGCCCTATCACTTCGGGGTTGCGGAGACGGTCCTCGATGCCGGGGTGCCGCTGCTCATCGAAAAGCCCATCTGCGCGACGGCGGAAGAGAGCCGGCGGCTCATCGGGAAGATCCCCGATGGTCTCGTCGCTGGCGTCGGGCATATCGAGCGGTTCAACCCGATTGTCCCCGAGATCAAGAAGATCGTCAGGAACCCCCTCTACATCGAGATGAAGCGGCATAACCCGGCATCTGCCCGGGTGAGCGGCTCCTCGGTCGTCGAGGACCTGATGATCCACGACGTGGATATCATGCGAAACGTCCTCCTCCCGGAAGGGTCCTATCACCTCGCCGGCAGTGGTAATCCGGATGTCTGCAGCGCCCTCTTCTCCTTCGGCGGAACGCCGGTCTACCTCTCGGCGAGCAGGAAGTCCTCGAAGAAGATCCGGATGATCTACATCGAGGAGGAGGAGTTCACCGTCGAAGGGGACTTTATGGCCCAGGAGATCTACATCCACCGGAAGCCCGGGCAGTATGCGGTCGAGGACGAGCGCTACGTGCAGGAGAACATCATCGAGAAGGTGCTTGTGAACAAGCAGGAGCCGCTGAAACTCGAGCTCTCGACGTTCCTCGACTGCGCGGCCCGGGGACGGGAGTTCCCGGTCAGCCCGGCGCAGGCGCTGCTGAACATGGAGATCTGCGAGGATGTCGCGCGGTGTTTCTCGGTGTAAGGATGGTTTTTGCATGAGTAGCAGGTTACAATCGATCATTGACGCCAAAGGTCCGATCAGGAAGATCGGTGTGATCGGGATGGGCTATGTCGGCATCCCCGCCGCGGTGCTCTTTGCGAACGCTCCCGCGTTCGAGTCCGTCCGGGGGTTCCAGCGGGACTCTCCGTCCTCCGGCTACAAGGTTGCTATGCTCAACCGGGGAGAATCCCCGCTCAAGGGCGAGGAGCCGGGGCTGGAGGATCTCCTCGGCAAGGTCGTCGGCGCGGGGAAGTTTCGGTGCACCTCGGACTTCTCTGAGATCGCAGAGTGCGATGCGGTAACCCTTGCCATCCAGACCCCGTTTAAAGATCCGAAGGACCTCATCCCTGACTTCTCGGCCCTGATCGAGGGGCTTCGCGCGGTGGGGAGATATCTCTCGGAGGGCACGCTCGTGGTACTCGAGTCGACCGTCACCCCGGGCACGACCGCCGGGATGGCCCGGGAGATCCTCGAGGAGGAGTCGGGACTCATCGCCGGCGAGGAGTTCGCGCTCGCCCACGCCCCCGAGCGGGTGATGGTCGGGCGGCTGCTCAAAAACATCCGGGAGCACGACCGGATCGTCGGCGGGATCGACGACGTCTCGACCCGGCGGGCGGTCGAACTCTACTCGCCCGTCCTCACGACGGGAAAGATCATCCCGATGACCGCGACCGCGGCCGAGGTGACGAAGACCGCCGAGAACGCCTTCCGCGACCTCCAGATCGCCGCCGCAAACCAGCTTGCCCTCCACTGCGAGGCGATGGGCGTCAACGTCTACGACGTCCGGGCCGGGATCGACTCCCTCAAGGGCGAGGGGATCACCCGGGCGGTCCTCTGGCCCGGGGCGGGCGTCGGCGGCCACTGCCTCACGAAGGACTCCTGGCACCTCGAGCGGGGCGCACAGGTCCTCGGTGGTGACCTCTGGTATCCGCACGGGGCGGAGTCGATCTTCGGCGTCGCGCGGAAGATCAACGAGTTCATGCCCCGACACATGGTCCACCTGACCCTCGAGGGGCTCAAGCGGACGGATAAGTCCCCAAAGGGCGCGAAAGTCGCGCTCCTCGGCTGGGCGTTCATCCAGAACTCGGACGACACCAGGAACACGCCGGCTGAGCCCTACCTCGCGGCGATGGAGGAGGTGGGTGCCAGGGTCTGGGTCCACGATCCGTTCGTGGACGGTTACCCGCGCATCGAGGTCTCGCACGACCTCGAGGGGACCCTCGCAGGGGCAGACGTCGTCACCATCTTCACCGGCCACCACCACTACGCCTCCCTTGAGGCGGCGCAGGTAAAGGAACTCTCGGGCCGTGAGCATCCGGTGATCGTCGACGGCAGGAACGTCATCGACCCGGACGCGTTCATCCGGGAAGGGTTCGTCTACAAGGGCATCGGCCGGGGCGATAAAAACAGCCACGGGGTCGCTCCCGGGCGGTAATAGCCATGAAGATTGCATCGATCGTCGGCGCCCGGCCGCAGTTCATCAAGTGCGCTCCCGTCTCCCGGGAACTCAGGAAGGAGCACGAGGAGGTTCTTGTCCACACCGGTCAGCACTACGACCACGGCATGTCGGAGGTCTTCTTCGAGGAGCTCCGCATCCCGAAGCCCGACTACAACCTCGGCATCGGCTCCGGGACCCATGGTCACCAGACCGGGGCGATGCTCGGGGCGATCGAGGACGTTCTCCGGAAGGAGAACCCGGATCTCGTCCTGGTCTACGGCGATACGAACTCGACCCTCGCGGGCGCGCTTGCGGCGGCGAAACTCCACATCCCGGTCGCTCACGTCGAGGCGGGGCTTCGGAGCAACGACAGGCGTATGCCCGAGGAGGTGAACCGGGTGCTCACCGACCACACATCGGATCTCCTCTTCTGCCCGACGGAGACCGCCGTTGCGAACCTCGCCGCCGAGGGGGTCACGAGAGGGGTCCACCTCGTCGGCGACGTGATGCTTGATGCGATGAACTACAACCGCGCGGTCGCTGAAGAACGCTCCCGGATCCTTGAGGACGTCGGGGTTGAACCCGGGGAGTACCTCGCCATCACTGTCCACCGGCCGTCGAACACCGACAGCCGGGAGAACATGGCCGCCATCCTTGGCGCTCTAGGGGAGGCCGGAAGACCGGTCGTCTTCCCGGTCCACCCCCGGACACGGAAGTGCCTCGGTGAACACGGTCTTCTCGCGGAGATGCCGGAGAACGTCCGGGCTATCGAGCCGCTCGGCTATCTCGACATGATCCGCCTGATGGCGCACGCGGAAAAGATCCTCACCGACTCCGGCGGCATCCAGAAGGAGGCCTACATGCTCGGCGTGCCCTGCATCACCCTCCGGGAGAACACCGAGTGGGTCGAGACGGTGGAAGCCGGGTGGAACGTGCTCGTGGGGGCGGGGAGGGAGGAGATTGTCAATGCGATTCGGCATTTTTCACCCGGATCGAGGCAGGAGGGCGTATTTGGGAATGGAAGCGCCAGTATCCTGATCGGGGAGATCCTCACAAGGCATCAGGATCCTCGCTCCGGTAAGGGTTTGTGACACGCTCCAGCCGGAGAAGAAAGGGTCGAAGATCCTCCGCTATGGGACCTGTTGTGCGAGAGAATATGCGATAAGTCTCTATCGAGCGCTCCCCCCTCTCCCCATATCGGATACCCGCGGCCTTCGTTACAAACTCCCGGTTTTATCCATGAAAATTATATATCTCTCCACGTAGATACGGCCCTCACCACAGGACTGCAGGAGCCAGTCCAGCAGAGTCCG
>JAENZF010000251.1 GCA_016841385.1 Methanobacteriota archaeon | reverse complement strand
TCTGGAACCACCGGTGCGAACTCTGCTGCGGGTGCATCCACCTCTGCCCGGTCGAAGCTATCCAGGCCGGAAAGGGTACCGAAGGGAGGCAGCGTTACCGGAACCCGTCGGTCGGCATCGCTGAACTGGAGCGCCAGCGGGGAGACAGACCATGAAGACCGTCATCTACTATTTTACCGGCACCGGCAACTCCCTTGCAGCGGCCAGAAGGATCGCCGGGGCTCTCGGGGAGACCTAACTTATTCCGATCGCATCGCTTGCGAACACCCCGGGCCCCGTTACCCCGGATGCCGACCGGGTCGGGATCGTCTGCCCGGTCTACGACTGCGGGGTGCCGGTCATGGTCGCCGAATTCGCAGAAAGGCTCGATCTGTCGCGGGCAAACTACACGTTCGCGGTCGTCACGATGGGCGGCATGGGCGTCTCGGCACTTCACCAGTTGAACGACATCGTCCGGGAACGGCGGGGCCGCGGGCTCGACGCCGCGTTTGCCGTCAGGATGCCCGGCAACTTCCCGCCGCTCTACCGGCCGCCGGCGGGCGAGAAGCGCGACGCGGTCCTTCTTGCGGCGGACGAACGGCTCGCCGAGATCGCAGAGGCGATCGGGAGCGGCCGTTTGGTCTCCCCGGGGTTCGCACCCATCTCCAGGCTCGTGAACGCCCTGAGCTACGGATCGCTTGCAAAGAGCGCTCACGATGCGGCCGAGGCCTTCTCCGTCTCGGCCGCCTGCACCGGCTGCGGCACCTGCGCAAAGGTCTGCCCGGCGGGCAATCTCACGCTCGCTATATGGAGAGACAGCGCGGGGAGTGAGCCCGCACCCGAGGCTTTGCTATGGTAGACGAATCGAAGATGGGGCCGGCGTTTCGCCAGAGGATACGGAAAGCGCTGCTCGTCTTTTCGTTCGTGTTGCTCCCGATCACCTTCGCCTACATCTCCTGTCCGATCATCACCGAGGGCGCGTCGCAGGGCATCGCCACCGGCGGCCTGGTGGTATTCACGCTGCTCTTCATCGGTTCGCTCTTCTGGTTGGACAACAGGGGTTCTGTCACGCCTTCTGCCCCATCGCGGTCCTGATGATCGCCGGGCGGAAGGTCAGGAACCTCGTTGGCTGGCCGGCGCTCCGCCTCTCCGCCGGTGCGGATCGCTGCGTGGATTGCGGGAGGTGTCCGGAGACCTGCCCGATGAGCCTCGACGTCCGCGGCATGGTCCGGGAGGGAAGGATGGAGAATACCGAATGCATCCTCTGCGGCGGCTGCGTGGATGCCTGCCCGGAGGGGGCCGCCAGGCACGCGTGGACGGAGGGATGATCGTGAAGCCCCCTGCCGTGAGAAAGAGTTCAATTGCACTCCCCTTTACTCCATTATCGGCCCATCCGACGCGCAGGGCCAGGTAAACAGCCGGAAACCCGTCATTTCCTCCGCAAGATATATCTGCCCGCCTGTATCACATCGGTATATAAAACCCGAGTAGCAGGTACCCGGGGAATAACCTTCAGAGGCAGAACCATGCAGATCTGTGTCATTTCCGGGAGTCCCAAGGGTGACGCGAGCGTCACCCTGCAGTATGTTCGATTTCTTGAGCAGGCATTTCCGGATCATACCTTCTCCGTGGTGCATGCTGGAAGGGAGATCAGGACGATTGAGCAGCAGGAAGAGGTATGGAACGGGCTGCTCG
>JAENZF010000030.1:12351-16842 GCA_016841385.1 Methanobacteriota archaeon | reverse complement strand
CCGATGCTCGTCGACCTGGTGGGGAACGCCCTGGCGTCGATGGACGGCGTGAAGTTCACCTGCCTCAATGCCTGCCCGTCGTGCGGCGGTCCGGTGACCGGGCACGACCTGCGGACAAAGCGGTTTGCCGTCATACTCGAGAACGGGAAAGAGCGCACTATCCGGGTCTACGTGAAGCGTTTCTACTGCCAGCAGTGCGGCACACTCTGCTATGCAGACGCACCGTTCTACCCCGACACCCGCCTCGCATCGCCCGTCGTCGACCTCTGCCTCCTTCTGGCGCAGCAGATGCCCTTCAACCGCGTGGCACAATATCTCCGCGCGATGGGGATCGTCGTGGACAGGGGGACCATCCGGAACTACGCCTCCCGGGACTTCGGCACGGTCCCGGCAACCGAGCTCTTCGGTCTCCCCCTACCGCTCTCCCTGCTGAACCTCGCCGCCTCCACCCTCGGGCGTGAGCGCCGTCCCATCGAAGGGGCAGAAGCGCTCGCCGCCTGCGGTTTCCCACCCGCAGGCCGGGCAGCGCCTCACGACAGGGGGCCTTCTGAAGAGCGGGATCAGCGGAATGAATAGAAAGAGGAAGAAGAACGGAAAGCCGAGGATCAGCGATACGGCCGTGATAATGACCGATACCGCCAGCAGGAGGAGGGTCAGTCGCAAGCGATTCGCCGTAGCGCCACCTCCCTGACCGCGTACGCCGGCAGTGCATCCGATACTCCCCCTATCTCCCCTTCAAGCGTGACGCCGCCGAGTTCACGGGCAAAGAGGTTCGCCCCTATCCCCGCCGTGATCACCCGCCCGACACCGCTCTGGAAGAGTGCGCGCTCCACTGCGCGGACGATCAGCGTTTGCTGGGCCTCCCAGAACTGCCGGGCGACCTGGATGGCTCCGTCTCTCCCGATCTCGTCGATATCGGCGCAGACAACCCGGGCGAGCCTTCGGAGAGCCGCCTCCGGGGTCTTCTCGCCGTTATCCGGTGCCGGGCAGGTGTAGTCTTCCGGAGCGATGTGGCCGAGCACGAGGTGCGCGTCGGCGCTTGCAGCGAAGTACTCGGTGCTCACCGGGGTTACCGTCCCGTCCAGCGTGACCGATGAGACAAGCGTCGCGACGTTCGTCCTGAGCATGCCGGTGTAGACGAGGTACTGCTTCTGCAGCCGCCTGGTGTCGGTCAGCCCTTTCAGGCTCTCGAAGCAGTTCAGAGGGATGACGTCGGCGGTGGTGCTCCCCACATCGAGGAGCACCGCATCGGCATACTCCTGGCGCAGGTAGTCGGCGGATGCCAGCCAGTTTGCGGCGGCAAGGTCCGGGACCGGCCGGGTATGGAACGTTGCGTCGGTGCCGTAGAAGGCGGCGTCGGGGATGACCCTCTGGACGGCCCCAACAATCCACCGGATACCTTCGATCTTGCTCGCAAAGCAGTCGGCCAGTTCTCCGCTCATCACCACGGCGGCGGGTTCCGCATACGGTTCGAGGAGATCGGCGAGCGGCGCACCCTGCCAGAGCGGGCAGTAGTGGATATGCACGCCGGCGTCGTCGACGACCTTGAGGTTTGCACCGCCGATATCGATACCGATCATAGCCGGCTGATCCCCCCGTCCTTATCGAACCGCACCCTCCCGGAGAGGTGCACCTCCGCCGGCGCTTCGCCGTGCGACGCTGCAACGAGAATATCAGCGATCTCCTCCTCCATGACGGCCGCGATCCCGACCAGGCTGGTCGTGGGTCGCGGGTTGACGTCCACAACGTAGATGCGGTCTCCGGCGATGACGTCGATCCCGGCATACCCCTGGCACCCGAGGATGTTCACCGCCCGGACAGCGGTGGCGACGATCTCTTCCTCGCGATCGGGGTGGACGGGCGTCTCGCCCCCGAGATACCGGAAACTTCCGTCGTCCGCGACGGCGATCTCCTGCCGGTTGACGGCAAGCAGGAGCGGAGGGGTGCCCGAGTAGAACTCGCAGACGTTGCCGGTGACCCGGCTCCCCACGAGGCTCACGCTCAGCGCCTCCCCCTCGACGTAGGCCTGGGCGAACTCGCCGGCGCCCGGCTCCTCGTCGGTCAGCCTGACCCCCTGGGCGCCGCAGCCCATGATCGGCTTGACGACCCTCCTCCCCTCTCCGGCACCGGGGGGGACCTCTATCCCGTTCCGGGAGAGGATCGCTGCTGTTCGCTGTTTGTTGGCGCAGACGGCCGCATTCATGCTCCCGCACCCGACGTTGTGGGTGAACCCTTCGAGGATCTGCGTGTACCGGAAGATGAGGCGGTCCGGTGCAATGACCAGCCCCACGTCGCACCCCGGCGCGAGCCTCCGGATCTCGCCCTCGAAGTCGGGCCGCTCCGGGGTCACCACATCGTAGCCGCACCTCTCGAAACTCCCGCTTATCGCGGCGAGCATGGCGGCACCCTCAGGCGCAAGCTCGGGGTCGTTGCATACGGTGTACTCAGCGAGAAAAGCCTTCATCGTAGTACTGGTTGGCTACTATAGATTTGACCCTGACGATCGGGCAAGTATTTGATGCGCGGGAACCTTCCCTATAGACAAGGATGAAGCCGAAGATACTGCTCACCAACGATGATGGGATTACGTCCACGGGACTCTGGGCGGCCTATGAGGCGCTCGCGCCGATCGCCGACGTCACTGTGGTTGCGCCTGCCACCCAGCAGAGCGCCGTAGGGCGATCGATCTCCATCTTCGAGCCTATCCGTGCAACCCGGGTGACGATGAACGGGGTGCCGGCGTACTCGGTCGGCGGGAAACCGACCGATTCCGTGATCATCGGGCTGTTTGCGCTTCGCCTGAACCCGGACCTCGTGGTAAGCGGCGTCAATATCGGTGAGAACCTCTCGTACGAGTCCATCATGACCTCGGGCACCGTAGGAGCCGCGCTCGAAGCATCCAACCAGGGGGTGCCGTCCCTTGCCTTCTCGCTGCAGGTGGAGGATCAGGGCGACAAGTTCGATGACCCGTCAAGGATCACGGACCGGTTCTTCGATGCGAAGCGGGTGGTCCGGGAGGTCTGCGCGAAGGTTCTCTCGAACGGGTTCCCAAAGAACGCTCACGTCATCAACGTGAATATCCCGGCACCGGTGCGCGGCGGATACGAGATCACCCGCCTTGCCGAGAAACTCTTCTACACCGGTGTGGAAGAACGCCTCGACCCTCGCGGGCGCCCCTACTACTGGATCGACGGGCCCCTGCACGAGGATGCGGAGGAGGGGACCGACGTGCACGCTGTGCAGAAGGGCAACATCTCCATTACGCCCATCACGCTCGACTGCACGGCGTTCGGCGCCACGGATGAACTCAGGGGCATCTTCGACGGTACGAATATCTAAATGGAAGGAGAAGATTGCGTCATGAATACAGCAGAGCAGGTAGCGTCGAAGCGGAATGCAGGCTACCACGCAGCCGGGACAGTCGAGGACGGAATGGTCGTCGGTCTCGGCACCGGGTCGACCGTCTTCTTTGCGATGGAGCGGCTGGCCGAGCGGATCGCACGAGACGGCCTCCGCATCGCCGGCGTCCCGACATCCTACCAGGCGGCCATCCGGGCACGCCAGTACGGCATCCCGCTCACGAGCCTCGACGAGCATCCCGTACTCGACATCGCCATCGACGGGGCCGACCAGGTTGACCCGGGCCTGACCCTGATCAAGGGACGCGGAGCAGCGCTCCTCCGGGAGAAGTGCGTCTGCGACGCGGCCCGAAAGGTGCTCATCGTCGTCGACCCGACAAAGATGGTGGACACCCTGGACGCGCTTGTGCCGGTCGAGGTACTCCCGTTCGCCTCTGCGGCGGTCTTCCGGCGCCTCGCTCTCCTCGGTGCCGGTCCGGTCATCCGGGACGGGGTGAAGAAAGACGGCCCGGTCGTCACCGATAACGGCAACTTCATCCTCGACTGTGACTTCGGGGCGATCGCGGATCCGCGGGACCTGGAGGCAGCGATAGCTGCCATCCCCGGTGCGCTGGAGTGCGGTCTGTTTACCGCTTATGGAGAAAAGATAACGGTCATTGTTGGTGAGGAGAAGGGTTGCCGCGTCGTATCACTGTAATGATATGCATTCCCGCATCTTCTGGATGAGGTCTAACTGGTGCCGGGCTTCTTTCTTCTTTTCCCGCTCAATCGTATCCATGATCTCTGTTATCGGACGGGAGAGCGTATAGATCTTTACCGGCCTTCCTTTGCTCTCCGACTTGCTCTCGCGGGTATCAATCCAGTCGCATTCCTTGAGGTAGCGCATGGCGATGCTGACTTCAGGCTGGCGGAGATCGGTGCCCCGCTCGATGTCCCGGGATGTCGCTTCCCGGGCGTTCGCGAGATATACGAGCACTTTGGAGACGTTTCTCTTGATGCCGATGCCAATTAAGAGCTCGGCGAGTTCTTCATCGCGTGGCGTAAAATATCGTACCTTTTCTGACCTCATCCATCCACCATCAGATTGTATCTATTGTTTTAAATCTGACTATAAAAATATTATTATTTCAAT
>JAENZF010000030.1:0-12251 GCA_016841385.1 Methanobacteriota archaeon | reverse complement strand
CCCGTGATGATCAGTTTGCCGGACCCGAAGAGGAGGACGACCACCTTCGGATCGTCGAGCCGGTAGACCAGCCCGGGAAACTGTTCGGGCTCGTACTCGATCTTGTCCAGGTTGAAGCCCACGGCAATCTTATTTAAGTTGATCGGCGTCCCGAGGTCTGCGGATGTGACGATGTTCTGGATCTTGTAGGTCGGGTTTTCGGGGATGTCGATGTCGAGCGCCCGCAACTGATCGGCGAGGATCTGCAGACCCCGTGAGAGGCTGTCGATGCTCTTTGCACCGGTCAGGACGACCTTGCCGGAACCGAAGACGAGCGCGGCGATCTTGGGATCCTGCATCCGGAGAACGACGCCGGGAAACCGTTTTTTATTGTATTCCGCGTCCTTCAGCTGGGAGGCAAGAGAGGGGAGATCAAGAGAATCGGTCACTTTCGCTGAAGCAACGATATTTTCTATCTTGAGGGACTCCTCCGGTTTATGCTCATTCATATTTATAAGATGCTTAAAAAAGTATATAAATAGTTGGTTGTTTATTCTTCCAGGGTCGAGATGTCACCGGGGTCCATACCCAGTTCCTGTGCTTTTAAGACCCGTCTCATGATCTTGCCGCTCCGGGTTTTGGGGAGCGAATCAACGAAATCGATCTCGGACGGTATGGCAATGGGCCCGAGCGTCATCCGGACATGGTAGACGAGGTCGTTTCTCAGTTTCTCACCGGGCTCGCGGCCGTTCCTGAGGATGACGAAGGCCTTGATGGAGTTCCCCTTCAGGGCGTCGGGTTTTCCGATGACGGCCGCCTCCGCCACCGCATCGTGGGAGACGAGCGCGCTCTCGACCTCCGCGGTCCCGATGTTGTGCCCGGCGACGACGATCAGGTCGTCGGACCGCCCGATGACCATGATGTAGCTGTCCCTGTCCTTCACCGCGAGGTCGGCCGCGGTGTAGCATCCCGGAATGGTGTGCCAGTACTTGCGGTACCTCTCGTCGTCATTCCAGATCGTCCTCATCATCGACGGCCAGGGCTCCCTGATGACCAGGAGGCCGCCCGTGCCCGGCGGGACCGAATTGCCCGCCATGTCGACGACGTCTGCGACGACGCCCGGGATCGGCCTTCCCGCGAATCCCGGGCGCATAGGCTCGCCGATCATCGTGGTCACCATGTGCATCCCGGTCTCGGTCTGCCACCAGGTGTCCATGATCGGGCACCGGTCTTTTCCGATGGTGCGGTAGAACCATTCGAACGCCTCCGGGTTGAGCGGTTCGCCGACCGACCCGAGGATACGGAGCGACGAGAGGTTGTAGCGGTTCGGCCACTCTTCACCCACCCGCATGAACATCCTGATGGCGGTCGGGGCGGTGTAGAAGATGGTGACGCCGTACTCCTCGATGAGATCCCAGTAGGTGCCCGGGTCCGGGTAGTCGGGGGTTGCCTCCGCGATGAGGCAGGTGGCACCGTTCAGGAGCGGGCCGTAGACGCCGTAGCTGTGGCCGGTGATCCAGCCGGGGTCGGCGGTGCACCAGTAGATGTCGTTGTCCTTGATGTCGAAGACGTGCTTCGTCGTGTAGTAGGTCCCGACCGCATAGCCGCCGCAGGTATGGACGATGCCCTTCGGGGCTCCGGTGGTCCCGCTCGTATAGAGGATGAAGAGCGGGTCCTCGGCATCCATCGGTTCAGCCGGACATTCCCGCTCCACGCCGTCCATCAGGTCGTAGTAGTCCACCTCCATCTCGGGGTGGAGTTCCACGGGTTTGTCGGCATCGCGCCGGAGAATGACGATCCGCTCGACGCTCGGGGCATTGACGACCGCCTCCTCGACGATGTTCTTGAGCGGGATTGCCTTGCCGCGCCGGTAGGTGACGTCGGCGGTGACGACCACCTTCGCGTCGATGCCCGTGATACGCTGGTTGAGTGCGCTGACGCCGAATCCGCCGAAGACCACCGAGTGGATCGCCCCGATCCGGGCGCAGGCGAGCATCGCGATGATCTGCTCGGGCACCACCGGCATGTAGATGCAGACCCGGTCGCCCTTCCCGACGCCGAGGCGCTTCAAGCCGTTCGCGAACTGGCTGACGGCCTGCAGGAGCTGGCGGTAGGTCAAGATCCGCTCCTCGTCCTCGGTCTCCCCCCGCCACATGATCGCGACCTTGTTTCGCCGCTGGTTGTGGACGTGGCGGTCCAGGCAGTTGTGGGTGATGTTGAGTTTCCCGTTGACGAACCACTTCGCGTACGGGTACTCCCACTCCTTCACCCGGTCCCAGGGCTGGAACCACTCAAGCTCCCTGGCGATGTTGTCCCAAAACCCGTCGGGGTCCGCCAGGAACTCCTGGTACTTCTGGTTGTAGTCGCCTATCCAGGAATGTTCTTTGCAGCTGGCTTCGGGGGCATAATACTTCGCCTCCTCGAGTTTGACGTTGAAATCTTCAGCCATCCGATTACCCCGTATTATACATTATTAATAATGTATTTTATATCAACATTCTGGTTGAGGCGTTGGATCCGCCTGGGAGGTATCCCCGGGGAATGGATACCGGAACCGTACCGGCGGGGGTGGCGGCTACCTCGAAGTATGCACCTCCCGGGGGTTTCCGGCCGATGGGCGTCCGGAGAGCCTGATCCGGGGGCCGGTGCCGGGATGAGACTGGTCGGGCTTTGGGGTTCCGTCCCGCGGGGTGCCACGCGAAGGGGGTGGTTGCAGCCTCCGAGAGGAGGGGTTCCTCGTCTACGACCTGGAGGACATCGAAGCGGCGTGCACCGCCGGTAGTCCCCCATAACCCGCCGTAGCCTGCTCATCTCTACTGGGTCGCCGGCGGGAAGCGGGTTCCCGGGGCTATATTGTTGTACAAAACCAACCAGAAGGAGAAAAAGGCCCCGGGGAGGGGCAACGGAGCAAATATATGGCCCCTACTTAATCGTACTCGCGCCACGTCTTACCGCAGGCGGTGCAACGGAAGAACCTGACTTCGCTCTCATCTGCTGCCCGCAGCTGTCGCAGCCACCAGTATGCCGTTGTGCATTCACACTCAGAGCATTTGATGGTCGCGGTCGGGAGGGTTGCTATCTTATCTTCTTCGTCGACGATGGTGATCTCCTTCTCCACGCGTTTGTCTGTCTTCTTCAACCGGTCGAGGTCATTGATATCCCGGATATAGCCGCACTTTTTGCATTTCAGCTGACCACCGGACGATATCATCAGGCCTTTGCACTGTGGACAGAACATCATTATAATAAATGGTGTGCCGATCGAAATTAACCCTTGGGCGTGTCGGGTGCCGGGTCTGCACAGCCGGAGACTCGGCCGGATCGGGCGCACAAATGCTTTAATGTCAGATACGCCGAAAGGTAAAGGATGAAGGATTACCTGGTGCTGATCTCCTGCATCTGCTTTCTCGTCTTCCTTATCCCGGGCCGGTTCCGGAAGTACTTTGCCCTCGGCGGGTGGGCAAGCATCGTCGGATACCTCTTCCTCGAGCTCCCCTACTACTTCTCCCTCAATAACTTCATGTACCCGGCGATAGCCCTGCTCTCGGTACCCTTCCTCTATATCACTGCAAAGTACCTGCTCCGCGACGATCCCCGGGTGATGCAGATCTCGACGATAGCGGCCGTAGCGTTCCTGATCTACGCTCCCTTCGGCTACATACCGGCACTCGGGGACTGGCTGATTGCAGTGGTCGCGGGCCAGACGTCCGCGGCACTCGCGACGGTCGGGTATCCCGTGAACTTCAACGCCTGGAACTTGATGGAGCGCAACGGGTTCCAGACCGAGATCATCCTTGCCTGCACCGGGATCCAGAGCATCGCGATCATGCTCGGGGTTGCCTGGGGTGTGCAGTCGACGCTGAAGCAGAAGATTGCCGGCTTCCTCCTGGTCTTCCCGACGATCTACATCTCAAACATCGCAAGAAACGTCTTTGTGATTACGGCGTACACCGAGCAGTGGTTCCCCTACCTCCCCGCGATCGCGGGCAACGGCGAGCTCGGGTACGAGAGTTTCTTCTGGGCGCACAACGTCATGGCTGAACTCGGGGCACTCGTATTTCTCGTGATCCTCGCCTATGCCCTCTTCATGATCCTTCCCGAACTCGGCACCCTCGCCGACAGCCTCTACCGGCTCTACCGCGGTGAGGTAGAGCAGATCGTCCGGCCGAAGACCGAGCCCTAGACCCCGCGCGATCCGGCGAGGACCTCGATCGGGTCCCACCGTTTCCTCCCGGGGTTGTCCACCCGATCGGCGGCATACGGTTACCATCGCATGACCTCGAAGCGCGGGCGCCTGCCCCTTCGGGCCGGGGTCGGCGAGATATTCGTCACAGAGCGTCATCGGGAGATCTCGGCTCTGCCGATGGAGATCCTCGGGGTGGTACGCTGCCGCTGCACGGCGAAGAGTGGAACGGCGACGTGAAAAAAGGGAGGAAGGACAGTCTTCGTTCAGGAGTACTGCCGGTAGAGGTAGAAGACCCGCTGAACCGCAGAGAGGTTCGTGCAGACCGCGATGAGGAGCACCGCAACCCAGAGGTAGCCGGTCACGCCGCCGAGCACCAGCGCGAGGATCGTCTCGGGCCTGCCGAAGAAGCCGACTCCCTCGAGGGGGTCCTCGATCTTCCCGGCGATCCTCTCGCTGTAACCGATCTCCGCATACGTGACAGGCTTGATGAAGGTATTGATCAGGGATCCGGCGAGCGCCAGCCCCACGACGCCGAAATCGGCGATCGGCGGGACATCTACGAGGTGGCTGACGATAGGGATGCCGGAGAACCCCACGGCGAGGATGACCGCCGCATCGACATACTTGTCGGCGACCCAGTCGAAGACGGCCCCGAACTTGCTCTCTGTATGATTCTTCCGGGCGACGTTGCCGTCCACCAGGTCAAGGACCGCAGAGACGACCAGGAGCAGGCTGCCTGCGAGGAAGTACCGCTGGGTGAAAGCAAGTGCGCACGAAAAGCCGAAGAACACGGAGAGCACCGACACCTGATTCGGCGTAACGCCCAGGCGTATGAAAAACGACGCGATTGGTTCGGTATATTTGATGAATTTCGGCCGCAGGGAGGTTATATTCATCGCATAATTTATCAGCCCGTGAAGAGTTTAACCTTTGCTCTGGCGGACGGGGCCGCAACACCTCACCCGGAAGAGTGCATACGCTCCAGAATCACCAGATTCATAAACGCTCCCACCAGATAGATCACCGGGAACGAAGACCAATGCCAGATAACGACAGGCCGCATGTGCTCATGATGTCAGAGATCACCGTCGACGGGAAGCTCACCCTGAAGCGCGGGGCCTCTAGCAAGATCCTCATGAAGTATATGGCCCCCGAGACCGAACTCCTCCTTCACCAGACCCGGGCGGAATACGACGCCATCATGGTCGGAGCAAACACCATCAGGATCGACAACTCCTTCCTGACGGTCCGGCTGGTAGAGGGGAAAAGCCCGCTCCGTGTCATTCCGAACAGCCGGGGGGATATCCCGCCGGATTCAAACGTCCTCGGATCGGACGCCAAAACAGTCATCGCCGTCAGCGAGGCTGCACCGCCGGAGAAGGTTGCGCGGCTCCGGGCAGGCGGTGTCGATGTCGTTGTCGCGGGAGCGAGCCAGGTCGACCTGCCGGAACTGATGCGGGTCCTCAAAAGAGATTACGGCGTTTGCCGGATGATGATCGAGGGCGGACCGACGCTGAACTGGTCCATGCTGAATCACCGCCTCGTGGATGAGATACGCCTGATCCACCTGCCGTTCATCGTCGGCGGTGCCGACACTCCGTCCCTCGTCGGCGGCATGCATATTGAGACTGAAGACGAGATGTTCCGGCTCGCCTTAAAACGCCACTTCATGTGCGGGAGCAACCTGGTCACGGAGTGGGACGTGCTCTACAGTCCCGCTCCCGGAAATTAATTTTTTTGGGCTAGATCATCATATAGGGGTCCGCCTTCATGTACTCCCGGCAGACCGTCGTCGCGTAGTGGCCGGGGGGGAGCGTAAACTGGAGCCGGACGCTCCCCTCGGATACATCCGCCTCCACGTCGGTGGAGAGGCTGATCGGCCGGAGGACCCCGGCGAACTTCGTCGACACGAACCGGGAGGCGCGCTCGAAATTTCCGGCATCGATCCCTGATTTTTGCATCAGTTCCTGCATGATCTCATCCATCGGGCCATGCGACGTCATAGGCTCGGATCCCGGGATGAAGAGAGCGATTCGGCACCGGCCACGACGGATCTGCAGCAGGGCCGCCTGCCGGTTCCGCGCGGTGACGATGTCTTCACGGCCGTTGTGGAAGAGCAGCCGGTCGCCGGCCTCCGGCTGGGAGAGCGACAGGCCGGCTTCGATGCGGGAGGAGAGCGCGCAGTTGAAGAGATAGGACTGGAACGCGCTGACGAGAAGCGAGAGGAGCTTCGGGGGGAGCGCCTGGAGCGCACCGGCGTAGTCGCCGGGGTTCGCGACGAGATAGTTCGCCATCCCCCGCTCGTAGGTCATCTGGACGGGAAGGTCGGCGAGCGCCGTCTTCGCGTCCCGGGTCTCGGCGAAGTGGGTCCGGGCCTGTTGCGCAACCTCCGATTCCCGGGGGTATGACCGGCCGACATATGTGGCCACGGCGCCTTCGTAATCGCCCTTGAGGATGCTCTCGCCGACGATGTGGGTGACCGGCCGGACGACGCCGAACCGCTGCAGCCCGTAGTAGTTCGGTATCCCGACAGATGCGACCACTGTCGCCGCCTGCACCCGTTGCGGCAGGTCCTCCGGGATGCAGTCCCGGATGGTGATATCGAACCGGTTCCCCGCGAGGCCCCCGAGAACGAGCGAATGCTGCGACCGTCCGACGACCTCGAGGGAGATGTCCTTGAGGTGCACCTGCTCGACCGCTTCGGGCGGGACGTCGTAGATAGATATGAACTGGGTGGTCACCGCGTTCTTGTCCTTGGTCCCCGCCCAGGCGATCCGCCGGTGGCTGATGCCGAGCCGCTTTGCAATCTCCTTGACCGCCCGCTGGAGTTCCCAGTTCGTCTTGGTGAGCCGGCAGATCAGGTACGGCCCGTCCGGGTCGCTGATCGGGAGCGGCAGCTCTTCGACGACAAAGTCCCCGGGGCTTGAGCGGAGCCGTCCGCAGATGCCTGGAGTAACGGACGCGTAGTAGCGCATCCCCAGTTCCTCTTCGAGGGGATAGGGTGAGGGCATCATAGCAGGGAGAGGTCGCCGGTGATCCGGTCGAGGTCTTCGGCACGGGCGGGCCCGAGACCGAGCGCCGTCACGGTTCCCGGCGGGATCTCGGTCATCCCGGCGTCCTGGATGATCGATGCGGGGATGCCCGCCCGCTCTGCGATCGTCTTGAGTTCAAAGAGCTGCCTCTCAGCCGTCGCCTTCAGCACCACCTTCTTCTGCCCCTCGTCAAGCCAGGCTTTCCTCGCGATCTTATCGGCCTTCTCGTAGGCCCCGATGGCGGCGTGAGCAACCTGTGCACACTTCTTGCCGCAGCTCATCTTGACGTCGGCGCGCACGATCAGGCACTGCTTCCACTTGAACTCCCGTATATCAGGCATTTCGTACTACTTGGGGCATGATCCGTCAAATACGCAGCTATGGGACGGGGGCGGGGGGGCGGGGAGGGGGTTTGGGGGATTTGGATATCGCGCCCACCGTTCCTCAGGACGCTATAAACCCACACACGGATTTCCAGTGGGTATCGCGACTGGGGGAGGGGCTGACGGGGAGGGGGCATGCCCCCTCCCCTGTCTCCGACCCTCAAAGTTCCGCACTTGTCACCCCACCCCGCCCGGCCTCCGGCCTCCTCCCCCGCCCCTGAGGGGTGGGGGCAGTGCGTGGCGATAGCGACTGGCCGAAGGGCAGGAGAAGACCGAAGGTCTTGGACTTGCGATGGTTTGGGAGAACCAGAGCAGAAGCACTGCCAGGTGTGATAGGGGGCGGGCCGGAGGGCAGGAGATCGAGCACCGGAGGTGTGAGGTGCGCAGTCACCCCAAACCCTCGCTCCCCCCACCCGCTCCCTTTTAAGTCACCGAACGTCCACTCTAGTCAGGAACCGGGTGCCGGCCTGCAAGCACGGGGCAGGCAACCGGCACCGGGAACTCACGTGTGCGAGGCATGGTAATCTGGTCTGGGATGTTGTTGTTGTGGGCGCAGGGCCTGCCGGGAGTGCCGCGGCGCGGGCGTGTGCAGAGGAGGGACTCGCGACGCTCTGTATCGAAGAGCACGGGACGATCGGCTACCCGGTGCAGTGCGCAGGACTGCTCTCCGCGTCCGCGTTTGCCGAGTGCGGCGTCTCGGAGCGATCGATCCTGAACGAGGTGAGCGGCGCGAGGATGGTCTCGGACCTCGGGGGGGAACTCCTCTTCGATGCACGGGCTACAAAGGCCTATGTCGTGGACCGGTGTCTCCTCGACCGCGAGATGGCAGAGAGAGCGGCGAATGCCGGGGCGGAGTTCCTTTTAAAGACCAGCGTATCGGGCATCAGCGGCTCCTCTCTCCAGACCCGGGGAGTCCGCGGACGCGAGGAGATCCCGTTCCGTCTCGTTATCGCCGCTGACGGGCCGCGGAGTTCCGTCGCCCGCATGCTGGGGCTCCGGCGAGCGGAGGTCTACCTCGCCGGGGTTCAGGCGGAGGTGCCCTATGCACTAGACCCGCGCTACGTGGAGCTGCACCCCAACGCCTCGCCCGACTTCTTCGGGTGGGTGATCCCGGTCTCGGGGACCCGGGCCCGTGTCGGTCTCTGTGCACGGGAGCACGCAAAGGACCACTTCGACCGGTTCATCGCCCGCTTTGGAGGGAACTCGCTCCACCTCGTCAGCGGGGTCATCCCGCTCGGGATTATGCCGCAGACTTACGGCCACCGGGCGCTCTTCGTCGGCGACGCGGCAGGGTTTGCCAAGCCCACGTCGGGGGGCGGGGTCTACACCGGCATCCGGTCGGCAAAACACGCCGCTGCGACAGCGGCGGCCTGCCTGGCGCGCGGGGCGTTCGATGACGAGAGCCTCCGGGACTACGAACTGCGCTGGAAAGAAGACTTCGGGAAAGAACTCGATATCGGTATGAAAGCGCTCAGGATGCGGCAGGGGATGACACCGGAGGATATCGACCGCCTCTGCCGGGCCTTAGACGACCCCGACCTTATCAGGACGATCGTGGAGCACGGCGATATGGACCGGCCGGGCACCCTGATCCGCAGGCTCGCCCTGAAACCCGCATTGGTCAGGGCAATGGGCATACTTTTTGCATCGGGAGTACGTCAGATTCTTACCGGTTGATACAACCCTCGCGCTTAGTAATACATTTATACCAAAACGTAATACAACTGCATCAGGTGTGTTATGCATATACCTGATGCGTTTATTCCGATGGGACAGGCCCTGGTCTACTGGGTCATCGCCCTCATCTTTATCGCTCTCGCCCTCCGGTGGGCGCGGCGCTCGATGGGAGAAGAGAAGATACCGCTGGTCGCCGTGCTTGCGGCCGGCATCTTCGCCATCCAGGCGTTGAACATCCCCATTCCCTGGGGAACGAGCGGTCACATGGTCGGTGCGGCGCTCGCGGCAATCGTCCTCGGGTCGCCGTTTGCAGGAGTCTTCGTCCTGACGCTGGTGCTCCTCGTGCAGGGCGTCATCTTCGGTGACGGCGGCATCACCGTCATGGGCGCCAACATCGTCAACATGGGCGTCGTCGGCGGATTCGTCGGCTACTACGGCTACACCGGCATCAAAGGCGTGATAGGGAATGCGTACGCCGCTGCGTTCATCGCCGGATGGGCGTCGCTCTTCATCTCTGCAATCCTCTGTGCAGTCGAACTCGCAATCGCCGGCACGTTCCCGCTCAGCCTCGGACTCACCTTCATGGGAACCTACCATGCGGTCATCGGTCTCATCGAGGGGGGCATCACCGCGGTCGCTCTCTACCTGATAGCCTCGGCACGGCCCGACATCCTTGAACACCCGAGAGGGGTGAGCGCGTAATGGAGACGAAACAGTTTGTCATCATCGGTGTGGCGATCGCTCTCGTGATCGCCGTTGCCGCGCCGTTCCTCGCGTCCGGAAACCCGGACGGGCTTGAGAGCGCATTCTTCAGCATCTACGAAGCCAAACCCTTCATGGGGAGCGAGCTCGATGAAGAGGCTGCCGGCGCCGCAGAGGAGCAGGCAATCGCCATGACCGGGAACGACTTCTCATACGAGGCGTTCATGCCCGATTACAGCATCCCCGGCCTGGACAAGACCGGAGAGGTGTTTGCGGTCGTGATCGGCACGCTTCTTATGCTCATACTGGTATTCGCCGTTGCGAAGGTCTCCGCACGGCCCGATAATTAGATACCTGAAAAACTCCCACTTTTTGCTATTATGCACCTGGTCGAGACCCGCGATCTCACTCACATCTACCGTGGCAATGTTCCCGCCCTGCAGCGCGTGAACTTCATCGCAGAGAGGAAGTCTCGCATCGCCGTCATCGGGCCGAACGGTGCCGGGAAGAGCACGCTCTTCAAGCACTTCAACGGCATCCTCAAACCTACATCCGGCGAGGTGCTGGTCAGGGGCGAGCCTATCACGAAGGAAAACGTCCGTGAGGTGCGCAAGTTCGTGGGGATCGTCTTCCAGAACTCCGACGACCAGATCTTCTCCCCCACCGTGGAGCAGGACATCGCGTTCGGCCCGACCAACCTCGGCCTCGACGAGGCGACGGTCGCCCACCGTGTCGAGGAGGCCCTGCACCTCCTCGGGATCGAGGACCTGCGCGAGCGCGTGCCGCACCACCTCTCGGGCGGCGAGAAGAAACGGGTCGCCATCGCAGGCATCCTCGCTATGGAGCCGCAGGTGCTGGTGCTCGATGAGCCGACCGCGGGGCTCGATCCCCAGGGTGTCGCCGACCTCGTGGAGTTCGTCAACCGGCTGCCCGAGGAGTACGGCATGACGGTGATCTTCTCGACCCACCATCTCGACCTTGTGGCGGAGATGGCAGACTTCGTCTACGTGATGGACCAGGGAAGAGTCGTGGCCTCCGGGACGGTCGAGGAGGTCTTCACCCGGCCGGAACTGCTCGCCCAAACAAGGCTCGACGTGCCACCAATACCGAAACTGATCCGGTCGCTGCAGGAGAGCGGTGTCGCCATCGATACGGCCTACACTTACGAAGACGCGAAGAAGTCGTTCCTCGACGCCTACACGAGACGAGCATGATCGACGACCTCTACTTCATCGAGAAGCATGCCTACGGAGTGAGCATCGTCCACCGGTTGGACGCAAGGATCAAACTCCTCATAGCCCTCGCTGCCATCGTGGCCATCGTAGCCCTGCCCTACTCGACGAGGGTCTACGAGCTTGGCGCCGTCCTCCTTGCTCTCTTTGTTCTTCTCTGGGCCTGCTCCCGCCTCCCGCCGGCCGTCTACCTCCGGAGGCTCGTGCTCATCCTGCCGTTCGGGATCTTTCTGATCGGGTTTCAGGTATTCGTAAAAAATCCCTATTATGATGTCTTTCATACAATTGCGACCCTGCCCATCGGGATCGAGGTCTACGCTGAGTCGGTGGAGTTCGCGTCGATCCTCCTTGTGAAGTTCATCGTCAGCATATCGTTCATCATCCTGCTCTCATCGACGACGAGGATGCAGGACATGATTGAGGCGGCGGGGAGGCTCGGTCTACCCAGGGAGTTTACCCTCACGCTCGGGATGATGGTCCGCTACATCTTTGTCTTTGCCGATATGTTCGGCAAAATACGAACCGCAATGGAGACCCGGTGTTTCGATCCCCTCGACCGCACCCTCCCCTACCGCTACCGGCTCCGCCAGATCGGCTACACGGTCGGGACGATCTTTATCCGGTCCTACGAGCAGGGCGAGCGCACCTACACGAGCATGCTCTGCCGGGGATACGGGGCGAACGCCAGCCTCTACATCAGGCGAAAACCCCTCCATGCCGGAGAGATCGCATTCTTTGTCGCGACGCTTGCCTTCATCATACTCTCCACGGTCCTGATCTACCTGCACCCGTAGGTCAGATTGCTCAGGGCGCGCCTGGGAGTGCTCCTGCTCCAGTTCCAACAGACCGTCGTCACTCGAAGACCTTCGGTCTTCTCAAGCTCCGGCCCTTCGGCCCATCGCAACTCGCACCTGCGGTGCTCATGCTCCTGCCGTTCCGCCAGTCGCACACAAAAAAACAGATCGTTCATATAAACCGGCGGTGCATAGGGTAGTTATGCCCACAAAGAGCGAATTCGGCAGAGGGTTCGTCGTCAACCTGATGCTGCTTTCACGGCACT
>JAENZF010000029.1 GCA_016841385.1 Methanobacteriota archaeon | reverse complement strand
AGCGCCGATGCGAGGCGGGAGATCTCTTCCGGCTCGAGCGGCGTGATGAACGTCCTGTTCAGCTGCTCGTAGATCTCGTGTGTGATCTCGTCTCCCTGGTGCTCGATCTGCTTCATCCTGTGACACTGCTCTTTCACGTTCTCGAAGTTCTCGACGAATTCGACGAGCAGATCGGCTGCTGAAACGACCGTTCGGGCCATCCTGTCAAAGAGGTCGAAAAAGACCTTATCCTGAGGGACTACCCACTCCTTAATGCCCACAATGATCGCTATAAGATTTTTCCGTCAGGGGCTATATAGCGATCGGTCATGCCACCCGGGAAGAGTGGCGTGATACGGCGAAACAAGGGTAGACGGGAACACAAGGCCACGCGACGAGCGCATCGGTCGTTCCTCTGGAGCGATCCGTAAAAACCGCCCGGATTCGTTGAGGACTGCTCCCGCGCCTCCCGGACGGGCGCTATTTTGCTCACCTGACAACCGGCCTGAACAAGGATCTAGATCGTGCTGAACGCCGGGGTCGCACGGTCGTCTGCCCTCACTCTGAGACCTTCACGAGGTTGTTGCGGATGAAATCGAGGTCCGCCTCCTTTGCCGCGATCTCGTAGAGCATCGTCCCAGGGCCGGAGCAGCGCTTCGTAAACGGCAGCAGGACCCTCTTCTTCTGGACCTGGAGGCCGACGAGCATGGGGGACGCTAAGAGCACCCGGATATCCCTGAATACAAAGTCCGGGGGCATCTCGTAGTACTCTTTGCAGTGCTTTCGCACGTAGTCGTTCACCTGTTCAGGTGTCACATCCATGAGGAGCACCTGTCCGCCGAGGTTGTTTACGCACCGCGATGCCATCACCAGAAGGTTCGCATGTACACGAATAACCTTCGCATTGATGCCCGGGTCTCCAGTTCCGGGTTGGATACCGTGCTCTTCCCGGGCCCGGGGACCCGCCTGGTCGCTGCCTTCGATACCGGCGCGGCGCGTGAGGTGCCCGGGCACCTTGAGGGGGAGGCGGTGCCGCTGCCCGGTTCTCCTCCCGCGTCCGCCTGCACGCCGTGGGTCCCTGCCGTTGGGGGCGACCCCATGAGATTCGGGGGCCGTCCCGGGGCCTGCATTTCCTGCTGCACCCCGGCGGCTTTTTCTTCACCGGTTCACTTAATGTCTGCAGCAACCAACTATTCTTCAAGTGATACGCGAACCGGCAATAAAGAAATTCCTCTACTGGTGCGACCAGTGTAACGTCCCCCTCATCGGGCGCACCTGTGCCTGCAAAGCCAGAGTCAGGGAGATAGCGCTCCTGCAGCCGCACGATGTCCGCCCTGCCCTCGCGGCGGATATGGCCCTCATTCGGCGCCTTCTTGCCGTGCAGTTCGGCGACATCCCCCTGCCTCACGTCGTGCTCCTGAACAAGACCGGCGGCGTCGACCGGGCAGACCTCGTCATCATGCACGGCGACCGGTTCGGCTGGCTCTCGTTCGACCCGATCACCCGGAAATTCAGCCTCGATATCGCCCCCGAAGCGCTCCCGCACATTCTGCAACATGCAACCCGGGGCATCGTCGACCTTGAGGCCGAGCCCGCCGTGAGCGCCCATAAGGGCCGCATCGGCGGGAAACGGTTCCCCCTGGCGACCGCCGTGCCCGACGGGACGGTCATCGTCTCCTACAAGAACCGGTTCGGCACAGGCGTCGTCAAGGACGGGCAGGTCAGGGTGAAGGAACTCGTCTCTGTCGAGCCCCGCACCCGGCCCGACCCGGACTGGGACGTGGTGATCGAGAAGAACCGCTACCACTTAAAGAACCTCGAACGCAACGCCATCCGCACCATCAAGAAGCACATGAACGATCGGCCGTGCGTGAACGTCTCGTTCTCCGGCGGCAAGGACAGCACCGCCATCCTCCACCTTGCACGAAAGGCGGGGGTGGAGAAGGCGTTCTTCATCGACACAGGGATCGAACTCCCCGAGACGGTGGAGTTCGTGGCTTCAGAGGGCGTCGAGATCATCCGGAAAGGCGGCGACTTCTTCCAGGCGGTCGAGAAGGCGGGGCCGCCGGGGAAGGACCACCGCTGGTGCTGCAAACTCTTAAAGCTCCACCCCTTAAAGATCTACCTCGCCGAGATTGGTTCCTGCGTCACCATCCAGGGGAACCGCTGGTACGAGTCCTGGAACCGTGCCGACCTCGACGAGACGAGCCAGAACCCGGCAAACCCCCTGCAACTGAACGTCTCCCCGATCCGGAACTGGCGGGCGCTCGAGGTCTTCCTCTACCTCTGGTGGCAGAAGGCACCCATGAACCCGCTCTATGAGAAGGGCCTTGAACGGATAGGCTGTTACACCTGCCCGGCGGTGCTCGAGAGCGAGTACGAGGGACTCCGGGAGATGCACCCGGAACTCACGAACCGCTGGGACGAATTCCTTATCCGTTGGGCGGAGAAGACAGGGATGCCGGACGCCTACCACCAGTGGGGGCTCTGGCGGTGGCAGGCGTTGCCCCCGAAGATGCGCGAGGTCTGCAGGGACCGGGGCATCGCCGTGAACGAGGACTTCACCCTGAAGGAAGTCCCGGGAAGCCGGGCTACCCCGGTCAAGAAGAGCGTGGAGGTGGCAACAACGAAGACTCTGGAAACCCCTGAACCGGCGACGCCGGCAGAGAACGAGTTTACCCCCGACGAGATCCGGAAGGATTTCCCGATCCTCGGCGACATCATCTATCTGGACAACGCAGCGACGAGTTTCTCACCGGAGCCGGTGGTGGAGGCGCTCGTCGAGTTCGAGCACCGCTACCGGGCCAACGTCGGGCGGGGCGTTCACCGCCTGACGCGGATCGCATCGCAGCGCTACTGGCATGCCCACGAGAAAGTGGCCCGGTTCATCGGCGGCGAGGCGGGGGTCATGGTCTTTACGAAGAACGCCACGGAGTCGATCAACATGGTCGCGCAGGGCCTCTCCTGGAAGCCGGGCGACCGCGTGGTGACCACCATCCTCGAGCACCACTCAAACCTTCTCCCCTGGAGAGCACTTGCAAAGCAGGGCGTCGCGCTCGACGTGATCGGGATCGACGCCGACTACTCGCTCGACCTTGCCGCGCTTGAGGAGGCTCTGGCCGGAGGCGATGTCCGGCTCGTCGCCGTCACCCATGCCTCGAACGTGCTTGGCGTGACGACGCCTGTTGCTGAGATCGCCCGGCTCTGCCGGAAGCACGGCGCCCTCCTCCTCGTGGACGCCGCACAGTCGCTCCCGCACATGCCGGTGAATGTAGCAGACCTCGGCTGCGACTTCCTCTGCTTCTCGGGGCACAAGCTCTTCGGGCCGACCGGGACCGGCGTCCTCTGGATGCGGGAGATGCTCCTCGAACCGCCGGTCCTCGGCGGCGGCATGGTCGCGAACGTGACGGCGGAGGGGTATGAGCCCGCGGAGGGCTACCAGCGCTACGAGGCCGGGACGCCGAACGTCGGCGGCGGGATCGCGCTCGGGGTCGCCGTGGACTACCTCTCGGCGATCGGGATGGAGAGGATCCGGCGGCACGAGGAGCGCCTGACCGCCCGGCTCATCGAGGGGCTCTCCAAAATCGGCGGGGTCACGGTCTACGCTTCCAGGAAGCCGGAGGCCCGGATCGGGGTCGTCTCGTTCACCATCGACGGCGTCCACCCGCAGGAGGCCGCACAGATGCTCGACGAGGAGGCGGATATTCTCGTGCGGTCGGGGCACCACTGCTGCCAGCCGCTCATGGAGCACCTCAATCTCCCTGACGGGACGGTGCGGGCGAGTACCGCGGCCTTCACGACGGAGCAGGAGATCGATCTCCTGGTTGCGGCCGTCGGCGAGATCAGCCGGGGCCGGTAAGGCCTCCTCAGGATACCTTTTCTCCCCAGGCGCCACTACGCGCCGATCCCCTCTATCCTTTCTGCATGCGTATAGACCGCCATCTCCGGAGTTCCCGCGGACCCGACGATGCAGAGCCCGGTCTCCTCCGCGATCTCTACGGCAAGGGCGGTCGGGGGTCCGGTGGAGACCAGTACCGGGATGTTCGCCACCAGACATTTCCGGACCATCTCGGAGGTGACCGGGCCGGTGCCGACGACGAACGTCAGGGAGAAGTCGAGAGCTTCGCGCAGCCCGTGGCCGATCACACGGTCGAGGGCGTTGTGCCGGTCGAGGTCTTCTGCGCAGGCGACGATGCGGCCTCCCGTGGCAAGAGCGACCGCATCGAGCGTGCCGGACACGGGGAGAGCGGCGACGGCGGCCTCGATATCCGGGACAAAGACCGTGAGGTCGGAGTCGATCGCGGGCAGTTTCTGCGTGTCGATGTAGGAGATGGCCCCCCCGCACCCGGAGAGGATGGTCTTCTTCACGCTGACTCTCTTGAAGATGTTCTTGGTGAGGACGCTTATCCGGTTCTCCTCGATCCTGACCGACTCGATATCGCCGGCGCTCCTGATGATCTCTTCAGTGTAGAGATAGCCGGTGATGAAGTCTCGAAGCCCGGCAGGGCTCAGGATCACGGTCGTCAGGTGCCGGCCGTTGACGAAGACCGCCACCGGTGCCTCTTCGGCGGCATCCTGGGTGACCTGCCCGCCGCCGATACGGATACAGGCAATTTTCTTGAACATGATGCCTCACTTCGCATTATGGCCGCACGCGCCCCGGCAGGGGCTCCCGGAAGCCTGCGGCGGGCCGGATCATATCGGGTGCAGGATCGATCCTGCGTAGAGACTATTCACTGGAGAGGACTAGACGATGCCGATGGTTGCCGCCGGCACACATGCTTTGTTTATACACACTGCCTGACGAACTCCTCGGGCATCGAGGTGCGCTTTGCGGTCTCTTCGACCGAGAACCCTCTGCCGAGGAACCTCTTTACCACGCTCTCCATGGGTTCGCCGACCTCAATGATGTGCATATCGGGGTCGTACAGCCTGATGGCCCGCTGTCCCCAGGGTTGCTCCACGAGTCCGTGCACGTACTTCATCGAGTCCATATCTTTGAGCCTCTCAAGAAAGGCATCCAGGTCGTCCTCTTCGAAGTAGAGTTCGGCATTCTTCGATCCCAGAGCGATATCGCTTTCATCGACGCCGATCAGACCCGAAAAATGCGACCGGAGATGTATCGCAAAACCGCCCTCGAACGATACGTTCTCGCCGAGATCGTAGCCGACCTTCTGGCCCAGCACCTCTTCATAGAATGTTCTGGAAACCTCTATGTCACGAACGACAATAAGCGGACATACAAATTTCATCTGCTTCCTCCGTTGCCACAGACCCGGTTCCGGCAACCGAACGACACGGGATCCCCCCCGTTCGGCGCCGGCAGGAGGCAACTCCGGATCCCGCCGTGTCCGGACATGACACGGACGGCCCCACCATCCTTCGGACTGCCGGCTGTCCCTGGTATTGTCGTAGGGGATTGCAGGAGTTCAGTTTTTCGATAGTTGGTTGCCGGGACGTTGTCTATCCGACACGTAAAGATCAAATCTGCAGTGCGCGCCACGGCGACGCGGACCCCCCCGGTACGAGGACGAGGTACGAACGCGAGGGTCTGCCCGGTCGCCGGAGTTCCGCGCATTTCTCAGCTCGGCAGGAAGGGGCGGAACTCCGCGGCACCCATACTCGAAAAGAACATCTTCCTTTCGGCGAGAGTACTCCTCATGCGCGTCAGTGAACAGACACAGAACCAGATCATGGCGGTGCTCCGGCAGATGGCGGAGGCTACGGCAAGAAAGGATGTCGACGGCGTGATGGCGCTCGCCGACCCCGACTTCCGGGGTTTCGGGACCGGCCTCGACGAGAAGGTGATCGGGAAAGAGGCGTATCGCCGGCAGCTTGAGCGCGACTTTTCGCAGGCGGAGGCGATCTCGCTTGAGTTCTGCGACGTCCATATCGGTGCCGAGGGGACGGTCGCCTGGGTCATGGCCGATATGGCCTACCATGCCGTCGTTGACGATGCCTTACATACCCTGAACGGGCGGCTGACGGCGGTGCTCCGGGGGACGGGCCATGCCTGGGTCCTTGTCCAGATGCACTACTCGTTCCCGGCGCAGGGCCAGGAAGAAGGGCAGTCGTTTCCGACGGCGTAACCCTGGAACCGTCCCTATATTTTGCGTAGGTGCAACCAGGCACACAACAGGTTTGCAGACGGTTTCGCATAGAAATCGGAGTTAAATAGGAACCGGAATCCTGTTCATCCTTGCTCCCTGATACGGAGTTCGAGGGGATATCGCGTCTGGGGGTGGGGCTTACGGGGAGGGGGAGACCCCCTCCCCTGTCTCGCGCAACGATTCGCACATCTCACCAGCCCCACCCCGCCCGGCCTCCGGCCTCCTCCTCCGCACCTTCGGTGCTCAAACTCCTGCCGCTCGCTACGCTCCCGGCAGTCGTTCCCCGCCCCAGGGGCGGGGGCAGTCATGGCGATATGCGATGGACGGAACGTCCGGAGCAGGGGCACCGCCAGGTGCGCAGCCCGGTGGAAAGCCGTGCTCCGGAGTGCGACCATCTGGAGCAGATGGATCCGGGTTCAACAAAGCCGAAAGTTCCCTGTTCTGCGTGAGGTCATAGCGCCCGCCCCCACACGCCAAAATTCCTAAAATAAAGTGACAAGATGCACTAGAGAGTCGCTGCCCCTTCAATCCCGCAAAATTCCCCGCCTGAAAAAAGGTATCCCGGCGAGGCCCCTCCCGCTCACGGCTCCGCGGCAAAGAAGAGTATCGCCCTGCCGTTGCCGTCGATGACCGCGAGCGTATCCCCGACGATCCGGTAGCCCGCCGCCGACCGGAGCAGGTCCAGGTACGCGCTCTCCTGCTTCATGATCCCTGCCGGCTCGGTGCAGGAGGTCTTCGTGGCGATGACCCGCTCCACGGCAAGCCCCGTCTCGTTGAGCTGGTACGGGGCCGAGTAGGCGTTGCACCCGGCAGACCCCGAGAGCGTGCCGTCACGGTCGATGGTCAGGGTGATGCTGGTGCCGGGGATCGGCGACGCGACGGCGCTGCCGCCGCCGGTGGTGTAGTGGGTCAGCTGCCATGTCGTCGCGAGCAGCGGCACGCTCTCGGGCTGTTCCGCCCGCAGAAAGACGAGCAGTTCCTTACCCGACGGCCCGAAGATCATCAGCCGGTCGCCCTCAACCCGGTAGGAGGCAGCTGCAACGAGGAGTTCCCGGTATCGGCTCTCCTGTTGCGCGAGCCCCTGTGCTGTCGCAGGGTACGCCCCGGTGGCGGCGACCGGGTCCACCGTGATAGTGGAGCCGTTGATCCGGTAGGAGGCGGAGTAGAGGTTGCACCCGGCGGATCCCGAGAGCGTGCCGCTATCGCCGAAGATGATGAGCGGTTCCGTCCGGGGCAGGGGCGCGACGACGGAGCCGTTATCGGCACGAAATGCGACCAGGTGCCATGCCGTACCCGCGAGCGGTTCGGCGACCCGGCCGGCATTGTCGGGGGGCATGCCCGTCGCGATGGGATACCCGACCGAGATGAGGCATGCCGCCACGATGATCAGGAATGCAACCTTCGCGAGTGTGTAGTGCCCGTCTCCGCCTATCTGTACCACGGATAGGCGTAGGAGGCACGAGAAGAAAAAATAACCCATTTGCGTTGAGATTCTCTCAACCGCCCTCTCCCTGGGGCACGGAAGGAAGCGGCGTCGATCCGGGGCTGTCGCCCTGAGCCTGCCCCGGCGGCCGATAAGGCCGTCCGGGAGCGGTAAAATCGGGCAGGGACCGGCCTCTGCCGGCTGCCCCCTGCTGCCGGGAAAGAAGGATCGATCAGGACCGATCCGCGCGCTCCGCCCGGTAGGAGAGCAGGGCCGTTCCGGCCTCATCGAGGAGGTCGAGCCGGTCTCCGTCGATGCGGTAGCCTGCCGCCGATTTGAGGAGATTGAGGTACCTGTTCTCCTGTTCCATGACGCCTTGGGGCTGGTTGCAGTACATCAGGGTGCTGTAGAGCGAGGAGACCGAGAGTTCCGTTCCGTCAAGGCTGTACTCCCCGCCGTAGTGGTTGCACCCGGAGTTCCCGGTGACGGTCCCGTCGGCCGCGAACTTCGCGGTGATCGTCGTGCCGCTGACGAGCGAAGAGATCGCGTCTCCCCCGGTGCTGTAGGCGTCGAGCACCCAGTCAGTCCCGACGAGCGGGAGGTCGGGCGTCCGGACGACCCGGTCAAAGACCAGCAGATCGGCACCCTCGCGGTCGGCGAGGATCAACAGGTCGCCCTCCACCCGGTAAGAGGAGACTTCGGTCAGGAGTGCAAGGTAGCGATCCTCCTGCTCCATGACGCCCGGTGGGTCCATGCAGTACATCTCGGTCCTGACGGCGGACCCGATGCTGAGGTCCGCGCCGGCCGCGGTGTAGTCTGCGCTGTAGTGGTTGCACCCGGCCGACCCGCCGACCCTGCCGTCAGCGTCGAAGGCCGCCGTGACGGTTGTGCCGGCGAGGACCGGTACCGTAGCGCCATCCTCTCCGGCGAGGCTTGCGAGCGTCCAGGACGTCCCGGCGAGCGCCGCGGGTGCGGCCCCCTTCACGAAGAAGAGCAGGTCGATGCCCTCCGTGTCGGTGATGATGAGCCGTTCATCCTCGATCCTGAATTCCGCTGCAGAGCCGAGAAGGTCTATGAACCTTGCCTCCTGCTCCATGATGCCTTCCGGCTCCAGGCAGAGCTTCAGCGTCTGGGCAACCGAGGAGACCGAGAGGGCCGTGCCGTCGAGCTGGTAGTCGCCACCATAACCGTTGCACCCGGCGGAGCCGGTGACCTTGCCGTCGTCGTCGAACCGGGCGGAGACCTCCGTTTCCGGCAGGACCGGGACGAGCGTGCCGTTCCCGGCGAGGTACGAGTCGAGAGTCCAGGAGACCCCGACAACCGCACCGGGCGTCGACGTGCCCGACGTACATCCTGCGGTGACGATTGCCGCCACAACGATGACGAGCAGTGACGCCACCGCGAGGATGTAGTTTCTGTTCCTTCTTCTGTTCGGTGCCATATAACAGCATATGAGCGGGAATGAGAGATAAATGGATGGTAGGCTACGAAAAAAAATCGAACCTATGCGCCATCCGTTCGTCAAACCTGACGATTATACGGATGATTGAGGTTCAGGTTCCCCCGTGTCTCCGCACGGGCGGTTCCTTCGGCCTCCCGGCATTCCGACCGCTCCTGCAGGATAACCCGGGTGCGTGCATGGCATTTATCCGGGGAGGGGACCATACCGGGTACGGGAGACAAGTGCGATGGTAGCGTTGATCCTTTTGCGGCACGGGGAGAGCCTCTGGAACAGGGAGAATCGGTTCACAGGCTGGACCGACGTGGATCTCTCGCCCCACGGCATACAAGAGGCCCACCGGGCGGCGGAACTCCTCAGGGACGGCGGGCATACGTTCCGCGTCGCCTACACCTCCGTCTTGAAGCGGGCCATCCGGACGCTCTGGATAGTCATGGACGATCTCGACCTTATGTACGTCCCGGTGCACCGGTCGTGGCGGCTGAACGAGAAGAGTTACGGTGCCCTGCAGGGCTTAAACAAGCAGGAGACCGCCGAAAAATACAGCGCGGAGCAGGTGCACCTCTGGCGCCGGGCATACGACGTGCAGCCCCCGCCGCTCTCGCGAGACGACCCGAGACACCCGCGATTCGATCCCCGCTACGCGGACCTGGACCCGGAGAGCCTTCCTGCGACCGAGTCCCTGCACGACACGCTCGAGCGGGTGCTCCCCTACTGGGAGAGCCACATCACGGGGGAACTCCGGCGGGGCCTGCCCGTCATGGTCGCCGCCCACGGAAACAGCCTCCGCGCCCTGGTCAAACACCTGGACGGGGTTCCGGACGACGAGATCGCGGCCCTCAACATCCCCACCGGCTACCCGCTCATCTACGAACTGGACGGGGACCTGAAGGCCGTGAAGCACTACTACCTGGGCGACCCCGAGGAGGTCGCGGCGGCCGCCCGGGGCGTGGCCCGGCAGGCAGGGGCGAAATAGCCGGGGATCCCGTATCTGCGGGTTCCCGAGATCCCCGCCCGGAGTTCCTCCCGATCGCTTCACGTAACACCAATGTTACAACACCTCCGGCATTGTTACACTTATGTAACGCCAGCCGCCCCTATGTAACAAAACTGTAACACTTAAATCCCTGCCCGAAAAACATCCATATATGTCCAGGGTCGTCCGGGTTGACGAGGAGGCGCTGGAGGTCGCCCTCAAGTACGGGAAGAACCTCTCCTTCGGGATCATGAAGATGGAAGAGATGATCGGCAAGCATGAGAAGGCGAGGCGCGACTACACCGCCATCGAGGAGATGGTCCGCCGGACCATCAGGGAAGAACTCGATGTGCTGACCGCCAGGTACTGAGCCGGGGTGTGGTGCCCTCATAGGCAGGTGATGCCGGGACATCCCGACTCTGTGAGGTTCCGGATCTGGTGATGGCTTTGCGGGAGGGTATCGCATTTCATACCACCCTGCAATTCCCCTCGGTTGTATCTGGCACGGTTTTCAAGGGGATATCGCGTTTGGGGGAACGACTGCCGGAACGGCAGGAGTTCGAGAAACCCGAAGGGTTTCGAAGGAGCGGAGCTCGAGCACCGAAGGTGCGAGGAGGGGTTGCAGGGGAGGACGACGTTCCGCAGGAACGGACTTCGACCACCGTCAGGTGGGGAGGGGGGTCTCCCCCCTCGCACCTATCGGTGCTCATGCTCGCTACGCTCGCACTCCCCTTTGTCCCCACCCCCCGTGGCGATACTCAATGGGAATCCGCGTCCGGTGGTGATTGCGGAGGGGATCGTCTGTCAGGCATCATCCATTTTCCATCTGGTCTTTTATGGATGCGAGTCACTACTCAGCAGAATTCGGCGAAAGATTCCGAAGCACACTTGGCACAGTCGTGGATCACCGCCGCTTCACCCCCGCCCGGAGAGTTCCGTGAGCCTCTCGAGCCAATCGAACGGGGCACCGGCAAACTCCCCCGGCGTCATGCGCCACTCCCAGTTCCCATCAGTGGTCGAGGGATAGTTCATCCTCGCCTCCGCCCCGAGGCCGAGGACGTCCTGCATGGGGATGATGCTTGCCCGGGCAACCGATGTCATCGCGAGAAGGATGAGTTCCCGGTGGACCTCGCCCGCCGCCACCTCCCTTCCTGCGTAGGCAAAGAACCGCTGCTTATCCTCGACTGACGCCTCCTCCTCAAACCACCCCCGGGCCGTGTTGTTGTCGTGCGTCCCCGTGTAGCAGATGAGGTTTGGGGCGTAGTTGTGAGGGATATGGGCACTTTTCGGGAGCCCCTCGCCGAACGCGAAGAGGAGGATCTTCATCCCCGGGAATTCGAACCGGTCGAGGAGTTCCTGGACGGCCGGGGTGTTCGCCCCCAGGTCCTCGGCGATGATGGCAAAGCAGGGGAACCGCCGGGAGAGCGCCTCGAAGAACCCGGCCCCCGGTCCGTCGACCCAGGTGCCGTGCTCGGCCGTCGTATCGCCTGTGGGGACCTCGTAGTAATCGGCGAACGCCCGGAAATGGTCGATCCGGAAGAGGTCGTAGAGTTCGTCGGATCGGGCGAGCCGGCTCACCCACCAGTCGTAACCCTGTTCACGGAGCGCGGGCCAATTATAGACCGGGTTCCCCCAGAGCTGCCCGGTCTTGCTGAAGATGTCGGGGGGCACGCCTGCCACCACGGTGGGGCGGAGGTCTTCGTCCAGCTGAAAGATCCCGGGGTTGGCCCAGACGTCGACGCTGTCGTATGCGACGTAGATCGGGATGTCGCCGATCACCTGGATGCCCCGGTCGGTGCAGTACCGGCGGAGGGCCGACCACTGCCGGGCGGCGAGGTACTGGAGGAACTTCTCTTTCCGGACCTTATCGTCGAGGTTCCGGCGCATCTCGTCGAGGGCCTCCGGCTGCCGGGCCCGGATCTCCTCCGGCCACCTGTTCCACGCGAGCCCGTGAAAGTGGTCCTTGAGCGCGACAAAGAGCGCGTGGTCGTCGAGCCACCACTCGCTCGCGTCGCAGAACGTCTCAAACTCCCGCTCCGGTCCCGAATAGCGAAACCGCTCGTACGCAAGCGCAAAGAGCCGTTCCCGGTGCCAGGCAGCCGCCTCGTAGGCAACCCGCTCCTCCGGAAATTCGGGCGCCGGTTCGAGGTCGTCCTTCCTGAGGACCCCCTCCCGGACAAGCATCTCCGGGCTGATCAGGAGGGTGTTCATCGCAAACGCCGACGGGCTGCTGTAGGGAGAACTGCCGCACGCCGTGCATGTCGGGTTGAGCGGCAGGACCTGCCAGTAGTGCTGCCGGGCCTTTGACAGCGCCTCGACGAACCGGTATGCCGACGGGCCGAAGTCTCCGATGCCGTAGGCCGACGGCAGGGACGTGATGTGCAGGAGTATGCCGCTTCCCCGTGTATGGATCATCATCGTCGCCCCGGACTGGATGCGACCCTTTGGGACCATACCGTATATAGTCTTGTACCGGCAGGCAGCCGGCCGATCCCGCAGCCATTCCTGCCTGCACGGGAGGTAGGGTCAATCGTGATCGGGACGTCAGGGATGCTGATGTGACGGGGTGCGGCGTTACGGCACCGGCGCCCTCCCCTCCGCCGCCAGCCCCGCGAGGTACGCCTCGCGCCGCGCCACGTATGCGACCGCCCGCTCCCCGAAGGGCACGTACTCCGCGACGGCCCGGCCTTCGGTGGCGAGCCGGAGTTTCGTCTCGTCCGCGAGCCCCATCAGGAACCCAAACTCGACCGTCCCGGCCGGGCGATCCACCAGCCACGCGATCAGGTCCGGGTCGTGGGTGCCCGCCGAGAACGGCACGCCCCGGTCGAGGAGCCCTGCTGCAAGCGCCCGAAAGCGCCGCCGGACCTCTACGAGATCGGCTGCATCTCTCCCGTAGGCTCCCTTCACCAGGCGGGGTCTGATTCCGTGGCTGATGATGCGCTCGAGGTCGCCGGGGGTGCGGTCGAGGGAGGTCTGGAGAGCGAGCGTCACCGGCAGCCCCTGTCGTGCGCAGGAGACGGCGGCATCCACCGTCGTCTCCACAAGACCCCGCCCCTCCATCTCCACCTCGAACCCGATGCCGCGTGCACGGGCCTCACCGCAGAGCCGGAGCAGGAAGTCACGGGCGGCATCCCGGTCGATGAGCGCACCGAGCGCAGTCATCTTCACCGTGAGCGATGCGTCCAGGGCGTGCTCGTCGATCGCGGCTACGGCGGCGGCAGAGTGCTCCAGGTTCACCCCGACCTGCCGCTCGCTCCGGGCATACTCGCCGAGAGCAGCGAGGATGCACCTGATGCCCCTGGCGTTCTGCACCCTGCACCGCCGGACCGCCGCATCGAGGTCGGGCAGCGTCCAGCGGTCAGCCCTGCCGGGGGTCGTGGGTAACACCGTATCCCCGCCGCACGATACCACCCGTGCGAGACCTCACCGTGCCGCCACCGCCTCCTCCTCCCGGAGGGTGAAGAGGTCGCGCAGGGAGTCCTTGATGCAGGCCTCAAAGATATCCCGCACGTGGGTGTGGGCAATCTCCAGCCAGTCGGTCACCCCTTCCGGGGGGACGCTCCTCCCCTCCGTCAGGAAGTAGTCGATGTTTAAGAGGAACGCATTGTTCCCCGTCGACTCGGGAACGGCGTCGGTGAGTTCCACCCGGCAGTTGTCGCGGTTGTCGTGGAACGAGAACTCGCACCCGGTGATGAACCCTGCCGGCACCCGCGGGAGTTCCGGCGGGAGGGTGGGGTAGAAGGCGAAGTAGTCCGAGAGCGTCACCTCCGCTTCAGGGATCTCGATGAGGTTGACGTAGCGGAGGTTCATGGTGCCGATGGCATCGGCGTTGATGACCTCCCGGAACCGCTCAAACGCCCCGTTGATCCGCTCCGAGAAGGCCTCCCAGTGCACGTACGGTCTCTGGCAGCTCACCGAGAGGAGGCGGGGCCCGACCTGGACCGCACAGCCCTCGTCCTCGGCGAGGAAGATCGACCGTTCGGTGACCAGGAGTTCCTCGCGGAGCCCCTCCGGCCCGAGGAGCATGACCACCTCGCGCACGTAGCGCTGGTCCCGCTTCGGGTAGGCATCCTTCAGGTGGCTGTAGAGTATGCCGGGGTAGGTCAGGTCCCAGGCGACATCCTCGGGAAACCGGAACTCGCATATCACTTCGGCGGCAGGCGGGTTTGCGTATTTTCGTACCTCTGTCATGATCTTCTCCCTCAAGGGTGTAGGATAGAAGGAGACTACTTTAAGGTGACTGCTCCCGGGCGTTTGCCCGGCACACGCACGATGCTTTATCTCCCGGGGCTGCTATTCTGGTGTGATGAGCGAGACGTTCCGTCAGACTGTCCACCTGCTCATGGGGGTCATCGGCGCCGGGATCATCCTCCGCCTGGACGACCGGGGGGCCCTCGTGTTCCTGAGCGCCGTCCTCGTCGCCCTGTTCCTCCTCTGCGACGCCTTCACCCGCGGCTACGACGTCCCGGTCCTCTCCCGGATCCTGGACGAGACCGAACGGCGGGGAAAGGTGCCGCTCAAAGGGGGTATCGCCTACGCCATCGGCGCGCTCTTCTGCCTTGCGGTCTTCGGGCGGGAGTATACCGCGGTCGGCCTCGTCACGCTCGGTCTGCTCGACAGCGTATCGACGCTCGTCGGACTGCGGTTCGGGAGGCATACTCTCCCGGGAAGTAAGTCGCTTGAAGGAACAGTTACCGGGGCAGCCGCGGCCGCTCTCGCCCTCGCCTTTCTGATCCCCTGGTGGGCGGCCGCGGTCGTGGCGGGGATCGCCGGGATCGTCGAGACCTACTCGCCGGTCGACGACAACGTGGCCGTTCAGGTCGGGGTGTGCGTGACGCTGGTGGTGCTGGGGGTTGGGGTGGGGTTGTGACAGACGGATCTTTAATGCTGGGTTTGAGGAGTGCAGGGTGTTTGACTGAGGATGGCAGAACGAGTTGAGGCGATGAAAAAGCCCCGTACACTGGACCGTGGTGGCTATCGCCATGGAGGGGGGTGGGGACAGGGGAGGGGGGAATACCCCCCCCCGTCAGCCCCTCCCCCAGACGCGATATCCACGGGAAATCCGTACACGGGCAGGTGCGACCAAAAGAAAGGAGCATGAGCCTTCAGAACTATCTTACCTGACCGTGCTTGATCCCTCCGGGAAACCCGGCCCTCCCCCCCTCAGTGCTTGACGCCCCGCTTCTTGAGTTCTTCCGACTTCTTCTTCGAGCACTCCTCGCAGCGGAACTCAGGCGCCGGGTCCTCGGACCTGTCGTAGTTCTTCGCCCTGACCAGGCGGTAACCCCGGGCAACCGTGCCGCAGTCCACGCACCGGACCTCTTCGCGGATCTCCCACTGGGCGGCAAGCGCCTGGGAGGTGAAGATGAACCGGTCGACCCAGAAGAAGATGAGACCGCCGAGGAGGTTGGCGACGATGGTGGCGGTCAGCGCTCCGAGGCCCGCGAGCAGGTAGAGCACGCCGGCGAGAATCGGCGTCGAGAGCTGCCACCGAATGAGGTAGAGGCCGTAGCGCTTAAAATTTACATTCACATATAAAATTCGCTGAGATCCCTCATAAAACCGGGGCCGGCACCCGGCATACCTTCTCAGAAGGATACTGCAGGAGGGGAGAGATCGCCCGAAACGGGTGCCATTCCCTCCGGCATTGTCAGGAGAGCACCAGGATCCGGCGCGTCAGGCTCTTGTGCACCCGCTGCTCGTGCTCCTGCAGGACAGTGAAGTGGTGGGCGGCGATCTCCGTGATGTCGCGGTGCGTGACGACGACCGCGCGCCTTCCGGGCCGGAGGATGCGGCGGACCTCCGCAAGCGATCCGTCGTAGAGGCGGTCCATGCTCTCCGCGCGGATCCGGACCGACTGGCCGTAGGGGAGGTCCGTCACGACCGCGTCGAGGGCATGGTCGCAGACCGGGACCGCGGTGGCGTCGGCGATCATCACGTCCGACCCCGGGAGGTTCTGCCGGTAGCCGGCGACCATCGCGGGGTCGAAGTCGCTCCCGAGGACCCGGACGCCGATCTCCCGGGCCTCAAGGAGGATCCCGCCGGTGCCGCAGAAGGGGTCAAAGACCAGTTCCCCGGGCCGGACCAGGGAGATGTTGACGAGCGCCCGGCCCATCCGGGGCATCATCACGCCGGGGTGGAAGAACGGACGGCGCATGGGGTTCCGGGCATCGAAACCGCCCCGGTCGATCCGCGAGAGGACGCGGCCTAAGTAGCAGCGGTCCTCCGAGATGACGGCACGGTACTCTTCGACGGGCTCACGGAGCGAGACCGGGCCGGCGATCAGGCTCCCGATCAACCGTTCCAGCTCGAGGTGCGTGGCGTCCATCCGGCTCCCGTGGACCGTCTTCACCCTGCCCGCAAACGGCTTTTCGGTCGTTATGGCGAGGTCGCGGAGGAGGCCCGCAAACGCCTCCCGCGTGGGCTCGCACTCCCCGAGGTACTCCATCACCGTGTGCGTCAGGGCAAGGCGCCCGGCGGCCTCCGGGTCCGGGCACTCGGCGACAGCAACCTGGGCCCGCCTATCGAGCACGGTGCCCACGCACTCCAGCTCCGCGACCGGGAGGTCAGGGTGTTCGCCGGAGAGTTCGAAGAGCAGTTTCATCCTCAGGATATTGGGCCGGGAGGGCGATAAAGCGGGGGGATGAGGGAAGCAGAGGTCTTAACATCGGTAGCCGAAAGACTGGTCAGGATGGCCCGACTGTTGCCGTTGCAGTTGGGCGCAATATGAAGCCCCGCTGTGCGTGAGTTCAGGTCATGAGGTTTAATCCCCTGGCACGGATTTCGAGGGGATATCGCCACGCACTGCCCCCGCCCCTCTGGGGGCGGGGGAGGAGGCCGAAGGCCGGGTGGGGCGGGGGTTGTAGATATCAACTTGGTGTGGTTGAGACAGGGGAGGGGGGAGCATCCCCCCTCGCACCTAACCGTGCTCAAGCTCGCTCTCGCTCGCACTCCCCGTCAGCCCCTCCTCGCACCT
>JAENZF010000028.1 GCA_016841385.1 Methanobacteriota archaeon | reverse complement strand
GTCGCCGGGGCTGCAACCGAGATCAGTGCGAGAATACAAAGGATAGCCGGAAGGTTTCGTGTCATTGCTCAACTCCTTAAAAGAGCGGTTGGGAGGGATCTTTTATACCCTTTCTGTGCCGTTCGTCTCCGCATACCCACCGGTCACGCGTACACAACCCTCTCCGCCAGCCCGATCTCCCGGGGAGGAAAGACGACCAGCGCCCGGGGGTCCTCGTCGATGCGGATTGCCGTTCGGTTTTCGTCCTGCGGCTCACCGTCCAGCATGATGACCACCGGCTCCCGGATCGGGTAGATCTCGATGGTGTGCCAGACCTCCTGGGTGGCAAAGGAGATGAACTTCAGCGGACGGAGCGTGCCGTCGAGGGCGGCGTAGATGTTCCCGTAGGTGTCGTCGTAGGTCCGGTTCTCCTCGTGACAGAAGATATTCAGGTTCACCCCTCTCTTGCCGTAGGGGATCTCGTCGAACGGGATGCTGTCGACGGCGGTGAGAGCCCCCAGTGGGTGCGGACCGGAAGCGGAGAAATCGATCCGCTGGGACGAGAAGTAGGTGCTCCCGTTCCGGAGGACGAAAGCGGAGTGGGCCCAGAGTTCCCCCTCCATATCGGCAGTGAAGCAGAACTGGATCACGTTAAGCGACCCGTTTGCGTCGAAGCGCATATCAAACTGCAACAGCCTCGCCGTCCGGTTATCGAACGGGATCTGCTCTTCCATCGCCTCCCAGATCTCGAGGATCGGGGGGTTGTATTGCTCCGCCGGAAGGACCGGGACGATGTCGTAGTGCACCGTCTCGTAGCCGGGCGCGACGTAGAAGGCACGCCAGAGGACGAACACCACCGCGACGGCGATACCGAGCGCAAGCCACCGGTCTCTCACGCGATCGAGCTCCCGGCGATGAGGTAGCCGCCGTCCGCCGTCCCGACACCACAGACCGAGTACAGGTCGATCTCGATCGGCTGCTCCTGCCGCCAGACCTCGCTGCCCGCAGTGTCCCTGCCGACGAGCGTGACGCTCCCCTCGGCGGCGGTGACCGAGAGGTAACCGCCCGGTGAAGCGACCACAACCCCGCCGTCGTCATCCACAGCATGGTAGTCCGTCATGTTGCCGTTCTCATCGAGCGTAAAAAGGTAGCCGTGGTTGACCCGTTCAACACCGCCCCAGAAGTTCTCGGGGAAGGTCGTCGACCGGTAGAGGACGCTGAACCGTCCCGGCGCCGTCTCCCGGGCACCCAGGAGTTCGTCGAGCCCAACGCTTCCGAAATCCCGCTTCCAGAGGACGGTGCCGTTCTCATCCAGGCGGATCGCCTGCAGGTACACCTCGAAATGGTCCCCGACAAAGACGTTTCGCCCCTCTACAAAGACGAGCACGCCACCATCAGGGGCCGGGTAGATCGGGTGGTACCCGATATCCCCCGCGGCATCGAGCGAGACCTGCCAGAGCCGCGTACCGTCGTCGCAAAAGCAGGCGACCCGGTCCTCCCACGTCGCGACATATCGATCTTCGGGAAGAGCGAGCAGGGAGACGGGTGCCATCCCGTGGTTCTCCTCGACGAAGGACTGCATCCAGACCTGCTTGCCCCCGGCATCGACGCGGGCGATCCCGGGCGTCTCCGTGGCAACCAGGAACCCGCCGCCGGGTGCCGGGACGAGCGCGGTCACGCGCCCGTATCCGGTTTCGATCGCCAGCCGGTCGAGGGAGTCCCCGTCTTCGTCGTACGTGAGGATATGCACCGTGTTCCCCGCCTGGCCGTACTCTGTGATGCCGAGAACATAGCCGTCCCGACATTCGGCCAGGACGTCGGGCCGGTCGTAGGCGCCGAGATCGGCCCGCCCCTCCCATTCGATATCGCCTGCGGCGGAGACCTTGAGGATCAGGATGTCGGTCTCCGGTGCGGGCGCACCGCCGGAGTAAGGCGCTGGCGGGACGGCGATGAACGCGACGGCGACCGCCGCAACCGGGAGAAGCTCCCTGTGCCCCTCCGGGCGCTCTCTCTGGAGGAACGATGCGCCCAGCCCCCCGAGTCCGGCCACCAGCATCGCGCCGCCCACGAGCAGGAAAACCTGCGCCCGGGTCGCGATGAGCGATTTGACCAGGTAGACGGGGTCGGGCACGAACAGCAGCGTCCGGGCGGTGATTGCGGCGACCGCGCCGGCGAGGACGGCAGAAAGGATCCGGGTGCGCCGCACGGCGGTGCCGTTCGCGTACGCCGCGAGGAACCCCGCGAAGAAGATGACCAGCAGGATCGAAACGAACGTCTGCGTGATCCCCACCCCCAGGAAACCCAGGTTGTAGGCGGACGGGTCACTCCAGCAGCGCGAGAGCGCCTCCACCACCCCGAGGAAGGCTGCCCCGGCAAGGAGTCCGATACCGACCGAGACGGCGACGATGTGTTGCCGCCCGGGACGGGGCACCGGCGCAGGCGCTTGTTCCCCCGGATCCATCATAATGGAAGCTGGGACGCGAGATTATATACGGTTTCTGTGCCGGCCGTCTATCCGGAGGCCCCGATTTCCCTGCAGTCGGACGGGGACGCCCGCCGATAAAACGTAAAGGTCAAGGTTCCGCACTCCGACACCTGTAGCATGCGACGGTGGCCGGCTGCTCTACTCCTGATTATCCTTCTCTCCGCTCTTCCCGTCTCTGCGGCCGCCACCGGGTATACGGTCAGGCCGGCCGGCGACCACATACCCGACGGCCCGCCCCGGGAACTGACGCCCCTTGAATGGTGGCAGGTTCCGCCCCAGGTCCTGATCTCCAGCCTGCTCATCGGAACCTCCCCCGAACTCCTGGTCGTCGTCAACGTCCTGTTCCTCTTAAACGTCTGGCTCTTCTTCGGCTACCGCCGGATTGCAAAACGCGCCGCACTCGAACATGAGACCAGGACGGCGATCTACGATCATATCAGCGCCCACCCGGGCATCCGTCTCGGCACTCTCGCTCAGGACCTCGGGGTGAACCGGGGGACGCTGAGGTACCACCTGGGGAGACTGCAGGAGTTCGGGATGATCGCCACCGCCGCCATCGAAGGCCGGACGGGGTACTTCGAGAACCGGCGGAAGTATTCGGCTCTCGAAGAGAAGGTGCTCATCCATCTGCGGAACCCCAACACGCAGAAACTCCTCTCCATCCTGCTCGAGAGCCCGGGGGCATCGCGGCGGGAGCTTGCCGAACGGCTCGGGATCGCCGCATCGTCGGTCTCGTGGCACATACGAAGGCTGAAGGCCGACGGGATCGTGCTCCAGGAGAAGAAAGGGGGAGATGTCCGGCATTCTCTATCGAGAGAGTCGGCGGCGTTCGTCGGGGAGCGGGTGGACGGCAGGCTCCATGGATCGCCGCGATCGGAATCCTGAGTGCAGGCCCCGGGGCGGTTTTCCAGGGCGGGTACCTCTAAAGATCCAGAACGGATAAAAAGCATCTATCGGACTTCAGCGTTAAGGAGAATGAGGTGGCAATCGAACAACTGGAAATCGTGCACGAAGGATTCACAGGGGTACAGGTAAAGTAAGGTATATTATGCCATTCCAGACGGAATTTCCCTTCACGCTGCCCCGGGGGTATGTCGATCCCGACGGGAATCTCCACCGGGAGGGGTTCGAGGAGGGGACGGCCGTCTACGTGCGCGAAATGCCCGACGCCCCCGTCCGATCCAGAAGGCGGACCCATCCGCACCACCCGGACGGCGGCAGGGTGCAGAGGGTTGGTGGCTGCTCACCATATCCTGCCGGTAATGAGCACCGCCTACAGCGCCCTGCAATCGCATAACCGCTTCTCAGCCCCAGGTCCCGTAGAGGTACCTTCCGCTGATGTCGAGGATGTACTCGCCCCGGTAGAACGGATACTTCCCGACCAGGTGCTGTTTCAGGGTCTCTACATCGTTGCTCGCCGCGAGTGCGGTCTTTGCGTCCTCGAGATACCCCGCCATATCCGCGAGCGCCTGCATGTTCGCCGGCAGCCCGTGCCCCGAAAGGACGAAGTCGTACTCCTTCTCCTGGAACCGGCGGAGATGAGCGAGCCAGGGCTCCATCTCCTTCTGCTGCAGGAAGACGTGGACCCGGTTATAGACGAGGTCCTGGGCGATGAGCACGCGGTTCTCCGGAAGCTCGATGACGAGGTTGACGCCGGCCTCGGCCCCGTCGGCCTTCTCGTAGGCGAGCGTCACGCCGTCGAGGGTCTCGGTCCCGGGCCGGATGGTCCGGCCAGGCGCCACCACCGTCTCCGTGATCGCGTCGCCGAAGGCTGGTGCGTACGCCTGGATCATGGCCTCGCCGCCCGCTTTGATCTGGTCTGCGACCTCGCTCAAGGCGTAGATGGCAGCATCGCGGAAGTACTCGCACCCGAACCAGTGGTCCGGATGACTGTGCGTGATGATGACGCGGTCGATCGGTTTACCCAGGCTGTCGGCGTACCTGCGGAACTCCTCCGCGTGAGGACGGAGAAACTGCGTGTCGATGACGATCAGCCCGTTCTCCGTCTCGATGATATGCGAGTTGACGAAGACCGCCGCCTCGGGCGCCTCGTAGGTGTGTATCCTCAGGTTTTCCAGGGGGATGACGGTCATAACCCCGATCTCAGGCAGGGATCCTGAGCGTCTTCGGGGCACCGTTTTTACGGTCTGCGGGTTCATAGCACCGCCCACTGGAGACTCTCTCTATATGTACCTTGGGGGCGACCGGGGGAAACAACAGCACACAGACCGACACGATCCCAGAACGCTTCAAGGAGCTCCCGGAAGAAGGTTAAGCCCTTATCCTCCGGCATTACGGCAGGGCGGAGCCCCGCACAGGAACATATATGAAGTGTTCACACCCTGGGAACCTGCCGATACTGCAGAACAGTGAGGCAGGAGTAACCATGGCATGGAGAAGATCGTCGCGTGAACTCTGGAGCGAATTCGACGAGATGCTCGGAGATATGCAGAAGCAGTTTGGTGAGGTGATGGAGCGCCTCTCGGGAGCCGCACAGCAGGTACCCCTGCCCGGCGGCACCGGGGCGGTGGTCGACGTCCTGGAACACGACACGGATGTCGTGGTCGTTGCCGACCTCCCGGGGGTGGAGAGGCAGGGGATATCGGTCCGGCTTATCGACCCGAGGACGCTGCGGATCACCGCCCGGCGGGAGGAGGCGACCGAGGCCGAGCGGGCGGGATACTACATGCGGGAGCGGAGGATCGGCGCGATCTCCCGGACGGTCTCCCTCCCCACCGACGTCAGGGGCGAGGAGGCACACGCCACCTTCAAGAACGGCGTCCTCGAGGTGCGGCTGAAGAAGGTAACGGAAACACACGGAAAAGAGATCCCGGTGAGCGGAGGAGCCCAACCGACGGGGGCGCCGGGCGAAGGGTCGGTTGCAGAGGAACTGAGGCAGAGACAGGAGGAACGTTACCGGGAGGCTCAGGCATCGATGGAGCCGTCCGGATATCTGCGTTCCCGTGACGTGATGGAAGAAGCGGAGAAGATAGAACTGGAGGAGAGCGGAAGTCCCGAAGAGCGGGATACGGCCGCAAAACTCCGCAAGCAGAAGGAAGAGCTGTACGAGGAGGGAAAGAGGAAGCTCACAGAGTAGGCGGCGATGCGCAACGGATTGCAAAAGGCCCCCTCAATCGGAGCGGCGGCCGGGTTGAACCGGCCCCTGTCATGCCGCGAGATCCCTGATGACCTCAAACCCCGACTCGATCACATCAAGGTAGCGCCGGTTGCGCCCGCCCGGATACGGCATGCAGAGGAGGCGGCTCTCCTCGAAGAGGTCCTCCCGGAGGTCCCCCGAGATCCCGGTGATCGTTCCGATGCCGGAGAGGGCGCTCGCGTATGGCTCGATCTCGGATAGACCGGTGAGTGCCGTACTCCCGAGGGCGACGACGTACTCCGGGGAGAGACCGGCGATCTCCCGGCCAAGGATCTCCCGGGCGCTCATCCTGACGAGATCGTTCGGGATGGCCTTCTTCCGGTTCTTCCGGAAGACGCACTTGACTGTGTCGACGAGGAAGAAGTTCCTGGCGAAGAGTTCAAGGTTCTCCCGGCGCGACCCTCCGTCGAGCCCGAGCAGCGAAAAGAGGTTCTCCGCGAGCCCGCGGGAGAGCGGTGCGGCGCCGGGGCGGCGCACCGCGTCGTAACGGTCGTTCCAGAAATAGGGGTAGTCGGGGCTGCAGCAGTCAGGAGGTTCGGCAACTTCGCGCCGGGCGGCGGCCCAGGGCGGGGACTCGGCGATGAAGAGGACCCTCATCCGCCCCGGCCTGCAGTACGTGCCATAAACGTCGCAGGCGTCGTGCGGCAGGAGTCCGGGCAGGAAGACACCGCGGAGCTCCGGGCGGCCGACGGAGTACCGGAGGTAGACCTCCCGAACGCTCGCCGCGCTCACCGGTGAGGAGTGCCGAAGATCCATCCCTGTAGGTTCGCCCGCAGAACGGATATGTGTTGGCGGGTGACCGGGCGCCGAACGGGCCACCCTGTCCCGGCGTAGGATATGCGAAGCCGCATGGATGCGACATATAAAGAGGTAGCAGCACCAAGAGATGAATGAATGGAGAACAATATCACCTTTAAGGAACTTAATATCTCGGAAAAGGCACTCCGGGCAATAGAAGATATGGGCTTTGAGGAGCCTACGCCCATCCAGATAAGCACAATACCGGCGATACTCGAAGGACGCGACGTGACCGGCCAGGCCCAGACCGGAACCGGAAAGACAGCAGCGTTCGGCGTCCCGGCAATCGAGCGCGTCGACCCCGACAGCCGGGAGACACAGGTCCTCGTCCTCTCTCCCACCCGGGAACTCGCCATCCAGACCGCTGAGGAGTTCGCCCGCCTGGCGAAACACCACCGGGGCATCAACATCCTCCCGATCTACGGCGGCCAGCCGATCGACCGGCAGCTCCGGGCGCTGCAACGCGGCGTCCAGATCGTCGTCGGGACTCCCGGGCGGGTGCTCGACCACCTCGACCGCGGGACCCTCTCGTTTGCCGGGGTGAAACTGGTCGTCCTCGATGAGGCGGACCAGATGCTGGATATGGGCTTTCGCGAGGATATCGAGAAGATCCTCGACGAGACCCCGCGGAACCGCCAGACGGTCCTCTTCTCGGCCACCCTCCCGAGACCGATCCTTGAGATCTCAAAGAGGTTCCAGAAGAATCCCGAGTTCATCTCGGTCGCACGCAAGGAAGTGACCGTCCCGCTGATCGAGCAGCTCTACCTCGAGGTGCGGAGCAGGGACAGACTCGAGATCCTCACCCGGCTGCTCGATATGTACGATCCGGAACTGACCCTGATCTTCTCAAACACCAAACGGGGTGTCGACGACCTGACCACCCACCTCCAGGCCCGGGGTTACTTCGCCGAAGGCCTCCACGGGGACATGAAGCAGACCCTGCGGGACCGGGTGATGGCAAAGTTCCGCGCAGGAAACATCGATATGCTCGTCGCCACCGATGTCGCCGCACGGGGCATCGACGTCGAGGACGTCGACCTGGTCATCAACTACGACGTCCCGCAGGATATCGACTATTACATCCACCGCATCGGCCGGACGGCACGTGCCGGACGCGCCGGACGGGCCGTCACGTTCGTGGGCCCGAAGGAGTACTTCAAGCTCCGGACGATCCAGGACTATACCAAGATCAAGATCGCCCGCATCCCGCTCCCGACACAGGGAGACGTCGAGGAGAGCCGAACGCGGAAACTCATCGAGCGGGTACAGCAGGTCATAGACGAGGGCAGCCTCGAGCACTACGCGAATCTCATTGAGCGGATCATATCCGAAGACTACACTTCGCTTGAGGTTGCCGCTGCCCTCCTGAAACTGGAACTCGGCGGGGCCAGCCCGGCCGACAGGGCCCAGGGCCAGCCGCAGGATCTCATGCCGGCCCAGGGGTTGGCTCTCCTCAGGATCCCGCTCGGGAGAGAGCACCAGATCAGGCCAAAGGATATTGTCGGAGCACTCGCAGGCGAGACCGGGATCCCGGGTAACGTCATCGGTGCGATCAACATCTACGAGACATACTCCACCGTCGACGTGCCCCTTGATGCCGCCGAACAGGTCATCGAGGGGATGAAAGGAAAGACCATCGCAAGGGTCAGGCTGACCCAGCCGATCGAGATCATCGGAGCACCCGGCGGGCGGTAAGAGCATACAGGCCGGCTGCGAGCACAGCCGGCTCCGGAGATCCTTTTTTATCGCGCCGGTGCACCGTACCGGAAGACGCGAGCCGCACCCGAAAGGCTGTGGAACAGAACCAACACGCATCCAGAACGCTTTTCCAGAAACCAGGACCTCCTCGGATGCGAACCGGCACGAGCACCTCACAACAACCCGGGGGTGCGGCGGGATTCTCCGGAGTAGCGGCACCGGCCCCTGCCGGGAGAAACGACTATATACCTTGATGCGTATTCTTCACCGTCTGGGGGTGGTGGCGTCAACAGGTATGGATGCAATCTCTGAATCTTCCGGAGTCTCATCGCCATCGAAAACATCCAGGAAAAATCTGCCCTGTGACCCGCATATTCACAATAGTATATTGACTAAGAAGGTGTGCTGCAAACTCCTGCCCGGGTTCAGCCAGCCATCTGTGCCACCTGCCCTGCATCAGGGGACGCGACGGGGCAACCCGACCCGAAACGCCCTCCTCCGGGAAAACCGGAAAAAACGGGAGATATAAACCGGGTGCCCGGACTTACGCGCGAAATTGCCGGGCAACCGGGAGGGGGGCGGCCGTGAAGTCGCTATGCACGGTCCCGCCCGCCTATGAAGGTAATTGAGGTCGTATATTCTTTTTTTGGTGCGTTCCCCTGTCAACCGGGGTCTGCCCTTCAGGTATTCTGGACTACGAGCTCGGCGTTGAGCATATCCAGGTAGTCGGTGAGGAGACGGGTGATCAGGAAGTGCTGCCGGACATGCTCTTTGCCTGCCTGTCCGAGCCGCTCCCTGAGCTCCGGGTTCTCGAGGACCTGCCGGATCCTCCAGGCAAACCCGTCCGTATCGGTTGGCTCGAGGAGGAATCCGGTCTCGCCGTCCTCGATCTGGAGCGGTATGCCCCCGACACGGGATGCGATGACCGGCTGCCCCTTCCAGAGCCCCTCGGTGACGGTCAGGCCGAATCCCTCGCGGAGCGATTTCTGGAGGATGACGCATGAGGCCCGCTGCAGGGCGTTGACCAGCAGGTGATCCTCGGCGGTGATCAGGATGACATCGCCGGCATCGATGAAGGCCCGGGCCTTCTCCTCGACCTGCCGGTAGATTGCCCAGCCTTCGGGGTCGTCGGGGGCCATGCTCCCGCAGAGGACCAGTCTGCAGTCGACGTGCTCGCGTACCCTGGCAAAGACCTCGACGACGCCTTCGGGGTCCTTCCACTTGTCGAACCGCGAGATCTGGGTGATCAGCGGTTTGTCGGTCGGCACGCCGTACTTCGCGAGAAGGCCTGCGATCTCGCCGTCGGAGAGGTCGCGGTTCTTCTCCGAGAGCGGGTCGATCGCCGGCCGGCAGATCCACTGTTCCATCGCCATCCCCCTGCGCCGGTACTCCTCGTGTGAGATGACCATCCGGTCGTAGTCCCGGACGAAGTCCTTGAGGAACTCCCAGAGATCCGCGTTCGGGTTCGAGAGGTCGACGTGGCACCGCCAGACCCAGGGCTGGGTCTTCTGGTAGAACCGGATCAGGGGCAGGGGCTGCGGGTCGTGGATGACCACCAGGTCGTGGTCGATATTCATCTTCCCGGAGAAGAATTCGTTCGTCCTGAGGTAGAGGCCCTTCTCTTCATCCGAGAACGCGACCGCCTGCCCCTGGAGCGCGTTATGGAAGTTCTTGGTGATGGCGAAGAAGTCGCCGTCGCCGTTTAAGATGTTCCACTGAGTCTTGATCCCGACGTCGTTCATGAGCGGAACCAGCGAGATGATCATCTCCGCTACGCCACCGCTCTGGTAGGTCGAGTTCACGTGGAGGACACGCTTCCCCTGAAGACTCGCCGCCTTGCGGTAGATCCCGGAGATGACATCGTCGCCGACGATGGGCCGGTGGTCCTCAAGCGTCCGGCCGTTATCGCATATGCAGGTTATTCCGTCCATGTACGCCATTGCAGTTCTCCCCTCCAGATAGTCTGTAGAGACTTACTGTACAGAGCATCTGTACCCACTAATTGATAAATATATTTATGTAAAAATAATTCATTTAATCTGCGTTAATTCCGATAAAACCATTTATATTCGGCAAATATGAATTCGAGCCATGCACCGCCGGGACGACCAAGACGAAAAAGGTTAATAAGGTGACAAAATTCGGGGCATTCCAGACGGTGCAGGACGGGGGAGCGCAAGGGCTCCGATGGGACGAAGCGCCACCAGAAGCAGGGAGAGAAACGCCCATATAGGCCGAAATCCTAACGCTATTCGATAAAATGTACCGAAAGTACGCCTCGATAACGGACGGCGATCCTGAATGTCCGCCCCCGGTCACCACGCACGACGGTGTAACCTTCAGGAGGATGCCTGAAGGGACCGACGCCGTCTACATCATCGGCGAGTACCACATCGACGACATCCGGCCGGATGATGTAGTCCTCGATATCGGGGCCAACGTGGGCGCTTTCTGCATCCGTGCCGCCCGGCGGTCACGGCGTGTGCTGGCCGTCGAACCCGTCCTCACCGGGGTCCTGCAGGAGAATATAAGGACGAACGACGCCGGCGTCACGGTGGTCGCCGGGGCGCTCGGCGACGGGAGCGTGGAGCGGATCACCTGGGGGCGCGAGACCCTCACCGTGACGACCCATACGCTGGGGGAGTTCACCGCCATGGCCGGAGGATGTGACTTCCTGAAGTGCGACTGCGAGGGGGCGGAGTGGTCCATCCGGCCCGAAGATCTCGACGGGGTGCGCCGCATTGAGATGGAACTCCACATGCCCCCGATCGGGGGGCCGGTGAACAGGGCGCTCCTCGACTACATCGGAGAGCATTACGATTTTGAGATCGACCGGACACCCGGCTATGACGTGAAGGGCGTGATGGGAGTCCTGCACGCCGTCCGCAAGAACGGCAGGTGAACGTCCGGCAGCCCTCACCCGATCAAAATACCCGCATATACCCTGAGATAGGCCAAACCGCGACCCGGCCGGCACATATAAATATGAGCCCGGGATCACCACCCCGCCGGTGAAGCAGCATGGCACAGGCAAAGGAAGGCGATACCGTCAAGGTGCATTATACCGGAAAGCTGGAAGACGGCACGGTCTTTGACACCTCAGATGAAGAAGCACCGATCGAGTTCACCATCGGCGGCGGGCAGATCATCCGGGGGTTCGAGAAGGCCGTGGTCGGCATGGAGCCGGGCGAGAAGAAGACCGCGACGATCTCGCCCGAAGAGGCATACGGTCCACGTCGCGAGGATATGACGCTTACGGTGGACAGGGGACAGTTCCCCGAGGAGATCAAACCCGAACCGGGCCAGCAACTCCAGGTCCAGCAGCCTGACGGCCGGGCGGCCGTCGTCGTCGTCAGCGACGTCTCGGAATCGACCGTGACGCTGGACGCGAACCACCCCCTGGCCGGGCAGCCCCTGATATTCGATATCCAGCTCGTGGATGTCGTCAGCGCTGCACGGGAGCGGGCAACCGGATAATCCCTAAGGCCTCAGTAGCCCCTTTAACTCCGAAAGCGGGCGGGTGTTGACGATATCGTCCGGCGTAAGCCATCCCCGCCGGGCGGTCGCAACACCGAACTCCATGTACCGGAGGTTCTCACGGCTGTGCGCGTCTGAGGCGAGCGAGAACCGGATGTTGTGCTCGCGGGCCGAACGAGCGTTGACGTCGGAGAGGTCCAGCCTGCCCGGGAACGCGTTGATCTCCATGAGGACGCCGAGCGCTGCTGCGGCATCGAAGACCGCGGCGAGATCGATCCGGTAGGGCTCCCGCGAGAGAAGGATCCGTCCCGTCGGGTGGCCTATGATGTCGACGTGATCGTTCTGCATCGCCGTGATGACCCGTTCCGTCATCTCCCCCTCAGGCTGCTTGAACCCGGAGTGAACGCTCGCGACCACCACGTCGAGATCGGCAAGGATGCTGTCGGGAAGATCGATCTCACCGTCCATGCCGATGTTGCACTCGGTGCCGGAGAGAATGGTGAAGTCGCCGTCACTCTCCCGGTTGATCCGCTCGATCTCGCGCACCTGGTCGGCCAGGCGCTCGGGGGAGAGACCGCGGGCGATATGGAGGGTCTCTGCATGGTCGCAGATGGCGATGTATTCGTAGCCGAGCGCCTGCGCCGTCTCCGCCATCTCCTTGATGGAATGGGCACCCTCGCTCCAGCGGGTATGGACGTGGAGATCGCCTCTGATCGACCCGTAGCCGACGAGATCCGGCAGGGTTCCGGTTCGTGCAGCCTCGATCTCGCCGCGGTCCTCCCTGAGTTCCGGCTCGATCCAGGCAAGACCGAGGGCCCGGTAGACCCCCGCCTCATCCCCGCCCGCGACCTCCCGGCCGCTTGCGAGGTCCACGAGCCCGTACTCGTTCAACCGCCAGTTCCTTGCGATGGCGAGCTTCCTGAGCGCAATGTTATGCTCCTTTGACCCCGTGAAGTACTGGAGGGCGGCCCCGAAATGCTCGTCCTCCACCACCCGGAGATCGACCTGGATGCCGGTCGCGAGCACCACCGAGGTCTTCGTCGTCCCCCGGACGAGGACCCGCGAGACCCCGGGGAAGGTGGCGAATACCTCCATCACCTCCTCCGGGCGCGTTGAGGCGGCCAGAATGTCGACGTCTCCGATCGTCTCCTTCCTGCGGCGTATCGAGCCGGCGAGGCTCACCCGCCGGACCGAGGCGAGCGATGAAAGCCGCTCCTCGATCTCGCGGGCGACAGGCAGGATATACCCGAGGAGCCGGCGCTCTTTTGCGGTCCTGCTCACCCGGATGCTCGCGAGGATGTTCTGCTCGGTCTTCTCCCCGAACCCGGGGAGGTCGCGGATCCGTCCGGCCAACGCCTTCGCCTCCAGGTCGTCGACGGTCCGGATACCGAGCTCCCGGGAGAGGGCGATCGCCTTCTTCGGCCCGATCCCCTCGATCCGGGTCAGGTGCTGTACGCCCTCCGGGAGCTCCTCGTGTAAGGAGGCGAGATACGCGAGGCTGCCGGTCTCGACGATCTCCTGGATTTTCCCGGCGATACCCCTGCCGACCCCGGGAATCTCATCGAGGTCTCCTCTCCTTGCGACGATACCGACATCCTCCGGCAGGGTCTCGATCGCCTGCGCCGCCCGCCGGTAGGCCTGCGGTTTGAACCGGACACCCTTGAGCTCGAGCAGGTCGGCGACCTCGTAGAGGATCGCCGCGACCTCCATGTTGGTCACTCGTGAAAGATTCTCCATACCGTTACACCCCCCGCTGGCGGCGGAAGATGGCCGCGACCTCGGCGGCCGTCGTCGCCTGTTCAGGGCCCTTCTCATCCCGCCACCGCACGAACCTCGGGAACCGGAGGGCGAGCCCCCGCCGCCGCTCCGGGTCCCAGTTGCAGGTATGAACGGGGCTCTCGGTGATCTCGAGCCCCAGGACCTCCACCACCCGGGCCGGCGCGAACCAGAAGTCGGGCGCCGCCTGCGGGTTCACCATCGCCCGCGCCGGCTGCCGGTCCACCCTCGCCGGTGCGAGCCGACGGGGAAGGTCAGAGAGGTCAACGTCTGAGAACCCCGTCCCCATGCCGCAGACCGTCTGGAAGAGGTCCTCCTCGTGGTTATAGGCGGCACAGAGGACCGAACCGTAGGTCCCGGCCCGCTTTCCCCGCCCGGCGTTGGCGCCGACGATGACCAGATCGAGCGTATCGGAGATCCCGGGGGCGTAATCGCTCTTCCACTTGATCCACTGCCACTCCCGCGCCCCCGCCCGGTAGAACGAGTCCTGTGCGCACGACTTGCAGACGATTCCCTCGAGCCCCCGCTCGATACAGGAGAGATAGAACGCCGTGATTCCGTCTGCATCCCCCGTTACGATGCGGTCTGCGGGGGAGATCTGTTCGTCCCCGGCGAGGATCTCCTCGAGTCTTGCCCGCCGGTCAGGGTAACTCCGGCAGAGGTATGATTCACCATTGGCGTAGAGGAGGTCGAAGACCCGGTAGGTCGCCGGGACCTCATCGGCGACTTCGCTGACCCGGTGCTTCCGGCGCCGCCGCATCAGCGTCTGGAAGGGCCGGTAGGTGCCGGTCTCGTCGTCGAACGCGACCGCCTCGCCGTCGAGGATCGCCGTATCGGCCGTAACATGCTGCCGGACGTGGCGGACGACATCCGGATACTGGTGGGTGACGTCGGTCAGCCGCCGCGAAAACAGGGTGACGTCGTCGCCGTCCTTGTGCACCTGGATCCGTTCGCCGTCGTACTTCTCCTCGACGGCGATGACGGGGGAGCCGATTCGCTCGAGGATCTCCGATATCCGGGCGACGCGCTGGGTGAGCATCGGCCTGATGGGCCGGTGCAGGGTAACGGAGATTGCCTGCACCCCCTCGAGCCCCTCCTCCCGGAGCGTCCGGGCCACATGGCCGATATCGGAGGATATGTTGTATGCATGCTCGAGGGGTGGGCGTTCTGCCTTCGACCCCAGGAATGCCTCCGCCAGGGCATCGAGGAGGGTCATCTCCCCGACGCCGAGCCGCATCTCCCCGGCGGCAAGGCGGGCCACGTAACGCCGCTCCGGGGGCGTGGCGGCGGTGAGGAGAGCGGCGAGGGCGTTCTTCTTCTCTTCGACCGAACCCGGGCCGGATGCGCCGGCGATCTCCACGAGGCCGCGGTGGACGTCGGCGACCGGGAGCGGTCCTCCGGCTGGGGTCCCGATCAGCCGGAATGCGGCGTCGCCGTAGTCGCCGAGTTCCCGCGCCGCCGCTTCGACCGGGGCAGGGGCGGTGCCGGCCGCCAGGGCGATCGCTGCCGCCGTGGTCCGGTCCCCGATGCCCAGATTCACCTCGCTGTACCCGGGGCCGATCTCTCCCAGCGTGAAGTAACAGACGAACCCGATCTCGTCCGGCGACGCCCGGGCGAGCAGCCGGGCCAGGAGGGCGGTCATCTCGTTCCGGGACGATGTCGCCTCGAGCCTCTCAAAACAGGAGGCAAGGGTTGCAAACTTCACGGTACGGGGCTCCGGGAGTAACTCACTGCCAGGGGGTACTTGAACGTTGCGGTATACGGCCCCCCCGGGGGTTGGCTTTATTATTGACGGTGATGTGGTAGGCGCATGGAGCCCCTGATGCAGGTTGAGCCTCCGGGCGAGAAAGCCCTCAAGGTGCTTCGCCGGGACGCAGAGGTCATCTCGCGGTCGATGGTGCGGGAGTATCCCCTCGTGCTCCAGAAGGCCGGCGGCGTAAACCTCTGGGACGTCGACGGGAACCGCTACCTTGACTTTACGGCCGGGATTGCCGTGATGAACGTGGGGTGGAACCACCCGTTGGTCGTCTCCGCCATCCAGGAACAGGCGAAGTACCTCTCGCACGGGGCGTTCCTCGATTTCTGCTCAGAACGCCCCGTACAGTGCGCTGAAGAGCTGGTCGGGTTCCTCCCGGACGGGCTCGACCGGGTCTATTTCTCCAACTCCGGAGCGGAGAGCGTTGAAGCGGCGATGAAACTCGCCCGGCACCACACCGGGCGGAACTACTTCGTATCGTTCTATCGCGGGTTCCACGGGCGGACCTACGGCGCCCTCAGTCTCACGGCCGGAAAGGCGATCCAGCGCCGCTCCTTCGGGCCGTTTCTGCCGGTGATCCACGTGCCCTACCCCGACCCCTACCACCCGCCAGGCGGCGATCCCGCCGCCTGCGACGCCGATGTCGTGCGCTACCTGGAGGAGACGGTCTTTCCCTCCGAGGTCGCGCCCGACGAGGTCGCCGCGATCTTCGTCGAACCCGTGCTTGGGGAGGGAGGATACGTCGTTCCGCCGCCGGGTTTCCTTCCCCGGCTGCGGCGGCTCTGCGACGAGCACGGGATCCTCCTTGTGGCGGACGAGGTGCAGTCGGGATGCTTCCGGACCGGGCGGTTCCTCGCCTCCATGCACGCCGGCGTGACCCCCGATATCGTCTGCCTCGGAAAGGCGATCGGCGGGGGGATGCCGTTCGGCGTCACCGTCGCATCCGGCGAGGTCATGGACTGGCCGCCCGGCTCGCACGCGAGCACCTTCGGCGGCAACAACCTTGCCTGCGCTGCAGCGCTTGCCGTGATGGACCTCCTCCGTGACGGGGGGTTCGGGAACCGGGTGATGGCCAGGGGCGAGTATCTGATGAAGCGCTTGCGCGAACTCGCAGAGCGGCACCCGATCGTCGGCGACGTCCGCGGCCTCGGGCTCATGGTCGGGATGGAGCTGGTCCGGGACCAATCAACGAAGGAACCGGCACGGGAGGAGCGGGCGACGATCCTCCGGCACGCGTTCGAGCGCGGCCTCGTCCTCCTTCCCGCGGGGGAGTCGGTGATCAGGTTCAGCCCTCCCCTGATCATGGAAGAGGAGGATATCGATACGGGGATTGAGATCCTGGACAGGGTTATGGAAGGGTTCTAAGGAGGTTGATGGTATGCAGGAGTCAGGAAGAGTCACCTACGTCTCGCTTGAATCGGATGAGAGTTTTCACGGCGAGTACGAGGCCGCCCTGCTCAAGATCGGGCAGGAGTTCGGGGAGCGCCATCCGATGTACATCGGCGGGCGGGAGGTCACCGCACCCAGGGAGTTCGAGGCGAGATCCCCCCTCGACCCGGGCATCCTGCTCGGGACCTTCCCCGAGGGGGGAGAAGAGCATGCCCGGGAGGGTATCGCCGCGGCGAACGAGGCATTTTTGGGGTGGAGCGGGTTGGACTGGCGGGAACGGGTCGCGATCATCAGGAAGACGGCCGATGCGATGGAGGACCGGCTCTTTCTACTCGCGGCCCTGCTGACCTACGAGGCGGGGAAGACCCGCTACGAGGCGCTGGCGGAGGTCGGCGAGGCGGCCGATATGCTCCGATACTACTGCGGGGTCTACGAGCAGAGCAACGGCTACATCTTTCCCATGCACTCCCCGGCACCCGGGGAGGAGTGCCGGAGCGTCATGCGCCCGTACGGCGTCTGGGCGGTCATATCTCCGTTCAACTTCCCCATCGCACTTGCTGCGGGCATGATCGCCGGGGCGCTCCTCACCGGGAACACGGTCGTCTTCAAACCGACGAGCAAGACGCCGCTCTCCGGGGTGAACCTCTACCGGCTCTTCGTGGAGG
>JAENZF010000250.1 GCA_016841385.1 Methanobacteriota archaeon | reverse complement strand
CGGCAGGCGAGGAAACGGGCCGAGGCCGTCCAGCCGGCCTTCTGCGGCACCGGGATCTTCATGAGCCTGATCACGCACTCCGGCCCGTTGAAGAAGGAAGAGTGGTCGCTTGCAAACCAGATGACGGCGCGGAGTCTCGCGGCGATCGCCGTAAGCGGTGGCCCGCGCTGCTGCAAGCGGGACTCGTGGCTCGCTATCGGCGAGGCGGTGAAGTTCCTCGACGAGAAGTGCGGCGTCCGCCTGCCGGTGACGGAGCATATCGCGTGCGAGTATGCCGCGGTGAACCGCGACTGCACGGGGTATGAATGCCCGTTCTACTCGGGCGAGGAGACCGGCGCGTGAGGGGGCATACCCCCGCATATCATATAAGTAGCAACGGCGGACAATACCTTACGGAGATTTTCTTATGACAGACCAGAAGAACGGAACAAGGGTCGTGTTCCACACGACCATGGGCGACATCACGATTCGCCTCTACGACGATATGCCCGTGACCGCGGGGAACTTTGCAAAACTGGCGGGATCCGGGTTCTACGACGGCACGATCTTCCACCGGGTCATTGCCGGGTTCATGATCCAGGGCGGCGACCCGACCGGCACCGGGACGGGCGGGCCGGGCTACACCATCACCGATGAGTTCGTGAAGGGCCACTCGAACGCCCGGGGGACGATCGCCATGGCGAACACCGGCCGCCCGAACAGCGGCGGCAGCCAGTTCTTCATCAACCTGGTGAACAACGACTTCCTCGACTGGGACAACCCCAAGACGCCGAGCGCCCACCCGGTCTTCGGCGAGGTGGTCGAGGGGATGGACGTCATCGACAAGATCGGGAAGGTGAAGACGAGCTCCGCCGACAAACCGAAGGTCCCCGTCCGGATCGAGAAGGCCGAAGTCGTGGAGTAACCCACTCCCCATGAGCCGCAGTGACGCCGGCCGCCGGGACCCAGGCGTGGTCGAGGAGCGGATCGGCTATACCTTTCGGGACCGCTCACTTCTCGAGCGGGCGCTCACCCGCCTCGCGTACACCCTGGAGGCGGGCCTCCCCCCGGATGCCCACATGGATGCTCTCGCCACCCTCGGCGATGCGGTCATCAACGTGGTCGTCGTGGAAGCGGTGGTCGCGGGCGGGGCACACGACAAGGGTGCGATCAGCACCCGGAAGATGAACCTGGTGAACATGACCCGGCTCCGCGGGCTCGCGGAAGACCTCGATCTCGGGGACTACGTCCGCTGGGGGAAGGGCGAGGCCGCCCAGGCGGTCTGGACCTCCGGCCGGGTCCTCGCCGAGTGCCTGGAGGCGCTCGTCGGCGCCGTCTACCTGGACGGCGGAATGGATGCGGCCGCCGGGATGCTCCGGCGGCTCGGGCTCACTGAGAAAGCGTAAGCTCTTGTCCTCACTCCTCCGTCGCTGTCGCCGGCAGGGGTGCTCTCGCCGTGGCGCCTGCCGGCGGCCGCATCAGGATCCAGGCGATGACGGACCCCACCGCGGCAAGGGCCGCCACACACGGGAAGACCCCGAGGTAGGTTCCGGTCGCCGTCCTGATGAACCCCGCGAGTTGCGGCCCGGCGATGGCGCCGGCGCCGTAAGCGAGGAAGACGACCCCGTAGCACCGCGGGTAGTCGCACGTCCCGAAGTAGGACGCCGTCGCCGTCGGCGCGATGGCCACCCAGCCCCCCAGGCACCCCCAGAGGAC
>JAENZF010000249.1 GCA_016841385.1 Methanobacteriota archaeon | reverse complement strand
TGCTCGGGATCATCGGGGGCACGAGCCTCCTCTTCGCCGACCTGCCGCCGCTCGAGAAACAGACCGTCGCCACGCCCTACGGGAAGGCGGAGGTGCACACCGGAGCCTTCGCGCTCCTCCTGCGCCACCAGTACAACCTCCCCCCGCACCGCATCAACTACCGGGCGTGCCTCGCCGCGCTCGCCATACTCGGGGTGGATGAGATCGTCGCCTTCGGCTCCGCCGGCTCCCTGAAGCCGGAGATCCCGCCGGGCTCGATCGTCATCCCCACCGACTACTTAAGCGTCACCGACATCCCGTCCATCCACGAGTGCACCATCGACCACGTCCGGCCGGAACTGGACGCGGACCTGGTCCGCACCCTCTCAGAACTGGTGCCGGAGGCCCGGACGGGCGGGGTCTACGCCCAGACCCGGGGGCCGCGGATAGAGACCGTCGCCGAGGTCCGGGCGCTTGCCCGCGTAGCGGATCTCGTCGGGATGACGGTCGCGAGCGAGGCGACGCTCGCGCTGGAACTCGGGATGCGGTTTGCCGCCGTCTGCACCGTGGACAACTACGCAAACGGCCTCGGGGAAGAGACCCTGACCTACGAGCACATCCTCGCGACCTCCCGGGCGAACTGCCGGAGGACCGAGAAGATCCTTGAGAATATCGTGGAGCGACTTGCATGAACGAAATCTTTACCGCCCGGGGATCGGTGCTGATCGCCGGGGTCACCATCGACGGATCGACTGTGGATATCGCGATCGACGAGACCGGCACGATCGCGAGTGTCGGGGAGGATGCCCGGAGAGCGATCGACGCCGATATCGTCATCGACGGCTCCGACCGGCTTGCCGTCCCGGGCCTCGTAAACACCCACACCCACGCCGCGATGACCCTCCTGCGGGGGTACGGGGACGACATGCTTCTGCAGGACTGGCTCTCGCAGAAGATCTGGCCGCTCGAAGCCCACCTGACCGGCGACGACGTCTACTGGGGGACGAAACTCGCGTGCCTCGAGATGATCAAAAGCGGCACGGTCGCGTTCAACGACATGTACTTCTTCATGGACCGGGCGGCGCAGGCGGTCGACGAGACGGGCCTCCGGGCGACGCTCGCCTACGGGTTCATCGACCTCGGGAACGTTGAGAAGCGGGAGGCCGAGATCAAAGCGACCGAAGCCCTCGCCGCCCACGTGAAGTCACGGGAAAACCCGCGCATCAAGGCGGCCGTCGGCCCCCACTCCCCCTACACCGTCTCCCCCGAAGGCCTCCGCTGGTGCGCCGAGTTCGCCGGCGAGCAGGGGATCGGCATCCACACCCACCTCTCCGAGACCGAGAAGGAGGTGACGGACTGCGTCGCGCAGTTCGGCAAACGCCCCTCGGTCCTCCTCGACGAGTGCGGGTGCCTCACCCCCCGGACCGTCGCCGCGCACTGCTGCTGGCTCGACGAGGCCGAGTGCCGGCTCCTCGGCACCCGGGGCGTCCACGCCTCCCACAACCCCGCGAGCAACATGAAACTCGCCGTCAACCGGGCCATGCCCTACCACTGGCTGAAAGCTTCCGGGGCGAACGTCTGCCTCGGGACCGACGGCTGCGCCTCGAACAACAACCTCGACCTCATGGAGGAGATGAAGTTCGCCGCCATGCTGCAGAAGTTCGCCTGGAACTCGCCGACCCTCCTCCCCGCAGACCAGGCGGTCGCCATGGCGACCGCGGCGGGC
>JAENZF010000027.1 GCA_016841385.1 Methanobacteriota archaeon | reverse complement strand
GGACGTTCATCACGCCGCTCGAGCCGGAAGAGATCTCCCGCCTCGCATCGGCGCTTGACGACATCCTCGACTACATCGACGGCACCGCGCAGCAGATGTACAGCTACGGCATCACCGAGACCGACGACTCGATGATTGAGCTTGCAAAGCTGATCCAGTTGAGCGTCGTCGAGATCGAGAAGGCCGTCAACGGTATCCGGTCGATCAAGAATCCGGGTCTGATCGAAGAACGATGCATCGAGGTGAACCGCCTGGAGAACATCGCGGATAACGTCCTGAGTCATGCCATCATGGATCTCTTCAAGACACAGGATGCAGTCACCATCATCAAACTCAAGGATATCTACGAAAACCTGGAGATGGCGACCGATAAGTGTGAAGACGTTGCAAATGTCTTGAGCGACATAGCCATCAGACATTCCTGACCGCTATGGACCCGATCATCATCCTCGGCATTCTTCTCGCACTACTCTTTAATTTCGCAAACGGCTTGAACGATGCCGCGAACTCGATCGCCACCATCATCGCGACCAAGGCCTTAACACCCCTGCAGGCGGTGCTCCTCGCAGGAGTCTTCAACCTCCTCGGCCCCCTTCTCTTCACCACGGCAATTGCAGCGACCATCGGGAGGGGGATCATCGACCCCGTATCCCTCACGCCCACGTTGATCCTCATGGCCATGGTCGGTGCGGTGCTCTGGGTTCTCGCGACCTCGTACCTCGGGATCCCCGTATCCAGCAGCCACGCCCTGATCGGGGGGCTTCTCGGTGCCGGCATTGCAGCCGCCGGAACGGGAGCGGTCCTCTGGCCGTCGCTTGCTGTAACCGGGCAGGTTCTCTTCTACGGGCTCGCGGGTGTAATCCTCGGTGCGATCGTCACGGGCGTACTTGCGCTTCTGAAGGGCGACTTCAAGCCGTGGAACCTCATCCTCGGCGGACTCATCGGGGTGACAGTGATCATCCCGCTTGCCATTGCAACCGGGCTTTTGAAGATCAGCGGCATCCTGGGGGTCCTGATCTTCATCGTCATCTCCCCCATGCTCGGGCTCATATCCGCGTTTGCCCTCGGCACCCTTGTCGCCCATATCTTCCGCAACTATCAGCCGCGGCGCCTATCGCGCCTCTTCAAAAACCTCCAGATTTTTTCGGGATCGTTTCAGGCTATCGGCCACGGCAGCAACGATGCCCAGAACGCCATGGGGATCATCACCGCCATGCTCCTCGCCGGCGGGCTGATCACCGAGTTCTCCGTCCCGCTCTGGGTCATACTCGCATCTTCGCTCGCCATATCGCTCGGGACGCTCTTTGGGGGATGGCGGGTCATCGACAAGATGGCCAACCGGATCACGAGGATCCGGCCCTACCAGGGATTTGCCGCCTCGACCGCCGCCGGAGGCGTCCTTTCGCTGATGACCGCCTTCGGCGTCCCGGTCTCGACGACCCATGCGACAACCGGCGCGATCATGGGCGTCGGCGCAACGCGCGGCTACTCGGCGGTCAAGTGGGGAGTGGTCCGCGAGATCCTCATCGCCTGGATCCTGACCATACCGGCGGCGGCGGTCGTGGCCGGGATCTGTTATCTCATTGCCCACGGCCTGGTCGGCGGGGTTTTTTGAGAAGGCAGGGTTCGTGGGGGGCCGGGTTCTGATCCCGGCCGCCCGCAACTCCTGTTAATCGAGCCCGTGACAATTGAACATCTTCCCTTTGATCAGTGTATAACTCCATCAACGGATTTCAGGTGGATATCGCGTCGGGGGGGGGGGGACAGGGGAGGGGGGTCTCCCCCCTCCACTGAAACCCCTCCCCCAATTGCGATATTCCCACGGTCCACTGTACGGGGCTTTTTTCTCGCTTCCTATTGCTCCGTCGTCGCAAAGCACACCTAACGAGAGGCAAACTCTTGCCGTTTCTTCCTTCATCCCTCGCCACCACGGGCCGAAACCGCCGCCACCGTCCGCCCTATTTCCCCCCGGCCTTCATCTCCCGGTAGTACCGGCAGAGGTCCGCGACGAGGCACTGCTCGTGCTTCGGGTTCTGCGCCGTGCAGATAGCGCGCCCGTGGCGGATCAGGAGGTAGTTGATGTCCCCCCAGGCCTCCTGCGGGAAGAGGGCGAGGAGGTCGCGTTCGATGATGTCGGGGTTCGTGCTGTCGGTGAATCCTATCCTCTTCGAGACCCGGCGGACATGGGTGTCGACGGCGATGCCGACGTTGATCCCGAACGCGTGGGAAAGGACGATGTTTGCGGTCTTCCTCCCCACCCCGGGGAGCGACTGCAGTTCCTCCATCGTCCGCGGGACCTCGCCACCGAAGTCGGAGACGAGAATCCTTGCCGTTCCGACGACGTAGCGGGCCTTCGCGTGGTGGAACCCGATGCTCTTGATGAGCGGCTCCACCTCCTCCGGCTCCGCGCGGGCGAGCGCCTCCGGCGTCGGGTAGCGGGAGAAGAGGGTGTCGCGAACGGCGTTGACGGCGCGGTCCGTCGTCTGCGCGGAGAGGATGGTGAGGATCAGCGCCTCAAAAGGGTTCGTGAAGTCGATAAAGTGGCGTCTGTCGTCGACGATAGGATACTGCGCAAGAAGACGGCGGTACACCTCGCAGGCGGCCTCGCGGTTCATACTGATGGGGCAGGGCAGATTCGAACTGCCGTCAAAGCGTCCCAAACGCTCTAGGATGGACCAGGCTACCCTACTGCCCCCGTACCACCATACGTTGGAGAAGCAGGCAAAAATAGTTGCCGATGGGGGAGATGTTCAGGACAGCAGGGGAGTTGAAGACTCTTCGCTCACGATGGTGCCGACAAAAGCACCCTCCACGATCGCCCGGTAGAGGTTCTCCGGGTCGCGGCCGTCAAGCACCAGAAGCGGGATACCGGACCGCTCGATGACCTTCCCGGCCACGATGTCGAGCACCGTGTTGGCACCCGCATCCATCCTGCTCCCGGTGATGATATCGAGGAGCTCCTGCGGCGTGAGGTGCTCATGCTTCACCGCGCCCGCATCCTTCTTCGGGTCGGCGCTGTAGATGCCGTTGACCGACGTGGCGTTGATGAGGAGGTCGGCACCGACGCTCTCGGCGAGGACCGCAGATACCGCATCTGTCGTCTGCGCCGGGGTGATGCCGCCCATGACGACGATCTTTCCGGCCTCGGCGAACTCGCGTGCCTCCGTGTAGGTCTCGGCAACGCGCGGATAGGCCGCATCCCCGAGTCCCGCGATGAGAAGGCGCGCGTTGAGCCGTGTCACCATGATGCCGAGTTCATCCGCCGCCGCCTCACCGGCGCCGAGCTCGCGGGCAACCCGGATGTACCGGCGTGCCTCCCCGCCCCCGCCGACGACGATGAAAATCCGGCACTCTCCGGCGATCCTTTTCAGAACAGAGACATATCGACTTATATTGTTCGATTCGAGCGAAGGGACCAGAACCGAGCCACCCAGAGATATCACAATCTTCTTCATTCCACCCTATTATTATCCCCAATATCACTCATATACCTGTTGTGAAGATGCTGCACTGCCCCGTATGCAACTCTACAGAAGTCTGGGCGGTTACCGGAGGTTATACCGGCTGTGTCTACCGGTGCAAGCGTTGCGGGTATCGCGGAGCGCTGGTCGTCGAGTACGAAGACGAGGAGCGGGATGAGCGGTAGCCCGCCCGCAATAAATATCATGGTTCCCCTCACGCAGTGATCATATGCACGAGGCGCGACTCTACCAGAAACTGGAGGATAACACCGTCCGCTGCTCGCTCTGCGCTCACCGGTGCACCATTCGGGAGGGTAAACAGGGGGTCTGCGGCGTTCGCATCAACCGCGGCGGTACGCTCTACGCCGCCACCTTCGGCAAGGTCATCGCCGAAGCGGTCGACCCCGTCGAGAAGAAGCCGCTCTACCATTTCCTGCCCGGAACGCTCTCCTACTCGCTCGGGACCATCGGATGCAACTTCCACTGCGAGCACTGCCAGAACTGGCACATCTCCCAGCAGACGCTGGAGATGGAGTCGCTTCGGGACCTCTCCCCGGAGCAGGGCGTGGAACGGGCGATCGGGTCGGGGTCCGCAAGCATCGCCTGGACCTATAACGAGCCTGCCATCTGGCACGAGTACCCGCTTGCGATGGGGACGCTGGCGCGAAAAAAAGGTCTCGGGACTATCTACGTTACGAACGGCTACATCACCGAAGAAGGGCTCCGCGAGATCTCTTCGATGCTCTCAGCCTTCCGCGTCGATATCAAATCGTTCTCCGACACCTTTTACCGGAAGGTCTGCGGAGGACGGCTGCAGCCGGTCCTCGACGCGACGGCGTTTGCAAAGGAGCTCGGGATGCACGTCGAGACGGTCACGCTGGTCATCCCGGGGCAGAACGACTCGATGGAAGAGATGGAGGCGCTCATAGAGTGGGTGCTCGAGAACCTCGGCCCCGATACCCCGATGCACTTCACCCGGTTCCACCCCGACTACAAGATGCGGGAGGTAAGACCGACCGATATCAGGAAGCTCGAGAAGATCTACGAGCGTGCAAAAGAACTCGGGCTCCACTACCCGTACCTGGGCAACGTCGGAGGCCACCCCTACGAGAACACCTACTGCCCCGCCTGCGGCAGCCTCATCATCGAGCGGTCGGGGTACACGGTCCGGATGGTGGGGCTCAAAGACCATACCTGCACGGAATGCGGCGGGCGCATCGAGTATGTCTCGGAGATCAGGTGAACCCCGGAGGTTCCTGGCCGATAGGATGCTCGGGACGCTCACCCGTTACCTCCGGTTCATGGGCTACGACACGATGAGTGCAAACAGCCTCGCCCCCGGCAGCACCCGGGAAGATACGCTCCTCCTCGAGATCGCCACCCAGGATGACCGGATTCTCCTGACCCGAGACCGGGAGCTCGCACGGCGGGGCGGTGCGCAGGCGGTCTACATCGCATCCGAAGAGATCAGGGGCCAGATCCGACAGATTGCCGACCTCGGACTCATCGAGCCCGAGATCCGGATGAGCCGCTGTTCGCTCTGCAACACACGTCTCCGACCGGCCACCATACGGGAGATCCGGGAGGCACGCTACGCCCCGCCGTCAGCCCGGGGGAAGGAGTTCTCGTGGTGTCCCATCTGCCGGAAACTCTACTGGATGGGTTCGCACGGCGACCGCCTTGAGCAGCGCCTGAAGGAATCCTTCTCCCCCTGACCGGGCGCCTGCCGTATTCCCCGCAGGAGCGTGGAAACACTCCATCTCAGGCACTTCTGGAGAATCCAGGAAAGGTATATCAACTTTCAGGGGGTATGAAGCGCGGTGACCGAAGGTCAGCTGGTCTGATCTTCTATCAGCCGGAGTGCCGGCGGGAGAATATGCCGGCTGTCCGGTACGGGGAAGAAGGCCGTTCCGGCCTTGCGGCCCGGACCTAGTGCACGAACCGGCGAGGCCCGGGCATGTATGATGAGGAATACTATGGAACATCTGAAGATAGCATTTTTCTGCTGGGAGTCGTTGTATGCCGAACGGGTCGGCGGACTCGCAAATGCGGCGACAAACCTCGCCGAGACGCTGGCACGGCACCACGAGGTGCACTTTTTTACACGGGGGGAAGGAAGAGACACCGAGATCAACGGAGTCCGGTACCACTACTGCAGGCCGACGGGAGAGGACATCGTCCGGTACTGCTCCGATATGAGCAGAAAGATGATCGACCGGTTTGGCGAGTTCGATGCCCCGTCGTTTGACCTCCTGCACTTCCATGACTGGCATGTTGTCGACGTGCTCCGCCGGCTCCGGGAGCGGGAGACCATCTTCACCTACCACTCGACGGAGTTTGGAAGAAACGGGAACACCTTCAGCAACGGATGGCCGTTCCCGGAGATCTCGGGGATCGAACGCTACGGTGCATCGATTGCAAAACACATAACGGCGGTCTCCTCGACCCTCCGCCGGGAGGCCATGAACCTCTACGACATCCCGGACTGGAAGATCGACGTCGTCGCAAACGGCATCGTGCCCGGCCACTACCAGGCAGACGTCGATCCGGAGGCGGTGAAACGGCGCTACGGCTTTGACCCGGACTCCCCGCTGATACTCTTTGTCGGAAGGCTTGCATGGCAGAAAGGCCCCGACATGCTGGTGGATGCAGCTCCCCACCTCCTCCGGGAGCACGCGGACAGCCAGTTCGCCTTTATCGGCGACGGGCAGATGCGCCGGGGCCTCGAGACCCGGGCCCGGTCGCTCCCCGTCCGTTTCCTCGGGCAACTGGCCGATGCGGATTACGTGACGCTCCTCAATGCAAGCGACATCGTTGCCATCCCGAGCAGAAACGAGCCGTTCGGCCTTGTGCTCCTCGAGGCGTGGAGCGCCGGGCGGTGCGTCGTCGCTTCCGACGTCGGCGGGCTCTCCGAGAACATCGAGCACGGGACCGACGGAGTCAAGGTGCAGCCGCACCCGGACTCGATCGCCCGGGGACTCTCTCGGGTAGCGGATTCCCCCGAGAGGTCGCTCTCTATGGGCCGGGAGGGGCTCGACAAAGTGAAGAAGGAGTTCCAGTGGAGCCACGTTGCAGAGCGGATGGAGGACGCATACAGGAAGCTCGCAAAGCACGACACAATCCCCTGCTGACCCCCCGCTCACGGCAGCATGGTGGCTGCAAGGTGCTCCATCAGGCGGAACGGGTCCGACGAGACGACGGGTGTCCCTGCGTAGAGTTCCATCCCCCCGATATCCGAGGTCCGGGAGTGGAGGTCGCCCCGGTCCACCACCCACGCGGCATAATGGCCCGGATCGTCGAGCGGCGGCATATATACTGCCGCATTGTAACTCTGCACCCCGATATTCCGGTAACACTCAAGCACTTTTGCGAGTGCCGGGGCGAGATCGTGCGGCGACTCCGTGACGATCACGACTTCGTGCTCTTTTCTCGGGGTGAGGTGCGCCATGACCCGGGCGTTTCTGTAGACGAGCCCAAGACCGATGGCGGTATGGACCAAAAAGAGGTCGTCGTAATATTCACTCCCGTAACGGCACCGGTACTCCTCCCTGACCCGCTCGATCCGTGCTGGAGCGGCATACGGGCGGTGGGTGAGCAGTACCTGGGCATGGTTGTGCACGACGCTCGCCCCCGCACGCCAGAGGAAGTTCCAGACGAGGAAAGGATAGATCGCCCGAGGATTTGTGCGGTGCGCATCCTGGCACCACCGGATGGCCACGCTGATCATATCGGCTACCTGGAGTTCCGCGGTGACGTAGGGGTTGTTCTCCTTCGCGATGATGATGGCATGGAGGTAATCGTACTTGGCGATGTTGCTTGCCGTGATCCAGTGGTCGCCGTCGATCCTCCCGAACGTGTCGGCCGGCGTCTCCTCGAGGGGATTTGCGAACGGTCCCTCCTTCGCAAGCGCCTGGAGATCCCGCGTCTCCTCGGCACGGGGCGTCAGAACCGGGCGGCGTGCCCTGACGGAGTTAAACAGCGTGCCCTCGCCGGTCTGGTCGTTGGTCACCCTGACGATCTGCTGTGTCTCGATATCGCCGTACTTCTCCCGCACCCACTCTCTCATCGCGTCGGGGAAGACGAGATGTCCTGGTTCGACATACCAGGAGTATATCCGGGAGACGATCTCTTCCATATCCGGCGCGAGTTCCTGCACGATGCCCGGCAGCCTGGTGATATCAAGCTGAACCATAAGGTTCCCGTATACCGGTCCTGCACCGATAAAGATTCGCATCGGCCGGGCCGGACTGGAAAAGAAACGCAGATCAGCCGAACCGGTATCGATCGCAACCGCATCACGTCATCAGGCATGGAATGGAAGATTTATTGACTGCGGATAGAAAATATATTCTGAATTTGCAGAGATCTGTTCGAACAGAACGCTCCGGACATACGTTCTATGGATAAAGGGACATGGCTTTCTTTGATAGGTTTCTAACGAATATCGAGAGGTTACGACCGGAAAAGGATTGTCCCGGCCTGATCGGGGCCCTGGACAGTGAAGATCCCGGTAGCCGTGCCGATGCGGCGAGGGCTCTCTCTGCCCTCGGGGTCTCCGCTATCCCGGACCTTCTCGGAGCGCTGGAGAATACCAGCCCCGCATCACGAGCCCTGATGGCAGAGGCCCTTGCTTCAGTCGGCGCTCCTTCCATTCCTCTGCTCCTCGCCCTGATCGGCCGGGCAAGCCCTGCCCTGCAGGCATCCCTGGCCCGTGCAATCGCGAGAATGGGCGATGGGATGTTTGATGCGCTGCTGCCCACACTGCGCCACGAACTGCCGGCGATCCGGTGTGCTACGGTGATCGCTCTCCGGGGGATGGGCAGGAAGGCAGTCCCGCCCCTCTCCGAAGCGCTCCGCGACAGAGACCGGTCGGTCCGGAAAGAGGCTGCCGGTGCGCTCGCCGCACTGCACTGGGCGCCCGACGACCTCCCGGAGAAGGTGTGGTTTTACTTCCTCCTGGAAGACTGGGTGGAACTTGCAAAACTCCAGGGAGCAGCCGTCCCGGTCCTCCTCAAGGCCCTTGGCAGCAAGGAGCCCCGGATACGGAGCGAGTCGGCACGGACGCTCGGGAAGATTCGTGACGCGCGGGCTATCCCGGCACTCATCGGGGCGGTGGAGGACCCGCAGGTGGATGTCCGCGTACGCGCTGTAGAGGCGCTCGGGGAGATGGGCGACGACCGGGCGAAACCCGCACTGGTCGAGGCGCTCAACGACCCCCGCCATCCGGTGCGAATGGAGGCGGCCTGGGCACTTGACCGGCTGGACTGGATTCCGCAGAGCGACCTCGAGAGAGCGGGATACCTGATTGCAAGAGAGCAGTGGAACGAACTCGTCCGGATGGGGAGACCGGCCATTCCGCCGCTCATCAGAGCCCTGGAGGTCGAGTATTCGGGTGTCCGCACCGGTGCGAGCGAAGCGTTGCGGCAACTGGGGCAGCCCGCATTCGAAGCCCTGAACGTGGCAATACGCTCCAGGAGCCCCGGGATCCGTGAACAGGCAGAGATTGCGCTGGAGTACATCAGGTCGCGCCACGAGGAGAACTCCCGGATCAGGCCGGTGCAGGAAGCCTCTTCCAGTTACGACCGGGAACTCAAAGAGGGGCTTGCCGCCCGGAAGCAGATTGAGGGTCACTTCGGACCGATAGCCCGGGCACGCAACCAGCCCTCCCGCCACGAACCTCCGCCACCGGCACGGACGGAAGAGGCGCAACCCGTCACCGGCGGGGAGGCCGCCGTGCCGGAACCCCCCGCCCAATCCCCCGCCGATGCCGGCGACCTCGATAAACTCCTGGAGGAGAGCCGGAAGGCTGAGGAGACGTGGGCCGAGGTAAAGAGCCGGTCGAGACCGGGGAAGCCGGTTTCGCTGGATGAGATCGTTCCATCCGGTGACGACGTGCAGGCGATCGATGACGAAGAGCATGCGAAAGAGGAAGGTCCTGTTCCCGGGAAGTCGGACAGGATGGTTCCACCGGAGCCGGATACCCTCGCCGGACCACCGGAACTCCCGGGGCAGACCCCGGAGAGGGCATCGCTTGAGCGGTACCTCAACGCCCTGCAGAGTGACGACGAAGAGATCCGGGCTGCTGCGGTTGCAGCGTTGCGGAGCCTGGGGGAGCCGGCAATCGAGTTCCTCATCGTAGCGCTCTCCGACCCGCACCACGGGGTTCGTATCGCCGCCGCGGAGGGGCTCGGTGAGATTGGCGATGAGAGCGGTGTCGACCCGTTGATCCTGCTATCGGGAGATGCCGAGCGGGATGTCCGCATTGCCGCTGCCGGCGCGCTCGGACGGATCGGGGATGCGCGTGCAGTCGACCCACTCATACACCTGTTCGGCGACGGATACCCCGGAGTCCGGAACGCCGCAGCCGCAGCTGTTGCGGCGTTCGGTTCTGATGCGCTTGAACCGCTGGAGGCGGCACTGGGCGACCCGGTGCCGGTAGTCCGGTTGACGGCGGCGAGAGCAATCGGGATCGTCGGGAACCCCCGGTCGATACCCCTCCTCATCGGGCACCTGGAGGACCCCGCCCGGGAGGTCGGCGTGGTTGCTGCCCGGACTCTCGGGGGATTCGGGCACCCTGCAGTCGAACCGCTCTCGCGGGTGCTGAGGGAAGGAGGAAAAGAAGGGCGCCTCGCAGCGATTGATGCGCTCGTGATGATCGGGTCCGGGAAGGCGGACGAGGCACTGGAGTATGCCCTGCGCGACGAAGACAGGGAGGTCAGGGAAAAAGCGGCTACCACGCTCATGAGGCGGCGCGCGGCGGATGTATGGCAGAGCACCTTCGGCAACAAGGCCCGGGAGGAGAAAGAAGTCTCCACGAAGAGTTCCGTCAGGCAGGAGAACCAGAGAGCCTTTGAGCAGTCTGGCCGGCAGCAGATCGATACGCTCATCGCTACGCTCAAGGACAGGTCCCTGCAGGCGTCTGCTGCCACCAGGCTCATCGGGATGGGGCGCCCTGCCGCTGAAGGGCTGCTCCTGGCGCTCAAGGACGAAAACCCCGAGATCCAGATCGCCGCCGCCGGGGTCCTCGGCGAGATGCGGGAGACGGCAGTCGCACCGCTCATGGATGCCTTGAGCGATGAGGATCGGTTTGTCCGGCTGGTTGCTGCCCGCAATCTGGGCAATATTGGAGATATGCGGGCTATCGAAGTCCTGAGCGAGTCCCTGCGCCGGGAACCCGACAGCGGGGTCCGGGCAGCCGTGGCGGAGGCGCTGGGCTACATGGGAAGCAGGCAGGCGATAGAGCCGCTGGCCCTGGCACTGCGGGACAGGGACGAGGGGGTCAAGGTTGCCGCCGCCCGGTCGCTCGGCTACATCGGGGATCTGCGTGCCATCGAACCGTTAATCCTGGCGCTCAGCGACGTGGACGACCGGGTCCGGTATGCTGCACTCGAGGCCCTGAAGGATCCCGGGGGGACGGTGCGGGGCCACCTGGTCGGCGCGCTCCGTTCCGGGGACAAAAGGCTCAGGGCTGGAGTTGCCGAAGCGCTGGAAGCAGTGGGCTGGAGGCCGGAGACCGGCGAGGAGCAGACGCTCTACCTCATGGCCCGGGACCGGTGGGCCGAGGTGGAACGGGTCGGCGCCGATGCGCTGCCGGTACTTGCAGAAGCACTGTCTGACCCGTCCATTGAGATACGGGCAAATGCCGTCAGGGTCATTGCCCGGATAGGAGGAGAGGAGGCCGTCGCCCCTCTCATCAGGGCACTTTTCGATGACGCCGTCGTGGTCAGAAAGCGGGCTGAACGGGCCCTGATCGGTATGGGCGATGCGGCGATTCCCGAACTCAACCTGGCGGCCGAAGAGATGCGGCCGGAGGCTCGAGAGGGGCTGCAGCGGGTCGTCGATGAGATCCGTGCGAAGGGAACGGGGATGCCCTAGGGTATCCGCCCCATTGCCTTCCAGTAGTCGTACTCGTGGTGCCAGCGGTCCTTGTTCGCCGTTATCAGTGCCCGCATCCGCTCGAGCATCTCGGCGTGGAGTTTCTCCTGCTCCGGGTAGGTCTCTTTCTTCTCAATGGCCTTTGCGAGTTTCCTGCCGAGTTCGTAGGCCCTCCCCTCCGCAGGCACGATCGTCTCGGGGTCTCCCCTGAGGACCACGCCGACGCCGCCCACGGTGTTCGCGCCCAGGGTCTGGAGGACCCCGTTGAGGTACGCCACGATCTCATCCGCTCCGGACCCGCCCGCCGTGGCGACGGCGCACCCGTACTTCCCGATGAACATCTGGCAGTGGATGGCGTCCGCCATCCGGTCGAGCAGGGTCTTTGTCTGGGCAGTGACCGAGTCGATGTAGTTGGGTGACCCGAGGACAATACCGTCGCTCTCAAGCATCTTCTGGTACAACCCGGCAAAGTCGTCTTCCTTGACGCACTCTCCCCGCTCGCAGCAGACCAGACAGCCGTTGCAGTACTCGATCTGGAGGCTGCAGACATCCACGAGTTCTACATCGGCCCCGGTACTCCTTGCCCCGTCGAGAACAGCCTGAACCAGCCGAAGCGTCTGGCTCCTTGAGGCGCGGGGGCTTCCGTTAATAGCAAGTATCTTCATTCTTTCCTCCTCGTAACGATCGTTGAGCCCGCTCCCGGATACGCTCGCCCGTAAACCTTACGGGATGTCGTGCGTGACGGCGATCTCGGCGTGGTACTCCCGGCCGCAGTCACCGGGGAGCGGATTGATGGTAAATATCTTCGTGTCGCCCGCCTGGAACCAGCCGGCGGGAATGGTTTCGGTCGCCCGGATCATATTGCTTTCGTCATCGATGAGCATGAACCGGATGACGGCGTTTCTTGCGGGCGCATCGCCGGTGTTGGTCACCGTCCCCGTCACGATCCAGTAACAGGACCCGTCGCTGCGCATATGCTTCTCCGGTACGGTAACGCTGGTCGAAAACGATGGCTGCGGCCCGGCGGGCGAGTAGGTGGTGTGAGCGGACGGTGTCGCCTCCGGCGTCGGGGTCGGCGCCTCCGACACCCCGGAGGTCCCCGTGCAGCCTGCCGTGGCAACAGAGCCGATGAGGCAGCCGAGGAGCAGAAGGATCACAAGGCTCTTTCCAGAGACATCCTGCATGATGGTTCATCGACCGGAATCTATATAACGGATCCGGAAGCGTATCCAGGTCGGGAGGAGGACTGGTGAGCGGGGAGGCCGTAGAAACCGTCGGGACCGTGAAGGTCTGCAACGCCGTAACAGGAGGGGTGGAAGAGGTTGAGAGGGTCGTCAAATCCGACGAGGAGTGGCGGCGCCAGTTGACGCCGGAGCAGTTCTCCGTTGCCCGGAAGGAAGGCACGGAGCCGGCTTTCACCGGGAAGTACTGGGACTGCAAGGAGGACGGTCTGTACGTCTGCGTCTGCTGCGGCAATCACCTCTTCTCCTCGAAGACGAAGTTTGGGTCGGGCACGGGCTGGCCGAGTTTCTGGAAGCCTGTATCGGACCTGAACATCAGGACGGATCTCGACACCCGGTTCTTCATGAGCCGGACCGAGGTTCTCTGCAGGCGGTGCGACGCTCACCTGGGTCACGTCTTTGACGACGGGCCGCCGCCGACCTACAAGCGTTACTGCATGAACTCGGCGTCGCTCCGGTTCGTGCGGCAACAGGACCTGCCCGGGCGGCACGAATAATTATCCTTTGGCGGCACCGACCTCTGATCTGTGACTGCCCATTCATCCCCCTGGGACGAGGACTACCGGAGGCGGGGAGACCTCTGGGGCGGAGCGCCGGTGCCGCTCCCGGACCTTCCGGCCGGTGCCGCCGTCCTGGAACTCGGCTGCGGGAACGGCAAGACCCTCTCCGCCCTCGCCCGGCGGTCCTGGAACGTGACGGCGGTCGACATCTCCCCCCATGCCGTCGCTCTCGCCCGGCGGCACCCGGGGACGGTGGCGGCCTCCCTCACCGTTGCCGATGCCCGGCGCCTGCCGTTCCGCGAGGAGACGTTCGATGCGGTCTTCCTGGTTCACGTCGCCGGCCACCTGCCCGGGCCGGGCCGGAGGGCCGCGGCATCCGAGGTCTCACGGGTGCTCAGGACCGGGGGCGCGGCCTTCTTCCGGGGTTTCTCCATCGAGGATATGCGCGCCGGGAAGGGAGCGGAGACGGAACGGCAGACCTTCCGGAGGGGCGACGGCATCATCACCCACTACTTCACCGAGACTGAGGCAAGGGACCTCTTCGCACCGCTCGTCCCGGTCTCGGTCCGGACGCACCGCTGGTGCATGCGGGTCAGGGGCAGGGGCCTTCCCCGGGCGGAGGTCGAGGCGACCTTTCAAAAGACGATCTAGCGAGGGGAACGGGTTTTTACGCACCCCGGCATCGCCGTCCTTTATCTCTGCAGGCGCCGGAACCGGAGACGAACATACCTTTTTTACGCATCCAGACTGAGATATAGTACCAGGATACGGGAACCCGGGGCGCACGCCGGTCGAAACGGCCTCACTCCCGGTTCCTCCGTGCAGTATGGTCAACCTTTTTTGACATTCGGACAAAATAAAGGAGAGGAAGAGAGATGTGTATCGCAATGCCCGCTGAGGTACTCGAGATCAAAGAAGGCAACATCGGCGTCGTCGACTTCGGAGACCTTCAGCAGGAGGTCAGGCTCGACCTCGTGGACGTAAGCGTCGGGGAGTTCGTGCTCGTCCACGTCGGGTTTGCCATCCAGCGCCTCAGCAGAGAGGAGGGGCTTGAGACCCGCGAGGTCTTCAGGCAGGTCTACGCTGCGATGTCGGAGGAGTGATGCACGAGTACAGCATCGCCTACGACATCTACACGACCGCCCGCCGGGCCGCGCTTGATAACGGCGCAAAAGAGATAAAGTGTGTCTCCGTGGACGTCGGCAAGATGGCGATGGTGAACCCCGAGCAGGTGGAGTTCCTCTTCAACATCATCATCGAGGACGACCCGCTCTTTTCGGAGACCCGGCTCTCGTGCCGGGACGTCGAGGCGCGCACCCGCTGCTCCTGCGGCTACGAGGGAAGCGAACGGTTCGTCTGTCCGCAGTGCGGGAAACTCCCGCAGATCGTTGCAGGAATGGAGATCGTAGTCACCAACATCGAGATAGAAGTGGACGAAGAATGAAAGTCAACCTCATGCACGGTGCCGGCGGCGAGGTGATGGGCGAGCTCCTGCGCGTCATCACCAACCTTGAGCACAACAACGCCGGGGGGATAGGGCTCGAGTCGCTGGACGACGGCGCGGTCATCCCCTTGAACGGCCAGAACATCGTCTTTACGACCGATAACCACGTTGTCTCGCCGATCTTCTTTCCCGGCGGAGATATCGGGCGTATCGCCGTCTGCGGGACCATCAACGACCTTGCGATGATGGGCGGCCGGCCGATCGCCCTCTCGTGCGGCATGGTCATCCCCGAAGGCTTCGAGGTCGCCGACCTCGAGCGGATCGTCGCATCGATGGACGCCGCACTCGGCGAGTGCGGGGCAAACCTCGTCACGGGAGACACCAAGGTCCTCGAGCGGAGCGCGCTCGACACCATCGTTATCAACACCGCCGGCATCGGCGTCGCCGAGCGGGTGGTGCGGGACAACGGTCTTTTGGCCGGCGATACGATCATCGTCAGCGGCACCATCGGCGACCACGGCATCGCCATCATGGCCCACCGCGAGGGGTTCGACTTCGGCGGCCAGATCCACTCCGACGTCGCCCCCCTCTGGACGCTCGTCGAGCGGGCGCTCGCAGCCGGGGATATCCACGCCATGAAAGACCCGACCCGGGGCGGGTTCGCCAACGCCATCAACGAGATGGCGCGAAAGAGCGGAGTGGGTGTCGTCATCGAGGAAGAGGCCCTCCCCTTCCGGACGAACGTCCGGAGCGCCGCCGGCATGCTCGGCCTCGACCCCCTTGAGGTGGCGAACGAGGGCAAAGTCATCATGGGGGTCGCACCCGACGATGCAGAGGCCGTCCTCGCGGCGCTCCGCTCGCACCCGTATGGACGGGACGCCGCGATCGTCGGCGAAGTCGTAGAAGGTTCCCATGTGATTATGCGGACCGCTATCGGCGGAGAGCGGTTCATCGAGCCGCCGATCGGCGACCCGGTCCCGCGTGTCTGCTAGGGGATAACCATACCTCTTTTTACCCCCGCCCTCAATCCCTGCTGTCATACACAGTTGATGCCGTGAGCAGTCTTATGGAGGGGCATGATACGATGACGGAGGAGGCAGGCATCGAGGTGCGCCTGGTGGACGTCTGGGATGTGGAGACGATAGCCGACCTCTACCGGGCGGGCGGCTGGTGGAACGAAGAATGGAACCCCGCCGGCCTGTGTGCCCTCATCACGGGAAGTTTCGCCTTTGCCGTCGCCGTCGACCCTGTGACCGGCAAAGCGATCGGCATGGGCAGGGTACTCTCGGACGGGGTCTCGGACGCCTACATCCAGGACCTGATCGTCCTCCCCGGATACCGGGGCCGGGGCATCGGAACGATGATCTTATCAGCGCTGCTGGATTACTGTAAATCTGCAGGTGTCACCTGGGTCGCCCTTGTCGCCGAACCCGGGACCGAGGCATTCTACACCGCGCTTGGGTTCCGGAGAATGGAGAGGCACATACCCATGCGGTGGTATCCGAAAGATTGGTGAGACATGCTGAGATTCGCTGATTTCAAACCCGTGAGCCTGGACGATCGCGAACTCTTCGGGGAGCACTATCGGCAGTACCCCCAGGTGCACAGCGACAACACGTTCGCGAATATGGTCTGCTGGAACCACTATGCGGATTACCGCTTTCGCGAATCCGAGGGCTCAATCGTCCTCTCAAGCACCATCAACGGCGGAACGTCGTTCCGACCCCCAATCGGCCCCAAAAATCCGGACCTGATCGGGGACGTCATCGACCTTGCAGCGAGGGAGGGGGGCGACAGACCCGTGCTGGTGCTGGATCCGGCAAATGAAGCGTGGATCCGGGAACTCTACCCGGACCTGCCCCTGCACGCTGACCGGGACTTCTTCGACTACATCTACCGTACCGAAGACCTCGCCGACCTCACCGGGAAGGGCTACGCTACCATCCGACGCCAGATTAACCGGTTTGGGCGGGAGTATGCGTATACGGTCGAAGAGATCACCGAAGAGAACATCAACGAGGTCTGGGAGTTCCTGGTCGTCTGGTGCGAGTGGCGGGACTGCGACTCCGTGCCCATTCTCGCCGCCGAAAAAGAAGCCATCCTCTTCGCCATAAACCATTTCTTCGATATCGGGCTTGAGGGGTGGATGGTCCGGATCGGCGGCACCATCGGGGCGATATCGGTCATCGGCAGGGTCAACGCGGATATGGCGGTCGTCCACTTCGAGAAGGCGCTCCCCGAGACCTACCCGGGCATTTATAAGGTGATCACGACCGGGACGGCGGCCGGACTCCGGAAGCGCTACCGCTACGTCAACCGGGAGTGCGACATGGGCGTGCCCGGGCTCCGCGAATCGAAGACGCGTTACCGCCCCGCCTACATGGTCGAGGTGCATTACGCAACCCGGGACGACCTGGCGGTGTGCCGCGGATGACCGCCGATCTCGTGCTCCGGAACGTGGGGCTCCCGACGGGACGGCGGGCCGATATCGTCATCGCCGGGGGTATCGTCCGGCACGTCGGGGCACCGGTGCGTGCCGAAGAGACGATCGACTGCAGCAGATTCACCTGCCTCCCGGGAGCGGTCGATATGCACGTCCACATGCGGGGAGGGGTGCAGGCAGAGAAGGAGGACTGGCACACGGGCACGATGAGCGCGATCGCCGGCGGGGTGACGGTCGTGGTCGACCAGCCGAATACCGTCCCCCCGATCACCACGCCCGAACTCCTCCGGGCACGTATTCGCGAGGCGGAGGAGCAGGCCGTATGCGGGTTTGCAGTGAACGCAGGCGTTCTCCCGGGCACCGACCTCCCGGGCATGTACGATGCCGGTGCGATGGCCTTCGGGGAGATCTTCGCTGCACCGTCGAGTTACGGCGAGGGGCTCGATCCCGAGACCCTCAAGGAACTCTTTGCCCGCATCCACGCCCTCGGGGGGCTTGCCACGGTCCACGCCGAGGAGGTTTC
>JAENZF010000026.1:13350-17642 GCA_016841385.1 Methanobacteriota archaeon | reverse complement strand
TATCAGAGATACCGGTTCTTCCGGAGCCACTCCACCTGGGGTCTCGTGTAGCGGTAAATGATATCGCACTTCTCGTCCTGGAAACTCCAGGGAACGACGACCAGGACATCTCCTTCCCGTATCCAGACCTTCTTCTTGATCTTGCCCTTGATCCGCCCGGTGCGCGTCACCCCGTCGAAACAGCGGATCTTGATATGGTTTGCGCCCAGCATCAGTTCGGCGCTGGCGAACATCTCCCGGTTCCTCTTGTTCGGCAGGCGCACGCGGACAATCTCCTCTTCCGCTGCCCCTCCATTGGATTCGGATTTGCGCTTCGTAGCATCTGTCAGATCATCAACCCCATGTTCCAGAGCATTTGGTCCTTGTGTGTCCAATTTATACAACTGCTAGCTTATCAAATATTCTCCCGGAGGCGCGAAGGCGACCGCAACGGCTGGCGGCCCCGTCTCGGTTGGCCGTGACATCGGCCGGACGGAGCCCCCGGACGATCACCCGGTTCCCGGAGACCGCCACCGGGACGGTTATGTATAGTGCCGGGACTATCTATCTGCACAGGTATACCCATGGCATGCCCGGACCCGTCGCGCGGGATCTACCTCACCTACTTCATCCAGGGGCTCATCCTCCTGAGCGTAGCCTACAGCATCACGGCAGGCGAGTACTTCCTCGGGCTCTCGGCGGGCGTCGCCTTCCTCCTGACGATGGCGCCGTCCCTCATGACGAGGAACATGCGCCTCTGCCTGCCCTGGGAGGTCAACCTCCTCGTCGCCGTCTCCCTGTACCTCCACGTCATGGGCCACGTCGGGGAGTATTACATCCTCTTCGCGCCCTACTACGACAAACTGACCCATCTTGTCTCCTCGATCACTGTCGCATTCATCGCTTTCTTCCTCGCGATCCTCGCCGAGCACCAGGGGGACGTCCGGCTGACAAGATCGGCGGTAGTCGTCTTCATCCTGGTCTCGACACTGGCAGCGGGGGCGGTGTGGGAGATCTACGAGTTCGTGGCCGACCAGGTCTTCGGCACGAACCTCCAGCACGGGAACATCGATACCATGTCGGACCTCATCGTGGATCTCATCGGGGCGGTGATCGGCGCTACTCTCGCCGCTATCGCCCTTGCAAGGGCTGAGAGACACCGATTTATCCGACTCTTCGCCGACCCGTCCTCCGGCACGGAACCAGCCGATGTCGTGGCCGATCAGGTCGATCCGACTCGCAGTCGCTGATTCTCCCGGGCCGGATCCGGCGGATCGTATTTATATTTTGAAGATAGAATAAAATGCAGTGATCCTGAAGGCTCCAAGCACACGACATCTGGCGTTATTCGTGCTCATCCTGCTCCCGTCCATGACCGGCTACATGGCCTGGGAAGCACGGGCCGTCGACGTGACCGTGCTCGAGATCGACGGGGCGCCCGAAGGCATCGTCTATATCACCGACCCCCACATCAGGGCGTCCAACATCGACCACGTCCGGGAGGTGATCTCCGAGGTCAACCGGTTAAACCCCTCGCTCGTCCTGATCGGCGGCGACTTCGTCACCGGTGAGGAGTCGGACTTCGCCACGCAGGCGGTATGGCAGTCACTCGACGCACCGACCTACGCCGTGCTCGGGAACCACGACTACCGGGTGGGGACCGACAGCCGGACGGGCATCGAGAGAATGCTTGCCGTCCAGACCTCGACCGACGTCACCGCCGTCGGGTACGACGTCTCCGCCTTAAACGACGGTTCCGCCGATACCGCATTTGCCGACGGGCTCACCGCGACCCTGGAAGAGAACGGGGTCCATGTACTCCGGAACGACTACGCCCGGGTTCCCGTTGGGAATGAGGAGATCGTCATCGTCGGCGTCGACGACGGGTGGGCCGGGATGGCTGACCCGCCCGACGTGCCGGCGACGGACGCATTCACCGTCTACCTCATCCACGAGCCCTCATGCAGGGCCGACTGGGACGCCGATCTCATTCTCGCTGGCCACACCCATGGTGGCCAGTTCCTCTTCCCGGTCATCAAGCAGTTAAACGACCTCGGTGTCATCGAGCTTGCGGGCATGTTCGAGACGAACGGGACGCCGACCTACATCTCCCGCGGGGTCTGCAGCGCGAGCGTTGCCGGGGTGGACCTCCGGTTCAACTGCCGGCCCGAGATCGTCCTGATCAACCCGACCGAAGAGCAACTCCAGGCTATCGCCTGAAGACCGCTCACGGTTCGAGGACCGCACGCGCCCGGCCGGCGATCAGCAGCACCTCCCCAAGGGGGATGCCCGCGTCGTGGGCGATGACCTCGGCGTCGCCGTAGGCGACCTGCTTTGCCGTGAGGACTCCGGCAGCGGCCAGCCGGGTGGAGACCGACGGCCCCACCCCGGTAACGATGGTGACCGGGTAAGACTGCGTTCCCTCGATCATCGTCCGGAGGTTCTGCTCCTCCGGGTAGTCCCACCCGATATGCCCGATCCCCCGGCAGGTCGCGTAGCGCTTCGCGTGTTCCGAGAGTTTGGTGTTGCAGACGATCAGGGCGCCGTCGACCGAGATGGGGCACCGCCCAGACCGGCACCCCTCCTGGAGGTCCTCGACGATCGCCCGGGCGATCCGTCCTTCGTCGAGGCCGGTCATCCGGTGGTGGCTCGCGTGGTGCTTCACCTCGACGAAGATGGTGGCGCCGTCTTTGCGAGCTATGGCGTCCACCTCGTGCTCCCCGCACCGTCCGGCAAGGATGCACCCGGTCTCCACCCGGTAACCGTGCTCCCGGAGGAGGACTCGCACGAACTCCTCGAACTCCGGTTTCGGGCGGAGGAGGGCGAGCGCTCGGCGGAGGTTGGTCCGGTGCGCGACGGCGGGACGGACGGCCCGGGCCCGGGTGCGGATCATCCGGAGGACCGCAGCAGTCTTCACGCCGTCCGGCACCGACTCCTCGATCTCTGCGGCGATCCGGTCGGCATCCTCCTCCCCGAGGCCCATGTTCCTGAGCGTCCGCCGCACCCTCCCCCGGTCGAACGGCTGCAGGCTGCCGTCGGCCTTCGTGACATACTTCATCAGGTAGGGTAGCTCGGCACCCGGGACGAAAAGCGTTCGCTACCGCGTTTCCGGCGCCGCCGTTCACTCCGTGATCGAGACAACCCGGAACCGGACGATCGACGACGGGTCCGGACCCCGGGTTCGCGACATGGGTTGTGGTGCCGCATCATTATCTTCTCCCATGCCCAACAGGGACTACGAGAGAATGGAAGCGTTACAACGCCCGGTCATCCTGATCCTCGGCGCAGGGGCGGTCGGCCTCTCGCTCGCCGGAAAACTTCGTGGGGTGGCGACGGTCTATGCGGCCTGCCGACCGGTGCATGCCGGCGCGATCCGGGAGCGGGGCCTCAGGATGGAGGGTGTCTGGGGGAACGGCACCGTCGACGCCATCGCCTGCATCTCAGGGCCGGAAGAGGTCCCGCCCGGGGTTGATGTTGTCGTCATCACCGCGAAGGGCACCGATACCCGGGCGATCTGCGATGAGTACGCCGGGGTGATCCGGGGCCGGCCGGCAGTAAGCCTCCAGAACGGCATCGGGAACGAGGAGATTATTGCGGGGTACACCGACACCGTCATTGGTGGGACCGTGACGACGAACTTTTCGGTTGCGGGCCCGGGGCATGTCCGGGTCCTGAGCGAGAGCGCCCCGATGTATCTCGGGATCTGGTCCGGCGACGGTGGCGCCGCCCTCGACCGTTTGATCGGCGTCATCCGGTCCGCCGGAATCCCGGTCGAGGTGGAGGCCGATATCCGCTCCGGAAAGTGGGCGAAAGCCCTCCTCAACATCGCGGTGAACCCGATCTGCGCCCTCCTCAGGGCCCCGGTCGGGGTCGCCGCCGACGCCGAGATCCGGGAGACCGTCGCCACCCTCATCCGCGAGACCTTCACCGTTGCCGGCGCCGAAGGGGTGCGGCTCCCCTGGGCGACCGCCGACGACTACCTTGCCCACCTTTTCGGGGTGCAGGTGCCCGACTTCACCGCGGTCTATCCCTCCATGTACTACGACCTCCAGCGGGGCCGCAGGACGGAGATCGACCTCCTCAACGGGTATGTCGCACGCCTGGGGGAGCGCCACGGCATCGAGACGCCGCATAACCGGTGCATCGCCGGCCTCATCCGCTACGCGGAGGCGCACCCGGACACACCGTGACGCTCACTCCCCGCCCATCTTCGCGGCGAGCCGCCGGGCCGCCTCTTTTGCCTTCGCCTCCGTCCTCCAGAGCCCGGTCCTGCCGACGGGGGTTCCTTCCCGGTCGTAGAGCTGTACGTAGTA
>JAENZF010000026.1:2717-13250 GCA_016841385.1 Methanobacteriota archaeon | reverse complement strand
GGAGTGATGGTGATGATCCTCATCGTGTACTACTCCTGGCAGGGACATACGGAGAAGGTGGCGGCGGCGCTCGCGGAGCGGGTCGGCGGCAGGCTTGAGAAGATCGAACCGGTCTCCGAGGTGGGGATGTTCAGGAAAGGCATGATGGCGATGTTCGGGATGCGGGCGGCGATACACCCGGTGCAGACGGACCTCGCCGGCGTCGACTTCCTGGTCGTCGCAACCCCGGTCTGGTCGCAGAAGGTCCCGCCCTACGTCGTCGAGTACCTCTCGAGGGTCACGAACGCCGCGGGAAAACCCTTCTCGGTGCTCGTAGAGATGGGAGGTTCCGGGGCGGAGAAGGCGGCTGCGATCGTGAGGAAGAGCCTCGAAGCAAAAGGGATGCGGTTCGTCTCGTCCGCCTCCACGCTGGAGAGCGAGGTCGATGCCGGGCAGTTCGGCCCGGCGATCGAGGAGTTAGCCCGGACGATCGCGGAGGCTGCCGCCCCGGCCGCGTAGGCGGCGATTCGTCCCACTCAGAGTGTCAGCGATATCCCGAGGAGGTGGAGCACCACCGTGATCAGGACGCCGAAGATCCCACCGATTGCGCAGATCAGGACGGTGATCAGGTTGATCGGGATGTCGGGCCGGCCGAAAAGGCTCATCAGGTCGAGGAGGTTGATGAGCCAGAGCAGGATCACGCCCACGACAGCGTTGATGATGAGGCCTGTCACGCTCTTGACGGCCTTGTAGAGGACGAACGCGATGACGACCACCAGGATCAGAGCGAGGAGCCCTGTGAGTAAGCTCATACCGCTCGTTTGGCGCGCCCGATATTGAACCTTCCTACGCGGAACCGGTGGCTGTTCAGAGATACCCCAATACCTCGAATACCGGCTGGAAACAGACCCCGTTGCCGGTCTTGACGCACCGGATCCCGGGACTCCCTTCGTAGGCACCCATCGTCCGGCCGTCGCCGAGTTCGACCCAGTCGTGGACGGCAACGCCCTTCCCGAAGACCTCCACGTGGAAGGCATTGGTCCGGAACGTCCCCGCATCCCAGACCATGAGACCGTGGACCGGCCGGGCGTGGATCCCGTTCCGGCGGAGTACCTCCGTCCTGAGGAGCGCGAGGTCGGTGCAGTCGCCTACCCCATGGGCAAGGGTCGCGTTGAGGCCCACCGGGAAGAGGCGAGGGGAACCGTCGACGCAGGCAAACGTCGTCCAGCCCACCTGGTCGATGAGTGCGTCATAGGAAGATTCCCGGAGGACTTCGGGGGGTGTGGAAAGGAGGGCGATCTCGTCTACTGAGGTCCCTTCGGTGGCGCTTATCCCGGCATCGGCAAATCCGGCGTCGTAGATCAGGTGTCCCTGGGGGATGAGGACTGAGAGGAGAAGAATCGCGTTAATAATGCTCCAAAGCACGTTATTGTCTCAATATATTTTAATGCTCGCTTTGGTATATTAGAACTTCTATTTTGATAGCGGGCACGTATTTTGTTGATATAAGATTTATAGGGGTACTACCGAGAAACGGCGCTCCAGGGCGCATCAGAAGGGAGATGGATCGGGTTTATGATCGTGATGAGGGGCCGGGATCCCGGGGCCTTGAGCCGGCGCAAAAAGGGTTCCGGAGATCGGCGGCGTCACCGGTGAGCGTGAACGCCGGCGATATGCCGTGCGGCGAGGGCTGCGGTGGAGAACGCGGCCTGGAGGTTGTAGCCCCCGGTATCGCCGTCGATATCGAGCACCTCGCCGATGCAGTAGAGGTTCGGGACGGTCTTTGACGCCATCGTCTTCGGGTTGACACCCTCGAGGGCGACCCCGCCCCTCGTCACCATCGCCTCGGCAAATCCGCCGAGCCTCTCCACCCTGAACGGGAACTCTGCGAGGGATGCGGCGAGCACGTTGCGGGTCTTCTTCTGGAGCTGGGCAGAGGTCTCTCCCGGCGGAACACCGGCAAGGTCGAGCAGCCGCCGGACGAACCGTTCCGGGAGGGCGAGGTCGCAGAGGACGGTCTTTACCTGCCGGGCCCCGCCCGCCGCGACCGCGTTGGCGACCCGCTTCTGTACCGTCTCCGCGTTCGTGGCGGAGAGGAACGTGACCTGGAGCACGTCGCCCGGAAGGATGGAGCGCGAGGCGTCGAGTATGCCCGGGCCCGAGAGCCCGGTGTGCGTCAGCAGGAGGTCACCGGTATGCCGGCGGACCAGTTTTCCGTCCCGGTAGACAGCGAGGGTGAGGTTCTCGAAGGATATCCCGGCAAGGTCGGCGAACGGGTAGTCCGCGACGTAGACCGGGGTAAGCGCCGGAGCCATCTCCTTGACCGGCTGCCCGAGGGCCCGGGCGAAGGCGTAGCCGTCCCCGGTCGAGCCGGTGGCGGGGTAGGAGGCCCCGCCGGTGGCGATGACGAGGATGTCGGCCCGGACGGTCGTCTTCTCCGTTCGGACGAGGAACCCGCCTCCGTCCCGTTCGACGGCCAGGACGGCTTCATCGCACCGGATCTCCGCCCCGCGGGCGGCGCACTCCGCGAGGAGGACGGCCAGGACATCGGCGGATCTCCGGGTCTCCGGAAAGACTTTCCCCCCGGCTTCGGCTTTCATGATGAGCCCCCGGTCGGCAAAGAAGGCGATAAGGTCCCGGTTCGTGAAGTTCATGAGCGCGGGCCGGAGGAACGCCCCGTGGTCGCCGTAACGGGAGAGGAAGCCGGCGATCTCTCCGTCGTGGGTGATGTTGCACTGCCCCGACCCCGCAACCAGGAGTTTTCGTCCCGGCGCGGGTTTCTTCTCGAAGATGATTACGTTCCGCCCATCCCCCGCTGCCTGCAGGGCGCAGAAGAGCCCGGCGGGGCCTCCCCCGATGATCACGATAGCGTCGTTCACGGCATTAACCGGTGTACCGTGCTTCCCGGGGGAGCATCAGCATTGGGGTGCGGCGGGCCGTTACATGCATATAGGGGCGGGATATATGGGAGCGGTATCATGGATAACGGCTGGATCGTCCTCGTCGGAGGGGCCATCGCGCTGCTCCTCATCGCGCCTGCCGGTGCCGTCCCGGGGCTTGCCGCAAACGTCACGTACGCCGGGACCCCCGCCGCCGTCCACTTTACGGATACATCCGGGATCGCCGACGTGGTCTCCCGGACCTGGTCCTTCGGCGACGGGACGGAGCAGAACACCCCCGGTGCAGGGGAGAACGACTGGCGGGAGCTTAGCGAACGGCAGGAGCTTGAGAAGAACGAAGTTCTTGGAAGGTCGGTGGTGCATACCTACCCGGACCCGGGCTCCTACAACGTGACGCTCTCGATCGCGACGACGTCATCCGTCGTCAGCACCACGGCGACCGTCGAGGCCTTCGCCCGGCGGCAGGCGGTATCGGTCGGCAACCCATCCGGCGTCGATAATCTTGCAGTCTCCTTCAACGCCACCTACCTCCCGGGCATGCAGCCGGACTTCGCCGACATCCGGTTCGTGGACGCGAACGCGACCTCTATTCCCTACTGGCTGGAAGACGTCAAAGAAGGTTCCTATGCCCATGTCTGGCTTGCCCTTCCGGCGAAGATGCCGGCGATCACCATGCTCTACGGCAACCCGGAGGCCAGGAGCGCAAGCAACCCTGACGCAGTCTTCCTCTTCTTCGAGGACTATGAGAGGGGCGATCTCTCCCGGTGGTCGTTCTGCGGTTCGAACGGCAAGGTCCAGTCGGACGTCGTCCGCGACGGTGCATACGCCGGGGATCTCAACGTATCCGAGCCCGACCTCCCGGAGTTCAACAGCAACCGGGTATGTCTCGCGAACATCTCGGCAGGCCCGATGGTCATCGAGGGGGACTTCCGGGTCAGTGAGTTCGGGAAGTGGTGCGGTTCAGGCTACATCCAGGCCTGGAACGGGACCAACCACCTGTATGCCTTCCACCTCCGGAACGGCTCCGTGCAGCACTACGACGGCGACCACCGGAACTTCTCCGCCGACGCCCGGGCAGAGACCGATACCTGGCACCACATCAAGGTCGTCCTGGATACGCCGAACGCCACCGAGCACGCGTGGCTGGACGGTGAATACCTCGGGCGGGCGGCCCTGCGGTTCTCCGACGCATCACCGGTCCCGAACGATACGGTCTTTGACGACTTCGCGCTGATCGGGTCTTCGGCGTGGGGTTCCGGCGATCCGCACCACTTCTATGCCGACAACATCGTCGTCAGGAAGTACGTCCCCGTCGAGCCGGTGCTCTCCTATGGGGACGGTCCATAGGGGGGAGAACGGGATGTTGCGGCAGACTCCTATCCCGGCAGGGTGGATGCGGCGCACCGCCGTCACCCTCCTTGTCGCCGTCCTGCTCTGCAGCGCCGGCTGTGCGGCCCCCTCGCTCCAGGAACCGACCATCACCCTCACCGGGGTCGCGGTCGAGAACATCACCCCTGGGAGCATCGACCTCTCGCTGCAACTCATCATCCACAACCCCAACCCCGTCGGCGCCACCCTGACCCGGGTCTCGTTCGACGTCTACTTCTTCGACGATGGGCGACAGGTCTTCCTCGCACACGGGGAGCGGGGAGGGTTTACAATCCGGCCCAATGGCGAGACCACAGTCTCCATCCCGGTGACCGTCGATAACCTGCGGCTCGTGCAGGCGCTCCTCCGGGGTCTGCAGGACGGGGCGCTCGCGCTCCGGGTGAGCGGCTCGGGGGTCCTCGACTACGGTATCGCGACCTTCGAGGTCCCCTTCGACCGGACGGTAGAGGTGCGGCCCGGTCAGGCCTGAGTGGCCGCGAGGATGAAGTAGAGGACGACGAGCCCCTGAAAGATGAAGTAGCCCAGGATATTTGCGGTGGCGTACCGGAGGGCGCACGCCCGCTCGGCGCACCTGTTCGAGAACCCCCACAGGGCGATCCCGAGCGGGATGAAGGATATCAGCGCCACCGGCCGGAAATCCACGGGGGCGAAAGTCCCGGTGAGGGCAAAGAAGGTGAGCGTCGCGGTCGCAAGGGTCGCCGCGAGGGCGATGAGCCGGAAACCGTAGATGCGGCCCTTCCGCACGACGAGGGTCCGCTTCCCCCCGGCGATGTCGCCCTCCCTGTCCGGGATCTCGACGCTTGTGATGAAGACGAGGCCGTAGAGGCAGAGCGGGAGGGCAAAGGCGAAGAAGGCGGCATCAAGCGTCCCCATCGCGACGAAGTAGCCCGCGCCCGGCATCAGGAGGCCGAAGGTGATCATGTTGGTGACCTCGCCGAGTTTATGGTAGGCGAACGCGAGCGGTGGCGCCGTGTAGAACCAGCCCAGCAGATTGCCCGCGATGCCGAAGGCGAGGAAGATGATTGGGTAGGCGTAGACGGTCACGAAGGCGTACCCGATCAGGACCGAGACCGCCATCAGGGCGACGGCCGCCCAGAACGCGGCGGGCTTCAGGTCCGGGTTGGTGGCGAGGACACCGCTCCCCCCGGAGATCGCCGTCGTCTCGACGAACCGGTCGGCGTCGGCGTCGAAGTAATCGTTGCTGTAATGGACGGAGAGGTGGGCCGCTGCCATGGCCGCGTAGCCGAGGAGGAACTGCGCCGGGGTGAACCGTGCCCCGAGGAGAAGCGCGAGGAGCGCCCCGGCGGTGAACGGGATGAACCCCGAGAGGAGGAAGTGGAACCTGCCGAGCCTGATGAACGCGACGATGGCACGGGTGTCCATGAGAGTCTCCCGGGGCAGAAGGTATGTATACCTTTCCCCGGCCGGTTACGCGAGACCCAGGGCGAGCGCGGCGGCGAGCACGAGGTGCAGGCAGAGGAAGACAGGGACGAGCCTGAACTTCCCCTTCTGTGTCTTGTGCCGGAAGGCACGCATCGCGGCAAAGGCCCCGAACGGCCCGAAGAACGCGAGAACGAGGAGCCTGCTCTCCGGCGTCCTCCATGTGTTCCTCTCCGCGGACTTTTTATCGTGATGATAGGCAAAGAACGAAAAAACATTCAACAGAGCATAGATGAGCAGAGCAGCGCCCGGCAGTAAGGTATCCACCATAGAGAACTCCCGCCGCCCGCCCCGGTGCCGGTGGGTCCACGTGCCGGGGCCGCAGTCAGGTATTATCTGCTCTCCGCCTTCTTATCAGGTTCTTTTCGGTGGCGCTTCTGCCTCGCGCCCTCTGCTGTCTGCTCGACGCCCGAGACCGGTTAGAGAGACCTTCCCTCCCGGCGTCCGGGTGCAGGACCGCAGAGGGGTGTCGGCGGCGACGAACGCGCCCGGGGAGGTTCCGCACAAGCCCTGCCCGCCCGGCAAGAGAAGGCCGGATAGCGGTACGAACGGTCAGAGCCTGAGCCTCTCGAGAGGAGAGGCGAACGGGGAGAACCTGCTCTTCTCGGCAAGGCAGACCGGACAGCGCCAGTCTCCGGGGAAGTCCGCAAACGCGGTTCCCGGCGGAACGTCCGGATCCCCGACTCTCGGGTCGTAGATATGCCCGCATATCGAGCAGCGGTAGATATGCGTGGTTATCACCGGCAGGGAAGTGACCCCGCCGCATACTTAACCCTGCCGCAACGCTTTTTGAACCCGGACGTAGAACCCACCACATACTACCATGAGAGAGACCCTTACCGCGCTCGCCGACCTGACCCGCGTCCACTTCTTCTTTGTCTGGCCCCTGCTCTTCTGCTCGGGGCTCGCGCTCGCGTTCCAGAACTACGGTGGATTTTCGTGGGAACTCGTCGGCCGGGCGGTGCTCATCGGCCTCTTAGGGTTCGAGGCCGGGCTCGTCCTGAACGACTACGTCGACCGGGAGTACGACCGGCGGGACGTCGACGGCTCGCTCACCCGCTACTGGCGGCCGTTTGGAGAGCGACCGATACCGGCAGGGAAGATCTCCTCGCGAGCGGCCTTCGCCGTCTTCCTCGTCCTCGCCGGTGCCGCGGCCGCGCTTGCCGCAACCCTCCCCGCACCCCACAACATCTATGTCCTCGGCATCATGGGCTACTCCTACGCGGTCGAGTACTTCTACCAGACAAAGAAGCGGCACCAGACCCTGCCGATCGCCCAGGTGGTCGGGCGGACGGACTTCGCCCTCTTTCCGGTCGCCGGCTACCTCGTCGTCGGCAGCCCCGATACGACCGCCCTCTTCTTCTTCCTCTTCTTCTACCCCTGGACGCTCGCACACCTCGCGGCAAACGACATCGCCGACATCACGAACGACCGCGCCCGGGGGATGGCGACCATCCCGGCCCTCTACGGGATGAAGGGCGCTGTCTTCTGGGTCCTCGGCTTCTCGGCCGCCCACGCCGTCATGGCACTCGTCTTCGGCCTCACCCTCGGGCCGGTCGCACTCACCGGGTTCGCCGCGGGACTCGTCCTCCTCGGGGCTGCAAACTACCTCATCCTCCGGGAGAAGAGCCCGGCTGCCGCGATGCGGGCGCTCCCGCTCATTCACGCAACCGTGATCGTCTATGCGGCGGCGATCATCGCGGCGACCGTTCTCTAGATCTCCTTCTGCATCCAGACGGTATCGAAGAGCACCCCGCGTTTGGTGCCGACGTTTCTGAACCGTCCGCACTCGGCGAACCCGTGCCGCCGATGGAACCGGATGCTTCCCTCGTTGGACGAGGAGATGCTCGCAAGGATGCAGGCGATCCCGCGCTTCCTTCCCTCAGCCTCCAGGTAGCCGAGCACCTCCGACCCGATCCCCTGCCCGGTCAGTCCGGGCCGCAGAAAGTATGTGATCTCGGCGGTCCGGGCAAACGCCGGCATCGGGTCGTGCGGGCGGAGCATCCCGAACCCGGCGACCCCGCAGTCAGCATCCCGCACCGCGACGACCGGGTAGTCCCGGGCGATCCCGAGAATCAGGTCGAAGAAGGCGTAAGGCACCTTCTCCTCCGGGTAGGCGGCAAAGGTGTGCTCGACATAGTGGTTGAAGATATCGACGATGCCCCTCCGGTCGGACTCGGCGACCGGGGCTAGAGTGTATTCCGGCATGATGTACCTCCGACTGCGGCGCTCTCACGGTGGAGAGGTGCCTTCATCGGATATTGTTTAGTTGCTAAACTATATCAGCCATCCGGAACTGCCGGATCACCTCCGCCCGCACGGCAGGGCACGCATCGAGCATCTCTTCCATCCGGGCGAGGAACGCCATGAGGTGCTCGATGTCGTCATGATCGAGCCGGGCGACCTCGGCTGCGATCCCCCGGTTAACCGCCGCGTGGTAGGCCCGGTGCCACGCGAACGCCTCGCGCCCCCGCTCCGTCAGCCGGAGCAGGACGGCCTTGCCGTCCCCCTCCCGCCGGACCCGCTCGAGGTAGCCCTTCTCCTCGAGCTTCTTCGCGGCCTGGGAAACGGCGCCCTTCGTGATGCCGAGCCGGGTTGCAAGTTCCGAGACGCCCTCATCCGGGTAGCGGCCGGCGACATCGATCAGGTGCACCTCCGATGGGTAGAGCAGGGTCCCGTGCCCGATATCGACCGGTTGGCGCTCGATCGCTGCCGCTTTGTTCAGGATCCGGATGAGGCGGTCGAGAAACTCCGTGGCGGCCGGGTCGGGATCGGTCCTATCGTCGGGCATGTATGCGGAAAGGGTTGGGGTCCGGGGTATCTGAAGGTTACCCGGCCGGGTCCCCCCTACTCCACGATAAAGTCGCCGTTCATCGAGTGATGCACGTCGCACCGGAAGAAGTAGGTCCCCGGGGTTTCGGGTGCCGTGAAAGTGTAGGTCGCCCGCGCCGGGCCGGTGATGATCTCGCCGACGAAGATCGCCGCGGTCGCCGAGGCGTCCGTGTAGACCGCGACGTTGTGCGGGATCCCGTCGTCCTGGTTCTCAAAGTTCACCGTCACCGCCGCACCCGCAGGCACCGTGATGGTGCTCGTGTCGAAGGCAACGTTCTCGGCCGCGATCTCGACGGTCACGCTCCGGCTTCCGGCGGCGTGGGACGGAGCCTTGGTCGCCTCCGGGGTCATGCCCGCACCCCCGCATCGGTGTTTGCCATGACTGCGGTTATTCGTGCCATGAACCCCACCGGGTAGCCTGGAGGCATAAAGGTTACCCGGCCATATCGGAGTCGAGGGGAGCCGGGGCGTTCCCGGTCATCCACGCAGCGGCGAGGGCTCTTTAAAAAAAGAAGGGATTGACCTCTCTACGTCACGACGAAACCCCCGTTCATCGGGGGGTGGACGTCGGCACCGGGGTTACGTTATCTGTAGGGGTCACGTTCGCCGGGACGATCCTCCAGACCCTGCCGGTCGTGGTGGACGCATCCGGTCCGCCGACGCCGGTCATGAGCGCGTAGAGCTCCGAATCTTCATCCTCGCCGAACCCGAGGAGGAAGGCATCCACGGGTCCTGCGGGCGTTACGGTGACGTTGAGCCTCTGCAGGCGCCACATCGCGACATCTTCGGGCGTGAGGTTTTCGGCGGAGTCGGGGAAGTCCGACGCGTTCCATCCCACCGGGGGTGCCGCGGCGGCGAGGTTGCCGTTCCAGTAGCCGAAGACGTAGTGCCCCGAAAGGTCGGGGAGCGCCGTGCCGTCGTAGACACGGCCGCCGATGATAACGACGCCCAGATCATGCCCGCCCTCGATGACAGGACCGATCAGGGGCTCCCCGAGATGACCGACGGCCTCGCAGGTCACGGGGGGTGTTCGGAAATTCAGGAGGTCGAAACAGTGGGTCCCCTCCCTGAGGCGCCAGCCGTAGTTGCCGCCCTTCGTGACGAGTGAGACCTCTTCGAAGAGATCCTGGCCTGCGTCGGCCACGTACAGGTTGCCTTCGGCGTCGAACGAGATGAAGGCCGGGTTCCGGAACCCGTAGGCGTAGATCTCGGGCGGGATGCTCGCGTTCAGAACGAACGGGTTGTCCTCCGGGACCCCGTAGAGGGAACCCACCCCTGTCGTCCAGGTGGCGTTCTCCGGCGGCTCCGTCACGTTCCCGGTGATGCTATCCACGTCGATCCGGAGCACCTTGCCGTAGATCGTCGTCAGGTCCTGGGCGTTCCCGATCTCCGGGGTGTGGCCGGTCCCGCTGTCGCCACCGCTGCCCCCGTCGCCGAGCGGCACATACAGGTAGCCGTCACGGGGGCCAAAAGCGATGCTGCCGCCGTTGTGGGTGGATTGCGGTTTGTCGATCTCTAAGAGGACCTTCTCGGAGGTCATGTCCACCCGGTCCGGGTCCGCAGGATCGACCCGGAACTCCGAGAGGCGGTTCGTGCAGTCCCAGCCTTCCGGTGCCCCCTCGCGCAGGGGTGCGCTGTAGAACGCAAAGACCCGCCCGTTCTCCCGGAAGCCAGGGTGAATGGCTATCGAGAGGAGTCCGCGCTCGTCGAACGACGGGTTGAGGTCGACCAGGCGGTCCCGGACGTCCAGGAACGGCTCCGCTACAAGGGTGCCGTTTCCGTCGATGATCGAGACCGTCCCGATCTGGTCGACGACAAAGAGCCTGCCCGTCCCGTCGCCGGCGGTCGTGAGCATCAGCGGCGCGACGAAACCTTCGGCCACGGATTCGAGGCTCACGTTGAGCGTCTCGTTCTCCCCGGCAAGCCGGGTGAAGGAGGTGTTGTTCCGGTACTCCGCCGCGTACGCCGACCCGGCGTTCGTCAGGTTACCGGC
>JAENZF010000026.1:0-2617 GCA_016841385.1 Methanobacteriota archaeon | reverse complement strand
GACCCCGCCCTCGTCGTAGACCAGGAGAAGCCCCCGGTCCGGCAGCCGGACGTCGTAACGCTCGTGCTCCGGTTCGCCGACGTAGAGGAGGGTGGCGTTGTACTTCTCCATGAGCGCGATGGTTCTCCCGGGATCCTCATAGATCGCCCGAATATCCGCCGGGCGCTCCGAGTACCACGCGCCGTTCCCCCGCCAGGTCAATTCGTGGCCGATCTGCCCGAGGAGTGTCGGGATGCCGGTGAAGGATGATATCCGTGAGTAATACCCATAGTCCCCGTTCTCCGCCTCGACGAGCACGTGGCCGCCGTCGAGCGTCCGGAGGTAGTCGATCGCCGCGGCCTCCTCCGGCCGTGTAGCGTCGAGGTAGGCGAGCCCGTCCAGGGTGTTGTAGCCCGCCGGAGGGTAGCCGATCCCGAGAAGGCCCCGCCCGATATCGACGTCGAGGGCGACCGGGGCGGCGATGAGGGCGATGGCCGCGATGGCCGCAAGCCACCGCCCTGCCGCCGCCGGGAGGACCGGCCGCCGGGCTGCAAGCCACCCCCCGGCGAGAAGGAGGGACCCGGTGCCCAGCAGGATCCAGGCGTCGAAGTAGAACTTGAAGATGGTGTTGAACCGGCTGTAGTCCCCCCCGAGCATCTCCTGGAGGTAGAAGACCTCGCAGAAGGCGAGCACCGCGAGTCCGGCGATGCAGAGGAGGCCCGGGAATGAGTGGTGCCTCCGCAGGAGAAGGTAGGCGAGCGGCACCAGCGCGATCCCGAGGGCGGTGTAGCCGGTGGCGAGGAACGGGAGCGCGACGGCGAGCAGGACCGGGAACCGCCGGATATCCCGAGCGACGGCGGCGTAGACGATTGCCAGAAACCCGCCCCAGACCGCGATGAACGCGAGCGGCTCGGTGGGTGGAAGCCCCCAACCGATCCCGCCGACACCCGCAGGCTCGAGCTGCAGGTAGTAGGGGAGGTAGAGGAGGAAGGCGACCGCCGGGACCGCGGCGGCGGCCGCGAGGGTGGAGAGGTCCCGCTCCCGGACCCAGAGCGCGAGGAGGAAGACGGCGACGGCCGGCCCGTAGACGAGGGCGTCCCAGGAACTGAGAAGCGGCATCGACCCGATGCTCGCCGCGAGGAGGAGGGCAAGACCCCCCCGCCCGCGTGCGTCGAGCCCGCTCCACCGGCACCACGCAAACCCGAGGAGGAAGATCAGGAAGAACTGGTTGAACGCGGCCATCTCGAAGGCATGGACGTTCCCGAGGAGGAGGGAGAAGGCCGGGAACTCGAACCGGGCCCCGGGGATGATCCAGTTGGTATCCTGGAGCGCCCCGTAGAGGTCCCCGCCGGTCGCGAGGAACCAGGGGACCGACGGTGGGACGAGGAGGAGGACCGGGAGAGCCACCCACCGCCACCGCGGGAGGAGCAGGCTTCCTGTGGCGTAGAGCGTCACGAACGCCGCCCCGTAGGCAGTGGCCGGGATGAGGTTGAAGGCCACCTCCGGGGGGATGCCGGTGACGATGGCGAGGCAGCCCATCAGCCAGTGGCCGAGGTAGTAGTAGATGGTGAGGTGACCGCCCGCAAACCAGGGGTCGAGCGGCGGCACCACGGGCTCCCGGATCACGCTCGCGAGGAAGGCATGGTTCATGTACTGCTCGCTGAAGTAGCCGATGGGCGGGTTCATGAACCGGACCGCAAGCGCGAATAAAAACCCGACGAGGAAGACCGCGTCCCAGGCGAGGAGGCCCCGGATCTCCCGGAGCCGGTACTCGCCCCGCGAGAGGCCACAGATCCCGAGGCCCAGAAAGACGAGGAGGGCGAGGGCGACCGGGACCCGGAGGAGGCCGCAGTACCAGGTCGCGAGGGCAAAGAGGAGGAGAGAGGCCGGATAGGCCGCCGGGTAGGCATAGTCCCCGAGTGCCGGGCGGAGGCGGGGCCAGAGGGTCAGCTGGAGCCCCTTCAGGAGCCCGGCCCAGAGGAGCACGTCGTACGCCTGCAGGATGAGGTCCACGCCCTGCTATCGGGGTTGGAGTATATGCGCTTTGTGCTCACCCTCCGCGGCCGGCGGGATGAGACCGGGGGAGCGTCACTGAAAGCCTCAACGGTCAGGGGCCGCTCAGCGTGGTTGTACCTCCGCCGTCTTCGCTTCGCGAGGTCCTCTCTCGTGGTCACCCCAGTCCCCGCACTCGGTGATAACCTTCCACGTCTCCCGGATCCCCTCCTCCAGCCGTGCGATCCGGGCTGTCCCGCCAAGGCTCTCCTCGACCTCGAAGAACTCTCGTGCTTTCTGCTCGTTGAACGGGCCGTAGCGTTTGATGCCGTCGTGGTCGCTGAGAACTTCGACCCTGTACTTCAGCCGGGAAACGTTCATCATCATTCACCGGACGAGAGAGTCACCTACCGCCCCATAAACCTTGGGGAGATCCCTGCCGGCACCGGCCAGGCAGTGACGTTTCGGTTCGGGAACGCCATAAGGCTCCTCGCGACCGTGCCGGTGTGCCGACCGTGCGAGGTCCATGATGCAGGCAGGAACGGAGCCGGACTGAAATAGGCGCCGGCATGCTCTACAGGGGTCATCGGTTCAAATTTGACGAGGAAATCGATTTCGCTCGCCGGACGCTTGGAACTGCCGCCGA